>CAJUFM010000003.1 GCA_910585745.1 uncultured Eubacterium sp. | reverse complement strand
GGATATAAGCACCACAGCATCAGATCGACCCTGTGGCTTTGAACCCTGCTTTGTCCTGGGCATGCTTGATGGAAAGGGGATTTTGTCAATGGGAATCGATGCAAGAACGAGATATACGAAAATGATGATCCGGGAGAGTTTTATCCAGCTGCTGAAAGAGCAGCCCGTCTCCAAGATCACCGTCACAAAGATCTGCGAGATGGCAGAGATCAACCGGGCTACTTTTTACAAATACTATAACGATGCCTTTGATCTTCTGCAAAAGCTGGAGGAGGAATTTTTAGAGGAACTTCTTAACAGCCTGTCCCAGTTTCAGCAGCTCAGTATCCGGGAGAGTTTTATCCAGCTGTTAGAACACCTGAAAAAACGAGGCGAATGGTTTCAGATCGTGGGCTCTTCCCACGGTGATCCCCAGTTCGCCTCCCGGATCCTGTCGGTCTGCTATGAAAATGCTTCCTTTCTGATTCAGAAGTTTTTTCCTCATCTCACAGAGACACAGAAAAAATGGCTGTATTATTTTCTAGCCCACGGCTATGGCGGTATGTTAGGCTGCTGGCTTGACAACGGACTGCAGGAGCCCACAGAAGAAATCGCCCGCTTTGCTGAGGAACTTCTCCTCAAGGTAGCAGCTCTGCCAGCCACATCCCCCGAAACCAACGCATGATCTGCCACACGCCGATTCCTTTGAGACCATATTCTGGAAGAAGGGCATATTTGTCACGGATGCTTCTGGCGTCTTCAAACCAGACCACATGCTCGGTTCCGCTTTCATCTAAATATTCAAAATATGGGCTTCTGGCTACATCATCAAAACGAATCTCCGCCCCATTCTGGATGGCAATCTGCACTGCCTCCACATTCCCAATGGTTCTCGCTTCCGTCTCTCCGCGCACGAAGGGAAGCGGCCAGTCATAGCCATAATTGGGCACTCCCAGATTGATCTTCGCCGGATTGATCTCCGTCACCGCATAATCTACTACCCGCCGTACCATATTTAAGGGGGCAACTGCCATAGGAGGACCGTGTTTAAACCCCCACTCATAAGTCATCAGCAGCACCTCATCCGCTGCATTTCCCAGAGCCCCATAATCTTTTCCCTCATATAAAAGCCCCCTCTGATCCGCCGATGTTTTGGGCGCCAGGGCAACAGATACCACAAATCCATTTTCGTGCATCCTTTCGACCGTCTTCTCCACAAAGGCAGTAAAGGCATCCCTGTCCTCTGCCAGAATGTATTCAAAATCAATATCGATGCCGCCATAGCCCTTTTGCTGCATGACAGACACCAGATTGTCTAAAAGTTCATCAGACACTACGTCATTGGTGACCAGCTGATGGATCAGATTATTGTTAAACTTGCCATCGCTGCCAAAGGGGGTGAGGGTCAGTACTGGCATCGTTCCATTTTCCTGGCATAACCCGATCATCCAGCTCTCATCCCTGGGCGGATAGACCAGCGCCCCCTCCAGGGTAAAGCCATAGGAAAAGATAAAAAGCCGGTTCAAAAAAGGAATGGTCTGCCTCAGAACCCAGTTACTGATATAAGTATAGGCATATCCCCCGGCATCGATACGCCTTGGATCTGCCGTCTCATCATACTCTCCCACCAGAAGCGCCTGCCCCACCGCCAGGGGATAGGGAAACACCAGCTGGTTGTTCCAGATGATACTCTCTGCCAGCACAGAAAATTCCTGGGCGATCCGGTCCACAGAATCCCCCGGCCTCACTACATAGATCTCCATAACAGCCCTTCCTTACTATGGTGCCGCCAGAGAAAAACCAGCACAGCGATTCCGGAGTCACCGGGATCATAATGCCGGGCGGCAGGTGTCATGAATAATATATGCTGCAAAAATCCCATTGTGAACGGAAAACATATCTTAGTTCAACAGCGGCTTCAAATTCTCGCCGTCGAGCTGACACTGCTGCTGTATATAATGGATAAACTCGGATTCTGGCACCGGCTTGGAAAAATAATACCCTTGAAGATAATCGCACCCCATCTCCGTCAATTTATCCTGATGCTCTTCATTTTCAACACCCTCTACCACCACCTGGAGGTTCAGCCGCTTAGCAAGATCAATGCTGCTCTCCAGGGTGATCATCGCCTTTTCATTCTCAAAAGCCCCCCATAATAGGCTCTTGTCGATCTTGATAATGCGAAAAGGAAATTTATATAAGAAACCAATATTGGAATATCCGGTTCCGTAATCATCCAGAGAAAAGCCTATTCCCTTCTGGTTCAGGGCAGATACATTATCCTGAAATGCTCCCATCTGGGTTACCTCGGCGGTCTCCGTGATCTCCAGATTGATCTGGTCCGGCTCCACCCCATATTCCACCATGATATCCAGGAGCTGTTTGTAAAGTCTCTCCTGCATACACTGCACCACAGACAGATTAACCTCAATAAAACGGATTCCGTACTGTTCCAGCCCCTGTGCCTGGATAAACTGGCACACAGACCGGAAAGCAAATTCTCCAATCTTCATAATAAGTCCATTTTGTTCTGCGATAGGGATAAATTCCTCCGGAGATATGAATCCGTGATCTGTATTTTTCAGACGGATCAGTGCTTCCGCCGATACCACACGATTTTCCTCTACCGAATAGATCGGCTGGTAATACATCTCAAATCCATCCTGATCCACCGCTTCCTGGATCAGTTTCTGCACCAGAAGATTTCTTGCCACCGCCCCGATCTTCATATCCTTTAGCGTCAGTACCGGATGATCGATAAGACGGGAATAATCATTGATATAATCCAGGCACTCTTTCAGTTTTCCTGCCTGGTTGAGTTCTTCTTCCTTCCCCCAGGAAAACATGCCGATATGATAAGCACACCGGATCTGGTTATCTCCGATCTGCCATACCCCGCTGAACCTCTCGTTCAGCTGCTGCAGGGTTCTGTCTGCCTCCTGCTGCCCGAAGTCCTTCTTAAAGGCAAGCAAAAACTCACTATTGGTGTAATGAAATACATACCCCTGGGGAAATGCTTCCTGCAGATACAGGATGACGGTCTGGGCCAGCCTCTCCTGAAAATCTTTTCCCAGTGTAACACGGTACAGCTGAAAATCATGAACTTTGATCACATATAGATACCGTCTGTCGATCCAGTATAAACTGCTGTCTATAATCTCCATAAAAGCGTGACGGTTCAGCACATTAAAATCTTCGTCATAAAAGTCTGCTAATTTTGCTGTGGAAAAAAACAGGATCATAAGCGCTACCGTGACACCAAAACATTCCACCAGAAGCTTGGGATAAAAGTACTGTACCCCAGCACTGACGATACAGAGCATAATGTAAAAATATGTAACTACTCTCTGAAGCCAGGACAACCTTTCCCGGTATCTGCTGATCATAATAAGAGATAACAGAACATAGAACAGCACAACAGCATAAGCCACCAGAATCAGACTTCCCCGGTAATATCTTAAGTTATCATCCAGATAAAAGATCCAGCCCGTCCAGAAATTTGATGCTACCAGCACAAAAATACCCGTCATAGGAAGGCAGGTTATGATCTGGAGCCACCGCTTTCCTCCGCCGTACTGATCCACCATAAAACAGCAGTAGAAGAAAAAGGCGAATGCCGTCACATTGTGCAGCAGAAAATAACACAGATGGGAGCCATACAAAATCTGATAGTTAAATGGCATGGTAAACTTCGGTCCGATCACATTGATGATATCCATACCGATAACCAGAAAATGGCTTAACAGCATAACCTTCAGCATCCGGTTCTGCATATTGTCCAAATGCTTGATCATATAAAAAGATATGACCAGCACTGACATAATGATCAGAGAAGCATAATCAAAATATATGATATAGTTCATATTGGTGTAATCCAACTTCATCTCTCCTTCACAAAGCAACAAAATTCATTTTACAATCCATATTCCGTTTCCAGCATATCAGCAATCCGTTCTGCTGACCTCCCATCCACATAGGAATGGAACATCTCTTTTGCACGCAGCCGCTCTGGTCTGCTGGTATCAATCCCCTCTGCCGTATCCCAGATAAACTGGATAAGATCCTCTGTATTCTCAATATAGGATCCCTTAATATACGCTTTATACTCCGGAAATGCCAAAGCAAAATGCTGGAAATATTCCTCTCTGTCTTCAATGGTAAGTGCCACCGGCTGATCCGTCAGAAGATAGTCAAAATACACCGAAGAATAATCGGTGATCAATCCCCCTGACTTTGCCAGAAGCTCATACAGTGTCATCTGAAATCGTTCCAGGTAAGAGTCATCCGCGATGCTGATATGTGTCAATGCGCTGTCCCGGAACAATGACAGTTCCTGAACAGGATGGGGGCGGAACAGAACAAGGATATTTTTCTCACAGAGTACCCGGTGAAAGGCCTCCATCTCTTCCCTGTCATGGATGCAAGGCATGCCATAGGGATATTCATTTGCCATGGCTCCCTCCATATGCCGACGATGCTGGCGGTAGGTGGGCATCCAGAGGATCACCCTGCTGTAATCCGCCACCGCTTTCTCCCATACCGGACAGGCAGGGGGATTCACCAGCACATCATTTCTTGGATATCCCAGATAGCATAACTTCTGCTCTGGAACCAGGATCTGCTTTGTATAAATTTCTTTCCAGAACTCTGACAGCACCAGGTATTCATCACAGTCCCCAAATCTTCTACTGTAATCCAGATCTATCTTCACTGGCATGCCATGCCCCAGATGAATGCGGATCTGCCCCTTTCGCCTCTTATAAACAAAAGAGTTGCAGTCAATGATATACTTTGACGTATTCAGGATATAGGTCCTGCGCATCGTCTCTGCCAGTCCTCCAGGTTCATTTTCAAAGACAGACACCCCTTCGGGAAGCTCAGGCACTTCACCGCTGTGGAAGGTCTTCATCCAATACAGGTGGTACCGTTTCTGAATCCCTCTCCTTAATAATTCCTGGTACAAGGCATAGGAATTATCCGAAAGATCCGGATGACTCTCAAAAATGACAGCTCTTCTCAATGGAAGGACCCGAAAGATTACTATAAATATCTTCTTTAAAATTTTTCCCAATTTTTTCATAATTAATGCGGAAGCTTTTTGCTGGATTCATAAAATTCTGTAAATTTGTGATCCAGGCTCTTTTTCTCCCGTCTGCGTTCCTCTTCTTTTATGTGGTAGGTAGGTACAAGATCCGAAATGATTTCTTTGATATTAGGGACCTCGTTGTATACCTCTTCATACAATCGCTCCAACTGGTCAAAAAATGCAGCTTCATCAAACTCAATCGGCTTGCCAATATGGATCAGGGCATTTTCTGTCTCCGTCAGTCCTTCCTCATCCATGAGGATCTCCTCATACAGTTTCTCTCCAGGACGAAGCCCAGTATAAACGATCTTAATATCCTCATCGGGAACATAACCGGAAAGCTTGATCAGATTCCTTGCCAGGTCATCGATCTTCACTGGTTCCCCCATATCAAGAACAAAGATCTCACCGCCCCTGGCAAAGGCTCCCGCCTGCAGTACCAGGGAAACTGCCTCTGGTATCGTCATAAAATACCGGATGATGTTCTTGTCCGTCACCGTAACCGGACCTCCTGCCTCAATCTGTTTTTTAAACAACGGAATCACGCTTCCATTGCTGCCCAGAACATTTCCAAACCGCACTGCCACAAAATCCGTAGAAGACTGCCGGTTCAGGCCCTGTACGATCATTTCACAGATCCGTTTGGAGGCCCCCATGATATTCGTAGGATTCACTGCCTTGTCCGTAGAGATCAATACAAACTTTTTTGCGCCATACTTATCCGCCGCCAGGGCAGTCTTATAGGTGCCAAATACATTATTTTTGATCGCCTCGTTGGGGCTGTCTTCCATCAGCGGCACGTGCTTGTGGGCAGCAGCGTGATAGACGATATCCGGCCGGTATTGTTCAAAAATCTTATCCACCCGGCTGGTATTGCGCACAGAACCGATCAGTACTTCCAGATGCATATGGGGGTATTTTGCCCGCAGCTCCTGCTGGATGTCGTAAGCATTATTTTCGTATACATCGAAGATGATCAGCATCTTCGGCTGGTTTGCCGCCAGCTGCCGGCACAGCTCGCTGCCTATGGAACCACCGCCGCCGGTGACCAACACCACTTTATTTTTCACATATCCAGTTATGGATTCGAGGTTGGTCTTCACCGGCTCCCGCCCCAGAAGGTCTTCAATCTGGACCGGACGGAGCTTTTCTACTGCCGCCTCTCCATTCACAAACTGGTACACACCCGGAAGGATCTTTAGCTCTGCCCCGGTCTGCTGGCACAGCTCCAGGATCTCTTTTACATCCTTTTTCGGCGCACTGGGCATGGCGAGCACGATCTCATTGATAGCAAAATATTTCGCCGCATCCAGGATCTGATCCCTGCCGCCGATCACCTTCACACCGTTGATAAATGTATTGTGCTTGGATTTGTTGTCGTCGATGATACAACAGATATTGCTGTCCAGTTTCTTGCTCATCTTCAGCTCATTGATCACGATATTACCGGATTCTCCCGCTCCGATCACCATCGTATTGCGCATCCCCACACCGTGGACATTTTCGTTGTACAAGAGCCGGATGATACGGTAAGAAAACCGGACGCCCAGCGTCATAATAAACAGAAGCAGCAGATAGATCACAAAATAAGACCTGGGCAGTCTGCGATAGGTTCCAAACACCGTCAGAAAATGTACCACCGCAGACAGCAAACATGCCACGGCGATATTCAGCACCTCTCCGAGACTGGCATAACGCCAGAGACTGTTATACAGACGGAACAGGGCAAAGATCAGCAATGTGATCAGTGTATTGATAATGATAAGTTCCTGCAGTGTCGTCACATATCCCTGAGGATAATCCGAAGTAATACCGCTTTTTAAGAACCGGTCCCATCTCAGCTCATAGCGGATAAACAGCGCTGCAAAAGAACATAGATTGATGCAGGCTGCATCCCAGACCACCAGCAGGATCCGGTAGATCATGGACAGCCTGCCGCTTTCCACATATTTTTTAAACCAGGGCATTGCTCTTCCTCCATTTCCGTCAATCTTTATCTGGCTCACGGCGCCACTGCACCACCAGACATTTTCCCTCTCTTACTCTCATTATTTTCCTTTATTACAATTATTATATAAAAAAAAGTTGAAAAAATCAATATTTGAGAGTATACTCTCAAGAGTGTACTCTCTGGATGAAATGGAGGATCATCATGAAAAACAGATTACAACAGATCATCTGCTGTTATATTATCTTTTATGCACTGTACAGCATTTCAACCCGTTTTGTTCCAACGACGGTGCTGTGGGAAGGACCAGCGGCAGATATTTTATATAAGTTCATTGTCATTGGCGGAGGAATTCTCTCACTCTTCTGCCTTTATATTCTGAGAAACAGCCGGCGGCCGGATGCCCAGACCATTCTTCTCGGTGTATTTATCCTGGTTCTCGGTATCTCTTCCCTGCTGAATTACAAATATGAGCTGGCAGGTAATATACTTGGGCTCGTTACCTTTGCCTCCCAGCTGATACTTTTTTATTTCCTGCCAAAGATCATGAAAGAGGACAGGCTTATGCGTTGTCTCCGTTTCACGGCCTTTTTAACTTCTTTTTTTTGGAACATAACCTGCGTCGCCTCCCTCTGGCAGTATATAACAAATATCCATTATACGATCTTGAATCCAGAAGGACACAGGATCCGGCAGGGCATCGTAGACGGCAGGCTCTTTGGGTTATTTTCGGACCCGAATTTTGCCGCCTTCACCTCTCTGATCCTGATCCTGCTTCTGCTTTTTACCATCCGGAAGACCAGCTTTTTCCCATTAAAAGTCTACTGCGGGGCAAGTATTGTTATCAATACCTGTTATATCATCATGTCTAACTCCAGGACGATCTTTATCGCAGCAGCCGGTACAATCTTATTTACCGTGGTCCTCATCACCTACCGGCAGCACCTCTCCAGAGGGGAGACGGGTCTTGGAAGGTTTTTTATCCAGAGCGCAAAGAGAGGGCTGATCGCCCTGGCCGCCATGATCGCGGTCTACTCTCTGATCTTTTTCCCGCTGCGCCAGATCGGACAAATGATGGAACCAGAGCGGGCTGTAAATGATATGGTCCGCGAGGATGTGGACACCGATAACATCACCAATAACCGCTCTACCATATGGAAAAATTATCTGGCTTTGTACAAAGATAAGCCTCTTTTTGGCTTTTCTGTCCGGAGTGCCCTTCCCTATGTAACAGATAAGTACCCGGAAAGCTATCTGGCAAAGACCCAGTACGTCACCCACAATGGCTATCTCTCCCTGCTGGTGGAAACCGGAGCCGTTGGTTTCTGTGTGATGGGTGCATTTTTTCTGCTGGTCTTCCTGCAGTCCATTAAAAAACTACGGCAAAAAGATACAGTCAGTGAGAACTACTTATTTTTTGTCTCACTGACTGTGGCCATACTGATCTTCCTGATGTGCTTTCACGATGTATTCTTTACGGTAAATATTGAAACCATGCTGTTATATACCGCCATCGGCTACCTCCACTGTGCCAACAAAGGAAGTCTGGCAGCGCAGTCAGCCTGACACCATATCCTCGATCAGTGCCCGCCACTGGCTGAGGATTTTTTCTTTTCCGAATTCCTCAAGATTCCTGCCGGAACACTCTGACATTCGGATCCGCTTCTCCTGGCTGCACAAAAGACCATAGATCTGACATGCCATCTCTTCCGTATCATAAGGCGGTATCAGCACGCCATCGGTTCCATCTTCTATGATCTCCCCCGGTCCCGACACAATATCAAAACTTACCAGTGGCAGATGGTTGGCTTTCGCCTCTAACAGAACCAGAGGAAGTCCCTCCCGGTATGAGGTGAGTACATACATGCTGTGCCCCCGGTAACAGCGCTCCATCTCGTCGGTCAGCCCCATAAGTTTTACATTTTTCTCTAGTCCCTCTTCCCGGATCCTCCGGTTGATCTCATCCCACAGTTCCCCGTCTCCGTATACTTCCCACACAAAATCTTTTGTCTTCTTTTTCAGTGCCACCGCTGTATCCACCAGAAGATCCATTCCCTTTTCCCTGGAAAAACGCCCCGCTGTCAGTATCTTCCGGCTTTCCGCATCATAATCCCCGGCTGCATCCAGGATCACATCATCGATCCAGTTGTAGATGGTGATCACCCGCCCCGGCTTACAATGAAATCTTTCATAATAGGCCTTCTCACTCTGCCTGGTGAGAACAACAGTCCGGTCTGCGTACCGGGAACCCCTACGGCGCATAAAACGCACCACTTTATCCTTCCACTGGTTCATCAGTGCACCGTGGTCACAAAACACCTTTGGAATATCCAGCTTTCTTCCCGGAAACCCGGCGCAGAATCCCGCATAGACCCCCACATAGAACAACAGCTCAATGCCCTGCTCCACACAATATCTGCGGAAATCTTTTCCTGCTCTGGACATCACTTCCCGGATCCTGGCTTTATAGGGAAGAATATTATAATAATGGATCCCCTCTCTCAGCCCATAGGCACATTCTTCCTTTTCATGGATCAGGCTTATGACATAAATCTCGTATTTCTCCTGATTGGGATCCTCATCCGCCAGGGCATTGGCGATATTGCAGAGCACCTGCTGTCCTCCGCCCCGTATACTCATATCAAAATCCACAAAAGCTATCTTTTTCTTCATGATCAGTCTCCCATCCATTTATAATACAGGTACAAAACTCTTGTCCTCTGGTTCCTAATCAGATATAACAGTATTCTGTCCTTTGCCCCGAAACACTGCCTCAGACCGTAAAGCCTGCCCACACTTTCCAGCCTTCCCCATTTTTTCATATATTCCCGGCAGGTTCCGGCGTCAAATCCCGATCTTCCCACCAGGGCATATAATTTATTTTTCACCGCGGTCAGATAAAAATGGGATAAAAATCCGGGATCCGGCTTTCCTCCGCAATGATCCCAGAAGGCAGCCACACTCTGGAACAGCCGCTCCTCAATCTCCATGGAATCCTCCCTGAACCGGAAGGAGAGGGACTGATCATTCACATTGTGGTAAAAATACAACGCCTCCGGCAGCAGGCTGATGCTCTCCGCCTGCTCCAGCACCTTCAGGTTAAATAGAAGGTCTTCTCCTTTGTTTAGATCCAGGGGAAATGCAGCCTCAGCCTGCTCCAGCACCCTCCTGTGATACAGCTTATTCCAGGGCACATGGATCAAAAACTGGGTAAAAAGAGAGGGAAACTGTTCCCGGAGACCCTCCCTGCCCTCCACCATAAGATCCAGAGGCAGGATCTTACTCTGCTCTCTCTCGTTATAGTAGCCACAGATCACAAGATCACTGGCATCCCGCTCCATACATTCCACAAGACGGCGGCAGGCATCCGGATACAGCATGTCATCGCTGTCTGCAAACTGGATGTACTCCCCCTGTGCCCTGGCAAGACCATAATTTCTCGCCGCCGATACGCCCTCATTTTCCTTGGTGAACACATGGAAATAAGCATAGGTTTTTTCATATTCCATACACAGTTCCAGACTTCCGTCACTGGAACAGTCATCCACCACAATGACCTCCATTCTCTCAAAATTCTGATTTACAATACTCTCAAAACATTCTGCCAGCCGGTCCCTGGAATTATAGACCGGAATAATAATAGACAGCAGCCCTTTCTTCATTTTCCCTCTCTCCATCTTCCCCTTATTCCTCTCATGGTTTTTCCGGAATACGTTTCACCGGATAACTTTTCCCCCGGTACTTTTTGTAGCTGTTATGAACATCCACACACATGCCGTCATGGGAGGGAAGCTGTTTCTCCTCTGGCGGCAGCTCCATATAATCGCCAAATGCCATTTTCAGATAGGTGTCGTAACCGACGGGTATGGGCAGTTTATACCCCTCAAAATCTTTGTATACGGCAGATTCAAAGATCTCTTTGGGATATTCATTGACCATATAATTGTAACGCACACAGAGCTCCGTCACATAGTCACAATCACAGATGGGATACCGGGACATATGGTGTTCACACATACGCGCCATCCGCCAGCGGTTCTTCCAGCCTGGAGCCAGTGCCAGCATACATTTTCCGACGGCATACAGCAGCTTCCCTTTGCTGGTGGGCGCTTCCTGGTTGATGTAGATCTGATAAGCAAGTCCCCACAAAAGCTGGCATTTACGTCTCCAGCGGGAGGAAGGGCAGCCGTCCAAAGGCAGGATCTCCAGCCGGACGCCGTGGGCCATATCCAGATCCATCTGCCTCTCCTTTATAAAAGTTGTCTCCTCATCGGTGATCGCGGTGAGCTGGGAACGTAAAAATTCCGTTTCACTGGTCCGGCTCAGCCGGTATCTGCTCTCATCCATCTCCTGCTTCCACAGACGGCACATTTTTTCATAATCTTCCCTGGGCATAAAGACATCAATGTCATCATCCCAGGGGATAAACCCGCCATGGCGCAGCGCCCCAATGCAGCCGCCGCCACACAGATAAAACAACAGATGATGCCTCTCACAAAATTCCTGGAACACCAATGTGATCTCCAGGCATTTTTCCTGAAGCTCTTTTAATTCCGCCAGCTCTTTTTCACTCAGCATAATTTGTCCTCACATTTCTTTTCTGTCTTCCACCGGAACACAGGGTTTGTCCAGATCCAGCAGGACGCAGTCATGGTGTGCCTTCTGTTTTTCTTTCGGAGGCAGCTGCATGTAGTCGCCAAAAGCTTCCCTGAGATATCCGTCATAGCCGATGGGAATGGGCATTTTCCGTCCCTCAAAATCCACAAAGACTGCCTTTTCAAACCATTCCTTCCGGTATTTCTTTTTCATATAATAAGGTCCCGAGCAGAGTTCGGTGATATAATGGCATTCCCGGACTGGATAGCGGGTCATCTTTTTCTTTGCCAGTCTCCAGATCCGGTAACGGATCTTTTTTCCCCGGAAGATCCCCAGAAGCAGACGGCTTCCCGCCGCCATTAGTCCCCCATGCTTTTCCGGCACAGTCTGGGCCCGGAACAGCGAGTAGACCAGTGCCCACATGCACTGAAACTTTCTCTGCCACTTTCCCTCAGGATACCCGTCCAGGGGGATCACATCCAATGCCACTCCGTGGGGGATAGCAAGATCCTTCTGATAAGGCTTCACCTGAGTGGTCATGCTGTCCCTGAGGGTGGCAAAATTGTTGCGGTCCACATAATCCTCTGTGGTATCCGACAAAAGATAGCGCTTTCCCTTCTCATAAGACCGCCACTGACTCACAAATATCTCATAATCCTCTCTCGGCATAAAAAAATCCAGATCGTCATCCCAGGGTATAAATCCTTTATGCCGCAGCGCCCCGATACAGCCGCCGCCACAGAAATAACAGACCAGTCCCCGTTCCTGACAGAACGCCACAAACACCTCTGCCATCTCCAGGCTCACCCGGTGCAGCCCCTCTAATTCTTTTTGCGTATATTCTCTATGTTCCATCGGCTCCCTCATTCCTTTTCCCGTTGGTTTTCACAAGTACGGAGATCAGTTGTACAACTACTGGTATGTTTTCTCCGCCAGAATGGCATCTTTACCAGCCCCGCCAGCGTTCCCGCCCCATAGCTCACATGCAAAAAAAAGAACAGCACCGGCAGCAAAAGATGCCCTGGATATTTTTTCTGTCCTCTGACAGCCAGGACCGCCATCCCCACAGCCAGCAGCCAGTACAATGACCACATCAGCACCGCCAGCTGAGGACAGGACAACACTGCCAGAAGGGAAGTAAACAGTATCCCGCACAGAAAGGCGAAGGGCACAAAGTGATACAGGGACAGACATCCGGGACAGACACCCGCTGTCAGCCCGATCCAGTAGCCATTGGCACACTTCTGGCGGCACATCTTCCCCAGATCCGGCCGGATCATCTGGTATGAAATAATCTCCGGCACCATACAGAGCCGGAACCCCTTCTGCCGAAGGCGGTAGTGAAATTCATTGTCCTCCGTCCGCCCCAGATCCTCCCGGAATACCCCTGCCTTTTCAAACACTTCCCGGCGGTAGGCTCCGTGAAAAAATGACTTCACATAAGCCTTTTTCCCCTCCCGCCGGAATCCCGCGGCACTGCTGCCGAACATGGAGCTCTCGGCGGTGAGAAGCACCTGCTGCCAGGGAGAGTCCTCTTCTACGATATTGGGCCGGACGCCTCCTGTCACCATCTCACCCTCTTCCAGCGCTGCTGCATTCTCTGCCACAAATTCCGGAGGAATGCTGCTGTGGGCGTCCACCCGGATCAGCACCTCCGTGGTAAATGCCCGGATGGCATGGTTCCAGCCACAGCTCTGGCGGCGTTCCGGATTGTCCACCACCCGGATACTGAAAAACTCATCTTTATACTCTTTGGCAAACTTTTGCATCAAGTCCCTGGTGCCATCCTCAGACCGGCTGTCCACCAGCACCACTTCCATCTGATCGTGAGGAAACGTCTGTTTTACCACGTCCTCCAGTATCCGCGGAAGATTTTTTTCCTCGTTATAGGCGACAATGCCAACTGAAATTCTCAAAGGATCCCTCTTTTCATCATTGCTCAAATACTTATCTTATTATAAAATACCCCCCGGATACATGCAAGTCCTTCCCCGGAAAAACTTCTTGCCCTTCTGTCCTGAAAGGTTTATACTTAAAAATATATTGATGTTGGGGGGCAGAAGATATACTGCCCAAGCTAACTCTCCGGCTAAGTGCCGGAATAAATAGGAGAAGATCATGGGGACATTTTATCACGAAATAGCCATTGTTATTCCCGCCCTGAATCCAGATGAACGGATGATCACTCTCGTGAGAGAGCTGACGGAGGCTGGCTTTGAAAATATTATTCTGGTGGACGATGGCAGTGAGATCAAAAATCGAAAATACTTTAAGACCTGTAAAGAAGAATACAACTGCCGCATCCTGCGGCACGTCATCAATTTTGGAAAGGGAATCGCACTTAAATCTGCATTTAACCACATTCTGGACAACCGGCCGGATATAAACGGCACAGTGACGGTGGACTGTGACGGACAGCACGTGATCGAAGATATCCTCACCTGCGCCAGACTGGTACAGGAACATCCGGACCACCTGATCCTTGGCTGCCGTCAGTTTGACGATAAGGCAATCCCTCTTCGCAGCCGTTTTGGCAACAAATTTACAAGGCATTTTATCAAACTTTTGTGCGGTATCAACGTATCTGATACCCAGACCGGGCTGCGAGGCATGTCCCGGACGCTGATGCAGGAGTATTTTGCCAAGACCAAAGGAGAGCGTTTTGAATACGAGATGAATATGCTCCTTTGCGCCAGGGAGTGCCAGATCCCCATTCTGGAATTTCCCATCCGCACCATTTACCTGGAAAACAATGAGAGCTCCCATTTTAACCCCTTTATCGATTCCATCCGGATCTATAAGGTATTTCTTAAATTTATGCTCAGCTCTCTTTCCAGCTTTGTTATTGATATCGCTCTGTATTACGTGCTGGGGCTGATCTTCCGCCCGCTGATCGGCGACAAAGTCCAGATCTCTTTTTTCGGTCTGGAGATCTCGCTGTTTATTTTATTGCGCAGCGTACTGTCCAGGCTGGGCTCCTCCCTGTACAACTTCACCATCAACAAACGCCAGGTATTCCACAACGAGTCTAAGGATTTCAAGATCATACTAAAATATTACACGTTGTGCATCTGCCAGCTGATCATATCCGCACTGCTAGTGGACAAGGCGCTGACCTTTATCTTCTCATCCACCATCCGCAAATGCATTATAGATACGATCCTGTTTACCGTCAGTTTCCAGATCCAGAGGGAATGGGTATTTAAAAAACGCAAGTAAAAAAAGAAAATAAATTGCTAACTGCAGTCACTATTTTTATCATCCAATATATCCTGAATGGCATATTGGGGTCTTCCCTTATCCAGAGGGAATGGGTATTTAAAAAACGCAAGTAAAAAAAGAAAATAAATTGCTAACTGCAGTCACTATTTTTATCATCCAATATATCTTGAATGGCATATTTGGGTCTTCCCTTTGCCTCCATGTACACCTTTCCGATGTATTCGCCCACGACACCGATAGCGAGAAGCTGCAGCCCTCCCAGCGCCCAGATGGAGACGATCAGACTGCTCCATCCCGGCACCGTATCACCGAGAACAAACTGCATAATAGAATAGAACAGCATAAGAACGCTGATAAAAAATACAATAAATCCAAGCCACACGATAAAACGAATGGGCTTAACGCTAAAGGATGAAATACCATCAAAGGCAAATGCCAGCATCTTTTTCAGGGGATACTTACTCTCTCCTGCAAATCTCTCGTGTCTCTCATAATACACTTTATCCGACGGATATCCGATCAATGGGATCATCCCTCTCAAAAACAGATGGACTTCTTTATAATCCTCCAGCTGCTCCAGCACACGATGGCTCATCAGCCGGTAATCCGCGTGGTTAAATACGATATCCACACCCATCCACTTCATCATTTTATAAAAACCTTCCGCTGTGGTCTTTTTAAAAAAAGTATCCTTTTTGCGGCTGCTCCTCACCCCATAGACCACATCATTTCCGGCATAATATTTATCTATCATCTCATCGATGGCATTTACGTCATCCTGCAGGTCGGCGTCCAGGGAGATCGCCACATCTGCATGCTCTTTGGCATACATCAGTCCCGCCAGCACCGCATTCTGGTGTCCCCGGTTCCGGGAAAGGTTCAGCCCGTTCACCAGCCGGTGTTCCCCGTGGAGACGCCTGATAATGATCCATGTCTGATCCCTCGAACCATCATTTACAAAGACGATGCGGCTGGCATCGCTGATCTTGCCCGCAGCGATCAGATCTTCCATTTTCCGGGTCAGCTGCTTTGCCGTCTCATCCAGTACCTCCTCCTCATTGTAGCAGGGTACCACAAGATAAAGTGTACTCTTTTCCTTCATGTTTTTTCCCCCATATCGTATATTTGTTTTCATTTTATACATTGTTGCTCCAGTTGTCAAATTTAAAATACTGGCAGAATGCTTTATTGAATTGACATAAAATACAAATATGGTAAAATAGATTGAGATGCACGTTTATGAAGAAAGTTTTTGAGAAAGAATAAGAATATGGATAAACGATTGAAATATAGATTAAAACAGGATCTGTCTTTTATAAAAAACCGGATCAAATTCAAATTGTGCCGGATCTTTTATGTCACCCAGGATAAAATGGTCTTTTTTGAATCCTATCATGGAAAACGCTGCGGGGACAGCGTAAAAGCTATATATGAAAAAATGGCTGAGGATGATACTTTCCGGGACTACACCTTCGTGTGGGCATTTACGGATCCGAACAAACACAGGGAACTGACTGAAAATCCCCATACGATACTGGTAAAAAAAGGGAGCCGGGATTATTTCCGCTATGCGGCCGCTTCCCGGTTCTGGGTAAATAATGTGAGTGTTCCCGATTTTCTGATCCCCGGGAAACATCAGGTCTATATCGAAACCTGGCACGGCACGCCGCTGAAACGGCTGGGCTGCGATATCGAGACCGACAGCGATCCGAGACAGTCCAGAGAGCGTATGCACAAGCGTTACCGGAAAAAGGGACAGAAAGTCACCCACTTCCTCTCCCCCTCTCCCTATTACAGCGAAAAGATCGCCTCGGCATTTGGTCTGGAACATCCGGAAGAAAACCCTTTTATCGAATGTGGCTACCCCAGAAACGATGCGCTCTTCCACTACAGTGAGGAAGACATCGCACAGATCCGGGAACGGTTGGGGATCAGGCCGGAACAGAGGGTGATCCTCTATACTCCCACCTGGAGGGATACAGACTTTCAGGCACAGTCCGGCTTCCGCTACAACGCTTCCGTGGATCTGGAAAAAGTAATGGAAGGACTTCCAGAGGACTGCGTGCTTCTATTCCGCGCCCATCATCAGATCGGACTCTCCAGCATTATTGAAAGCACATCCAATAT
Source organism: uncultured Eubacterium sp. (assembly GCA_910585745.1). Lineage (GTDB taxonomy): Bacteria > Bacillota > Clostridia > Lachnospirales > Lachnospiraceae > Eubacterium_F. Next base: position 83,641 of record CAJUFM010000003.1, on the reverse strand, counting down.
CATTGATGTTACCGATGTAGACGACATCAACGATCTTTATATCATCAGCGACCTGATGATCACAGACTACTCATCCACCATGTTTGATTTCAGCGTGTTAAAACGCCCCATGGTATTTCACATGTATGACCGGGAAGAGTATGCCAGTAACATCCGGGGCTTTTACTTTGACCTCTCAGAGCTGCCAGGTCCCATCACTGAAAATGAAATGGCGCTTGCCCAGGCAGTCACACAGCAGCTCAAACACTTTGATTACAGCAAAGATCCTAAATACCAGGCATTTCATGATAAATTTAACAGATGGGAAGATGGACAGGCTGCCAGGCGCGTTATTGAACAGTGTATCGCCATTCCGGCTCACAAGCCCGGTCTGTGGGAACACCTGATCCAGACCTTCAAAAAAAACCTGAACCGTATCCGCATCGTATACATGATCGTCCGCTACAACATTACCGGATGGTTTAATATGCATGGGCTTTTCCTGAACAACAACGGCAGACGCCTTATGGACATGAAAGACTGCCACAAAGGAGAACGGTGCTTTCTGATCGGTAACGGTCCCAGCCTGTCACCAGAGGATCTCCACCTGTTAAAAGACGAGTACACCTTTGGGACAAATATGGTTTACAAAATATTTGACCAGACCGACTGGCGCCCCAGCTTTCACTGCGTATCTGACAGCATCTATGCCACAAAGCTAAGGGACGAGCTGTATAACAATGTAAAATCACCTTTATTTACTATTGAGAAAACCTATCACAAAATGACCAAGCGGACGCTGGACACCACCTATGTCCACACCATCGCCAGCGAGCGGTATAAGGTGAGGGGAAATATCTTTGCCTACTGCATGGTGAAGGCAACGGTTCTGTCCCTTGCCGCCGAGTTTGCCTTTCATATGGGCTTCTCAGAAATCTATCTGCTGGGAGTGGACTGCACCAATCCCCATGCCGCCGGAGGCCATTTTACCGACAACTATACAACGAAAGAAATCGCCCAGACCGATATCTCCCGTATTAAAACCCGTATGAACAAAGAAAATGTGACCACGGAACAGATCGGGGAACATATCATTGACCGGTCCCTGTTCGTCTACCGTCTGCTGAAAAAATACGCCGACCAGCATGGGATCAAGATCTACAATGCTACCCGGGGTGGGAATCTTGAGGTCTTTCCAAGAGTCCAATTGGAAGATGTTCTCGCTACCGAAAAACCCGGTCCGGGCAACCACAAGAAAAAGAAATAGAAAAAAGGTATGAAAATTATCGGAGGTCTTTCCAAGAGTCCAATTGGAGGATGTTCTCGCTACCGAAAAACCCGGTCCGGGCAACCACAAGAAAAAGAAATAGAAAGAAGGAATGTTCATGAAAATTATTGGAGTAATCCCTGCACGTTATAAATCCAGCCGTTTTCCCGGCAAGCCACTGGTAGATATCTGTGGCAAACCAATGATCTGGTGGGTGTACCAGCAGGCAAAAAAAGTCCCTGAATTCGATGAAGTTTATGTGGCTACTGATGACGAGCGTATCAAAGCAGCCTGCGACGAGCATAATATGAAAGTGATCATGACCTCAGACAGGCACGAAACCGGATCCGACCGGGTGGCTGAGGTGGCATCCAAAGTAGAGGGCGACCTGTTCATCAACATTCAGGGGGACGAACCCGTCATCAATCCGGAAATGATCCAGGAGGTTATCTCTATCTTTTTCGAGGACGATTCCGTTTATTTTGGAAGCCTGAAAAAAGAGATCACCGATCCGGAAGAGATCAAAGCGGCCAGCACAGTAAAGGTCGTTACAGATCAGCAGGGAGATGCTATGTACTTCTCCCGCTCTGTCATCCCTTCCAATGTAAAAGACGGACATCTGGCAAGAGTGTTCCGCCATGTAGGAATTTACGCATATAAACGGGATTTTCTCAAAGAGTTTTCGGAAATGACTCAGACTGAACTGGAACTGGGAGAAGGAATAGAACCTCTGCGCGCCATGGAACGGGGTTATAAAATGCGCCTCAAAGAAACAAAACACTCCTCTATCGGCGTAGATCTGCCAGAACACATTGAAAAAGTGGAGCGGGTGATCCAGGGGATCGATACATTAGACTAGCCGGACTCCGGAACCCCCGGAGAGAAAGGATTAGAAGATATGAAACGAGTACAATTATTAGACTGTACACTGCGGGATGGAGGATATCTCGTGGATGCCCAGTTTGGAAATACCGTGATCAAAGGTATGATCAAGGGGCTTGCAGAAAGCGGCATCGATGTGGTCGAATGCGGTTTTTTAAAAGACGAACCCCATGAAAAGGGAAGTACGATATTTAACAATGCGGCGCAGCTGCGCCCCTTTTTGCCGGAGGACCGCCGCCAGGCCTCCTATGTCTGTCTGGCAGACTACAGCCGCTACACCATTTCCAATCTGGAACCTTTTGACGGCACCTCCATCGATGGCGTCCGCGCCTGTTTCTTTAAGAATGAACGCTATGATGTGATTGATTTCTGCCGGGAGATCACAGAGAAGGGCTATAAGCTCTATGTACAGCCCGTGGATATCCTGGGCTACTCCGACGCAGAACTTCTGGAACTGATCGAGAAGATCAATCCACTGGAGCCTTATGCCTTCAGTATCGTGGACACTTTTGGATCCATGTACAAGGAAGATCTCCGTCGGGTATTTTACCTGATCAACCGGAATCTGAATGCATCTTCCCGCATCGGTTTCCACTCCCACAACAATCTTCAGATGTCCTTCTCCTTATCCCAGGAATTTGTGGACATGACCCAGGGACTCCGGAAAGTAGTCATCGATGCCACGATGGCAGGCATGGGCCGGGGCGCCGGCAACACCAACACCGAACTGGTCATGCAGTATATGAACCGCAAATACAATGCCGGCTATGATATCGACGTGGTTCTCGATCTCATTGACAACTACGTGGACGGGATCCGCAGCACCTGCAGCTGGGGATATTCTACCCCCTATTTCCTGGCCGGTTCCTACAGCGCCCACGTCAACAACATCGCCTATCTGACGGCAAAAGCCGGGATCTCCAGCCGGGATATCAATTATATCCTAAACCGCATCGGCAGTGATGCCAGAAAGCGCTATGACTATGATCTTCTGGAAAAAACCTATATGGAATATAACGGGACGATCCGGGATGATGAAAAAGATGTGGCACAGTTAAAAGAAAACCTTCAAGGCAAGGATATCCTAATGCTGCTTCCTGGACACAGCATCGTCACCCACAAAGAAGAAATTCTGAAATACTGTCAGGAAAAGAAACCCGTGATAGTCAGCGTCAACCTGCTCTCCCACGATTATCCTATCAACTATGTGTATTTCAGCAATAAAAAACGATATAATTACTGGAAAAACGCCAGCCGCTTTAAAGAATACAAAAAAATCGTCACCTCCAATGTGACGAATGCAGAGGACAAAAACCAGCATATCATTGATTTTACAAGACTGATCAAATGTGGATGGGATCAGCTGGACAATTCCGGCATCCTGCTTCTCCGTCTCCTGGATGAACTGGATCCCGCTTCCATCGCCATGGCGGGCTTCGACGGTTACAGCCATGATCCCAGTGGAAATTATATACAGAAGGAAATGGAAAAGACACGAAATATCAAAAATGCCGATGAGGCAAACCGCGATGTCCAGAGCATGCTGGAAGATTATATGAACACCAGACAGTCTAACTGTCCAATCCAGTTCCTGACGCCATCCCGTTTTGAGATCAGCCAATAGCGCGCAAAGGGCGTGCACGAACGGAGGAAAGTATGAAAGACCTGAAAGAAATCAAATTATTTGCCATGGACGTAGACGGAACTCTCACCGATGGAAAGATCTATATGGGCAACGACGGAGAACTGTTCAAAGCCTTTAACGTCAAAGACGGTCTCGGCATCAAGCTTCTGAAAGATGCCGGCATCATTCCTGCCATTATAACAGGAAGAAACTCCCAGATCGTCGCCAACCGCTGTCAGGAGCTGGGTCTGACGGAGTTCCATCAGGGAGTAAAAAACAAAGCTGCAAAGCTCACGGAACTCATGGATAAATATGGGCTGGCTCCGGAGCAGACCGCCTATATTGGGGATGATATGAATGATCTCAGCGCCATAAAGACCGCAGGCATCACCTTTGCCCCCTCGGACTGCGCCGAGAGCCTGAAACCCTATATCGACATCCTCCTGACCAGACCTGCCGGACAGGCACCGGTGCGGGAAGCTGTCGATATGATCTTAAAAGACCGATATGATTTCAGCGAATTTCTGGATCTGTAAAGCTTTAGATAAAATCATCCAGATCCACCCGGTCGAACACTTCCAATGCCCCACCTCTGGTGGCATTATAGATCGTCACACCGTGCTTGATGGCATGTTCTTTCAAAAGTGTATAAGCATTCAGTGAGCCGTCCAGAAAATATTTCTCATAATCATCACTCTGGATTCCCAGCCGACGCATCCTGTCAATGATCTTTTTCGCATCTCTTGCCTTCAGCTTATCATCGGTATATCCTTTGATAAAGTGCGTGTTGCCGCTGAAGGTAGAGGTACAGTCACAACCGATCAGATAGATCTCAGAAAATCCCATATACACCGCCATTTCGATCATCAGCGACATAACCGTAGATCCCGACGGAATATAGTATGCCAGCGGAGAACGCTTCACCTTATACTTATCTTTGGCAATATTATAAAGAATCACCGGATTTTTCGGCTTTTCACGGAAAATATTATAGGTGGTGATATTCGTAAATAAAGGAATCTCCCCAATGGCATGATTGATCTCCTCACTCTGGAATTTCGCGCAGATACGGTCAATAAGGAAATAATAATCCGGACGCCAGCTGGTCTCGCCAAATACCTTGGTCACCAGATTGCAGCCAAAGGTGATCTCGCCTTTTTTCTGCAGTCCCTCCAGGTCGGAAAGCTGCAGGCTGGGACCATTTCCCACGAGGAAACACCTCTGTCCCTTATGCTTGTTTTTATACGAATACAGGAGTTTACTGTTCTCTGTGCGGCAGAGCCCCATACAGCGGAGCATGCCAGAAAAGGCGATGTACCCGTCACGAAAGGCCTTACGGATAACATTTTTCGTATGGATCACCCATTTATAAAAACGAAAGGCAGGACCCAATTTTGTCTTGACAGTCGCTTCGATGACCCTTCTTGCCCCGTGGGCATCGTCGAGATAATTAAATTTCTCCGTAAAAGCACGGTATTTTTCATCATAGACGAAGTTTTCAAACTGGTCTTTGACTGCTTTCACCAGCTCTGGCTGGGTCTTAACGATCGGACCCGGAAGCTCATTGATATCAAAATAAAAATCCCGGATCTCACCCTGGTACTCATCCAGGTCATACATATAAAATACCATTGGACGCCGGAGATCGCCATAGTCAAACATGGTAGAAGAATAATCTGTGATCATCAGATCACTGATGATGTACAGGTCATTGACATCATCCACCTCTGTCACATCGATCACGCCTGGTACATCGGATGCCACATTCTTAAAGCCGATCTGATGATGGGCGCGGAATAAAAGGACATATTCCTCCCCCAGCTCCTCCATAAGAGTGTGAAAGTCCAGTTCTGTATTGTACTGGAACCCTTCTCCCTTTTTGAACTGGTTGTCCCGCCAGGTCGGTGTATACAATACCACTTTTTTTCCCTCTGGCACACCAATCTCCTCTTTGATACGTGCCACATCCTCTTCAGTAAATTTAAACAGAGCATCATTTCTCGGATAACCGGTCTCTAAAATAATATTTTCTTTATGTGATTTGTCCAGCCGGAAGGATGAGATCATTTTCTCGGTATAAAAGCGGGAGGGAGAGATCAAATAGTCCATCTTTCTTCCCTTGATGTAATATTTTTTGTGCATCTCCGCCAGAGACTGTCTCGGATCCACCTCATACTGGATATCATTACCCAGCCTTTTCAGAGGCGTTCCATGCCAGGTCTCCACATAAACCTGATGGGGTCTCGGAATAAGGTAATTAGGCAGCGCCACATTATTGAACCAGTACTTTGCCTTGGCATATAAAATAAAGGCAGAGCGGGAATCCTTCAGCACCACCCTCGTATGCCGTCTCACTTTCAGATCGGTATGGGCTTCCACGTCATTTACGATCCAGACAAAGCGGAAATTCCGGTATCGCTCATCCTCCATCAATTCCTCATAGATGGCCCGGAGATTGCCGCCGCACCGCTTGCCGCTGAATGCCTCAAACACAATGAGATGTTCATTCAGGATCGGATGTGTCAGGCAGTAAAACCAGAATTTCAGCCTTTTTTTCAGAAACCGTTTTGTCTTATTTGATAGAAAACCACTCATTACTAAGCCTCCCAGATCATAATCGTTTTTCCAAATTCTTTATAAATATCAGCTTCAAACGCCTTCTTCATGTCCTCAATGGTCCGCACTCTCATACGGACTCCGATCAGATTCCGCAGATAGGCAGGAATCTCCGGATTGGACTGGTATAATTCGATGGTCCTGACAAAATCCGCCCGCCCACTGCGGCTGCTGCCAAACATCCGAAGTCCTTTCTCCAGCATCATCCGTGTATTGATCGCCGCCTCATTCTCGGAAACCCCAAGGATCGAGATCGTACCCTCTGGAAGAATGTAGTCGATAATCTGATTGATCGCTTTTGGGGATCCCTCTCCTCCCACGCACTCAAAGGCATGGTCAAATTCCAGTCCCGCTGGAATATGTGTTACGAGAAAAGTATCGTCGGCAAAGGTAAAATCCGACAGCTTGTCCCGGTTCAGCCCGAAGACATACAATTTTGTCTCAGGAAACATCGCCTTGAAAAGCAACGAAGTAATATAACCGAGATTTCCGTCTCCCCAGACCCCCACTGCATCCCGTTTCTTATGGGCGATCTCATCAAAGCGGCTCAAAGCATGGACACTCACCGTCACAATCTCGGTAAAGGCCGCCACGCAGGGATCGATGCCCTTCGGAAGCCGGATCAGCCGGTCCCGGCGGATATCCACTGCATCCTGCATAAAACCATCAAAACCACTGGCGCGGAACCAGGAATCCAGCCGGTAATTTTCTGCCACCACATCCCCCTCTGTCACCCCAGACACGTCCTCTGCAGTCTGCTTTGGGGTATTGGGGATCATGACCACCCGCTCTCCCGCCGCAAATTCGCCTTCCGGATCATACACCACTTCTCCGATGCCCTCATGGATCAGCGCCATGGGCAGCTTTTTCCGCAGAATATCGTTGGCCCGTTTCCCCTGATAATACCTCTGGTCTGCATTGCAGATCGACAGGTGGGTGGGACGCACGATCACGGCCCCGCTGCACAGGTCTATATCTGTAAATTCCACCTCAAAACGTCTCGGCGCCACGAGGCGGTACACTGCATTTAACATATTTTCCTCCAAACTGCTTTTGCGCTCTTCCGGTGTGAAGAGAGTAACGTGCCGCCACAGGCACATTCACACTTCGTTCCCCTTCAACAATGCTTCTGCCACCCGCAGATCATAAGGATAGGTGATCTTTATATTGAATACCTCTCCCTCCACGATATGCACCTTCTCCCCTTTCATGACAAAGATCTTTGCCGCATCGGTGAGAAGCTCTTTTTCCGCCGGCGTCAGCGCCTGGTACAGCTCTTTGAGCTTCATGGCCTGGAAGGTCTGGGGCGTCTGGCCCTGGTACATCTTCCGCCGTTCCGGAATATCACTGATCACCACATTGTCCTCACTGCACACGATGGTATCCGTCGCCGCCACCGCGGTATCACATGCCCCGTACTCTTTGGCATAGCGGATATTTTCCTCCAGGATCCTCTGGGTCACAAAGGGGCGCACCGAATCATGGGTGACGATGATCGTATCCTGGTCCAGATTCCCCTCCTGCTCGATATGATCAATGGCATTCATGATCGTCTCATTGCGGGTCTCACCGCCTTCTAACACCACAATCCGGTCCTTATCGGGAATATATTTGCGGATCAGATTCTTTGTGTGGCTGAGCCATTCCACCGGACAGAGCACAAGAACCTTTTCAAACTCACTCTGCATATAAAATTTTTCCAGGGTATGAATGAGGATTGGTTTCTCCCCGATCAAAAGATACTGTTTTGGTTTTCCCATATTCCCCATACGGCTTCCCACTCCGCCTGCAAGTACTACTCCATATATCATAGTTTCCTCCAAAAGATTCAAATTTATTTCAACCTATATTGTAAAGCTTTTCCATGGAAATGTAAAGAACAGCTTTATCCGCGTTCTTAACTGCAGGGGTGCTGCAAACAGGATCCTCTTCTCCGTCTTCCAGAGGTATCCGTCCTGCATCCGAAAATTATGCCTGGTATCTGGCACCATGCCCAACGCCTCTGTAAACTCCATCCGCACCCTCGCCTGATACATCCCCCGGTAACAGTACATAAACCGTATCCCCGCTGGTTTCTTCCCCGCAGGAAATTCCACCAGGAACCGCTTCCTTCTGTGGAGTATCTCGCCAAGAAAACAAATCCCTTCCTCGTCTTCCAAAGTCAACTTATAACGGCGGTTCCGGTTGTCCATGCAATAGTACTCGATCTCACTGTGTTCCAGGGGCAAAAGCACATGACCAGATATATTAAATCTGCCTTTAACCTGTTTGATTTCCGACACCACAAAGGGGATCTCTTTCAGGGGGAACACAGTCAGATTCTGATATTTCAGCTTCCCGCTCCGGTACACCAGCTTTTCTTCCACATCCTCCCCATACTTGAGGGAAAGAATCTTAAGCAGCACATCTTCGTAAATACAGCCGGTGCCGCAGAGGATATCATCATCGATATCTGCAAGAATTTTTCTCAAAAGGGGCTTGCGGCTGGCATCCTCCCCATAAAACAGAGGGAGCATATCCTTGATGATCATATTCTGGAAAAAAGGAAGAAGCTCCCCATATTTTTCCCGCAGTTCACCGGATAACTCTACATAGGTTTCCGGCTCTGTCCCAAAGCTTCCCTCATCCCGCTTCTTATAGGGATATGCTTTTTTCTCCGGCTGCCCAGGATCCAGCTCCCACAGGGCAAAACGTCCCTCTTCCGCAAACAGCCGGCAGAGTCCGGGAAAATCCAGAGGGGAAAGTTTCTCCGCCAGGTTTTTACGCAGATAGATCCTCGCCGGATCTACCGTGGCAGAATTATAATGCTCCCTCACATCTGCGACGTGGTTCCGGCATTCACAGGGCTCTTTGGTGAAAACAAGGAGATTGACCGCCGGATCCGTCCTCTTCTCCACCCGGGACAGCCTCCCTTCACACCGCGCATCCACTGTCCCGCTTCCCTCCGGTCCGCGGTATACCTCAGTATAGCGGGCAAGGCAAACAAACTCTTCCATACGTTTTCCCTCCTTATGATTTTGGGTCCAGTCCCCTTATATCATCATAGACCCGCTGGCAGTTCTCCGCATCAAACCAGCGGTAAAAGCGGTTCCCTCTCTCATCATAGACCGGATCCAGCCGACAGTCATTTTCCACATAGTCAATAATCGTCTGCAGAGTGGTCTCATAATCATAGCACACCGGTCCCAGCCCATCCCTTTCGTACTCAAAATAGCCTTTGGAATATACCTGTCCCTGGAAAAAAGTATCGATATCAAACTGAGTATAGATCACCGGTTTTTTCAGATAGGCAAAATCAAAAGCCACGCTGGAAAAATCCGTGATCAGCAGGGCGTTGTTCTGGAATTCCTTCTGATAATCAATGCCCTCCCGGAGCACCTTCACCGCCTCGCCGTCGGTAAAATCACCGATCTGAACTTTATGGTGGGTGTGCAGGAAAAATTTCCCGGTATATCCCTTCTCTTTCAGCACCTGGTTCAGCCGCGCATCGTGGATCAGCCGGTCATAAAAACGATAAAACTCCGACTGTTTAAAGAGGGGATTATAAATCCTCTCTCCAGTATCGTTGTTCAGACGACAGGCCAGGGAAAAACGCCAGGTTGGCATAAAAATAATAGACTTCTTTGGTGTTATATCCTGTTTTAAGTTATCGTATCTTGGCAGACCGGTCAGCCGCACTACCTTTTCATCATAAAAATAATCCCCCTGCAGGATGGACTCATATTCTGGTTTCGCTGAAGTCACAAACATCTGCAGGTTTTTGTTGAACTTGTTCAGCCATTCCGAAAGATCATCTTTTATGATGCCATGCTGCAGAAATACAAAATGATACTTGTATAGATCCCGGATATAGACGCTGTCTTTGTCCCAGGGATTAAAAATATTATCCTCACCCTGGGAAGAAATTATATTTTTTGCTAAAAGTACATTTAACTTATACCGGAACTTTCGGAAGGGAAGCACCCTGCCAATTTGGCACATTTTCTCAAAATCATCACTGTCTTCGGATATGGTAAAATAGGATTTAATGTCTCTGTTACCTTGTTTCTGCAGAAACTTAAAAAAGTGTTCCGCATTGTCCCCCGCCACATTGATCCTCTCCATAACGATCCAGCGCTCTTTCTGGAGGAAAGGCTTTATCAGATGATACAGGCACCGATATCCGGCGATCTCATATCTTTTATTCCGCACACAGCGCAAAAGCAGCCTCAGCTCCTTTACCAGATGGGGCAGCGCATGCTTTTTCCGGACACAGAGTCTTTCTCTCTCCTCATCATAACTGACCATATAACCGTCCTCATGATAGTAGAGCTCTGGCACCTCCTGGCTCAGATGGGAAAACTTCCCCACCCGGACATACAGCTTCTGGGGGTATTTATCTTTATACTGGCCATATACACAAAACTGCTTCACCCCTTTTAAAGGAAGCCGGACCTCATACCCCCGCACCCGGACCAGCTCTTCTCCAAAGATCACCGCTTTGCGGAAACCGGCGGGCTGGGACTGTACTTCATAGCAGTCTCCCCGGTCATTCTCTATGGTGATGGTCAGATCTTCCGCAAAGGGACACCAGATCCGTCCTGACAGATGCAACACGCCATCCCGGATCTTCAGAACATCTGCCGTAAAGAGAGATTTCGCCTGCAGGCTGTAGATCTTAATGTTGTTAAAATACAGGCTCCCCTTACGGTATTTCAATTCTTTCCGGATGTCATATCCGTATTTCAGGGAGAGGGCATAGATCTTGTATTCGGCGTACATCTTATCCAGGTGGCAGATCAGGTCATCATCCATATAAGACAGCATTTCTTTCAGGCAGTCCTTATACCAGCCCTGCTCCTCTTCTGTCAGGATCCTGGTCAGATCATCCCGCAGCCTCCACTGGAAATCATAGAGGATCAGATACTGGATATAGAGCAGCACACTTCCATATTTTTCAATGGATTCCCGGATGATCTCCAGATAATAATGTCTGGGGGTATCCAGATACCATTCCTTGGAAGTCCCCTTATTCTGGATCGCCGAAGAGGCATTCACCCGCTTGCGGTACAGATGAAGCGCCTCTGCCACTACTCCGTACTTGAGTTTCTCCAGTATGACCGAGGTCACGAACTTGGAATCTTCTGCATATTTCAGATCTTCATCGAAACGATGATGTTCCAGCACCTCTGCCTTTACAAAAGATGCGGTGACATGCATCTGGATATAATTGTACTTATCCAGCACATCGATGATGCGGCTCCCATTTTCATATTTAAACCGCAGCCAATGATATTCATTCCTTGCCTCGAAAAATTTCTGGGGGCAGGAGACCAGATCGATCTTATCCTGGCGCTTTTCAAAAAATCCATACACCGCCCGGAAACTGTTTTTCGTCCACTTATCATCGGAATCCAGAAAATTCACATACTTTCCGCGGATGTAGGAAATGGCATGGTTCCTGGCCGCACTGACTCCCTGGTTTTCCTGCTTTAGATAGACAATATTATCCGGATACCGCTTCTGATACTCCAGACAGATCTCCTCACTCCGGTCTGGACTTCCGTCATTTACCAGAATGACCTGAATGTTTTCCTCAAATCCAATATCCTGCTGTATGACGGAATCCAGTGTCTCACGAAGATATCCGTACACGTTATAAACCGGTATCACCACCGAGAACTTATATTGATATTCCACCGCTTTTCTCCTTCTTTTCTGCCGCTCTCTTTTTCAAAACACTGCAGGCGATCCAATAACCGGCCCATGCCAGAAATCCTGCCAGACTGATGCCAAGCCCCAGCCTGAGATAAGGCGTCTCATAATACAGCTCCACAGCGTTCTCCCCTGCTTTCAAGGGCAGCGCCATATACGCCGTATTGGCAGGGCAGAGCGGAGTTTCCTTTCCATTGACCACTGCTTTCCACCCCTCACTATAAGGAATGGACAAGAACAACAGCTGGTCTGACGGCACCGTCACATCGCCACAAATAGTATTTTTATTGGCCACCACGTGTTTCAGGGCGTGTTCTTTTCTCGCCTGGATCGTTTCCTCATAATCCTCCATACCCTGGGCGGTCACCTGTAACTTCTCCAGTTCAAAACTGCCCTTGAACTGGAAACGGATCTTACAGAGGGTTTCTCCCTGCCTCTCTTCGCCCTGTGCCATGCCGAGATGAAACAGGTATTCCTCCCTGCCAAAGTACCAGTTCCACTGGTTTGTCAGTGCCCGGAGGGTCTTCTTCCGCTCTCCCATAACCGCTGTTATGTCACAATAGGTCCGGTTCTTCTGTGCCATCTGATACCCCGGAAGACGCAGGTACAGCTCTGCCTCCGGCAGGGGCTCCTTTAGGCGGAGGGTGATGCTTCCCCCGTTTTTCTTAACAGTAACTTTCCCTTCCCGGATCTCAGCCTGATGGGTGGATTGGATCTCATAGGGAATCTCCCTGCTGTTTAACTCCGGAACACTGCTCCTTTTGTTCACCTTTTCAATCTGTCCCTGAAAACCAGAAGCCACATCGGTCAGATCCATCTCCTTCAGGATCACCGTCTTAAGCATAAGCTCCTGCAGCTTCACACCATCTTTCCGCATCTCCTTCTCCAGCTGCTCTTCCGTCATATAACTGTCATAGGTAATACCAAGGGGAAGAAAATACTGATTTTCGTATAGTCCATAGGTCTTCTTTCCCCGCTTGAACTCCCTCACCAGCTTATATCCATAAGGAAGCTGGTACTCCTTCCCCTGTTCCACCGCATAGTATCCCACAGATGCCAGGGCTGCCAGCCAGGTACGGTCATCCAGTCCCTGGATCTTAAACATGCTGTCCAGCACCCCGCCGTCCTGCATCTGGAGAAGATACTGGATCCGGTTGGGATTGGACATGCTGAAATAGCTGGATATCCCGTACTTCCCAGTGACCATCCCGGTGTTTTCCGTCCGCTTCGCCGGAGAATCTGTCCGGTAAATTCCCTTGACCGCACCGGTCTGAGAAACTTCATTCTCCGCTTCTTCCTCTATTTCTGCCTCCGGAGAGCCTGCGACGTACTGGTATGCCCTTCCCCGTTCGATAAAACTCTCCGCATATCCCTGTCCCTTATTACTGAACAACAGCCACCCGCTGCCTATGATATTCAGGGCAACTGTCAGGGTAAGCAGCACATAAATATTTTTTACCAGCCATCCCGCCACAGAAGGCGGCAGCTGTTTTCCCAGAAAGTCCTTTTCTGCATGGCACCAGTTCCAGACCAGCAGCACCAGAAGTGTCACCGCCAGCATAGCAAAACCAAACCAGCCGGAGAGCTGGTCCACATCCTTGGAAAGAATCACCAGCACCAGATAGATCCCCGCAGCGCCGAGACAGGCCAGAAGTTTTTTTCTCGTCAGTTTTAACAGCTCCGGCAGCCCATAAACCATACCCAGGGCATATACAAAAGTAGTTAAGTACAGAAAACGCCCGGAAACATATGAAAAGCCATTCATCATATAGCCGCCAAAAGGAACCAGCATCAGTATCGTCCAACACAGAATATTTGCCTTTAGCTCCAAATTCTTCTTCCGCCTGACGGCAAAGAGCATAAGAACCGCCGGCAGTACAAGAGAAGCCATCCCCAGATAGTCCCAGGTGATCCTGGGCGGCCCGATGATCCGTGTCAAAATCGCATGGTATCGGCTGGCGTCAAAAAGCAACAGGTTCCCTGGATCAAAAGCACTCTCACTCCGGGTACTGGAAAGATACGCTGCAATGGATGGCACAAAGAGCACTCCTGCCATCGCTGTTCCCATCACATACGCCGCTATGCACCGCCAGCACCGGACAAACAGTTTTTTCTGGCAGATCATCCGGATCAGCGCGTAGATCCCCAGAAAGATCGTGTTCATATAGAAAAAATAAAATCCGTTCAGCGCAGTAAAAAAGGTAACAAAGATCAGCAGTGTCAGTTTTTTATCCTCCAGCGCCCGGTCCACTCCCACCACTGCCAGCGGCAGGAAGATCATGGGAATGACAAAAAAAGGGTGCTTCACCGCTACATGCAGAATATAACCGGAAAACGCATACACCAGCGCCCCAATCAGCGCAACGCTCCAACTTCTTCCCTTCTTCCGGCAGCACCAGGAAAAAGAAAGTCCCGCCAGATAAATCCTAAAAACCACCAGAAGATCATACAGATATTCCGTCTTCTCCTCCGGCACCAGAGCTGCCAAAAAGGTCAGTGGATCTCCCAGCCCGTAGAAATTCAGGGTGGTTATTATATCTTCCCCCATTCCCAGGGAGAGGTCAAACATTGGCGGCACAAAATCCCCCCGCAGCATACCAGAAAAAATCTCCCGGTAATATCTTCCCAGATAACAGAGCGCCGCGTAATGCTGTTTGATCCCATCGTAATCCCAGATAAAGGACTTTCCATTCTTCCAGAAAACAAAATAAGTACAGCCAAAAACTACCACAAAAACAACGGAAAATAAAAGCAAAAAGCAGAGTGCCTTTTGCTTTTTATTTCTTTTCATCCCTTACATACCTCCGTAAAATATGCTTCCAGAGAGGCTGTGATCCGATCTCCTTCCCCTTCACTGTCTCCCTTCACCAGATAGTACATCTTGATCTTTGGCTCCGTTCCTGACGGTCTTACCAGCACATTTACGTCATTTTCCATATTAAATTCCAGCACGTTGGATCTGGGAAGATCTCCCACTCCTGCACCATAGTCTTTCACATCCTCAACCTTAAATCCGGCGATTTCTGAGGGCGGATTCTTTCTAAGGGAATCCATCAGTTCTGTCATTTTCTTTGCTCCGCTGGCGCCCTCAAAAGTGATAGACTGCAACGCCTCTTTAAAGTACCCATACTTCTCATAAAGAGCGTTCAGTACTTCCACTAAAGAAAGTCCTTTTGCTTTATAATGGGCGAACATCTCACAGATCATCAAAGATCCGTTGACACCGTCTTTATCTCTCACATGGCTGCCACTGAGATAGCCATAACTCTCTTCAAATCCAAAGACATAGCGGTCCGCTTCTCCCGCCGCCTCCAGAAAGCCGATCTGCTCACCGATAAACTTAAATCCCGTAAGCACCCGCCTTACCTCCACACCATAGTCGGCGGCAATTTTATCGATCATTTTCGTTGACACAATGGTCGTCACTGCCACCGGATTTTTGGGCATTGTACCATTGGCGGTATAGGTTTTGCAGATATAGTCAAAGAGCAGGATCCCCATCTGGTTGCCGGATATAAGTTTATAATCTTCTCCATCTTTCACGGCGATGCCCACGCGGTCACAGTCCGGATCTGTCGCCAGCAGCAGATCACTTCCAATCTCTTTCGCCTTTTTCAAACCGACCTCAAGGGCCTCTCTGATCTCTGGATTCGGATAAGGACAGGTGGTAAAATTCCCATCGGGCATCTCCTGCTCCGCCGGGATCGTGATCCTGGTATACCCATTTTCTTTGAGACATCTCGTCACTGGCATACGACCAGTACCATTCAGAGGTGTATATACGATGGATACGTCCTTGTCGATTTCTTTCGGGTTCAGCGCCCTCTCGGACACAGCATCGATAAACCCAGTGATGACATCTTCTCCGATAAAATGGATCTTTTCCTGGCTGCAGCCCTTTTCAAAGTCCAACTGCACCACATCGTCAAATACATCTACGCTGTCGATCTCATGCAGGATGGCTTCTGCCACCTCCAACGTGATCTGGCATCCATCTGCCCCGTAAACTTTGTAACCGTTATATTTCGCCGGATTGTGGCTTGCCGTCACCACGATGCCACCGTCACAGTGAAGGGCGCGTACTGCATAAGACAGCGCCGGCGTCGGCATCAGTTCTTTATAAATGTGAACCTGGATGCCATTTGCCGCAAAAACCCCGGCGGCTGTTCTGGCGAACAGATCGGATTTGATCCGGCTGTCATAGGCAATAGCCACCGAAGGCTCTGACTTTACTTTTTTCAAATAATTGCTGTAGCCCTGGGTCGCTTTTGCCACCGTGTGCACGTTCATGCGGTAGGTCCCGGCGCCGATCACGCCGCGGAGCCCGCCGGTGCCAAATTCCAGCTCCCGGTAGAAGCGGTCGTTGATCTCCTCTTCCTTTCCTTCCACACTCTTTAATTCTTCCAGCAGGTCTTCTTCCTTTACCTGCTCCATCCATCTTTTATAAATTTCATATATTTCCATCTCTACAGCCGTCCTTTCTTTATCTCTGCTATCATCCTGCAGATCCCTTCTTCAAAAGTAACTTTTGGAATCCATCCTGTATCCTTGTATATCCGCGTGGTATCGGGAATAAGATTTGCCAGCCCTTCTGCATTTGGTGCACACTTTTCATAAGTATAATCCCCTCTGCCGCCACAGAGTTCATGCATCTTTTCCACATAGTTCCGAAGAGGCATCGTCTGGCTGTTCGTTCCAGCAACATTATAAAGGCTGTCTTCCCTGACCGGAGTATCACAAAACATAAGAGCAGCCAGTCCTTCTACCAGATCGTCAATGTATAGATAATTCCATTGCTGGGTACATGCCCCTAGTTCCATATGCCCGCCATCCAAAAATGTCCTCAGACATGTAGAAACTAAAGAAGATGGATGGTCTCCAGAACCATATACACTAAATATCCTAGTGTGAATATACTCCATCTTTGCCCCCTCTTGCTCTTTCCACTTTTTACACATCTTCCGGGCACGTTCATAAAATTCCCTTTTTGCCCTGCCGTACTCGGAGACCGGGTGGCACTCTCTTTTTTCATCCATAACCTCTGGGCACTGACCATACTCTGCCTGAGAACCACTAAATAAGAACCTCTTACATCCCAGTTTTTTTGCTCCGGTCAAAACCTTCAAAGAATCCTCAACATTTTTCTGCTGGATGTTCTGTTTTTTCCTGTTCTCACTACCGCTTCCATCCCATCCAAAGTGGAAAAAATAATCACATGGCGATGAAATCATCGTATCGATCTGATCCAGATTTTCAAGTTTACTCTCGATCACCACAAGATTTTCTTTCTCCTCCGGAAGCGCTTTCCTGTTGCGTGAAGCCGGACGGATCACCGCATATACAAAATGTCCGTCGTCCAACAGCCTTTTCACCAGAGTCGAACCAAGAAAACTAGTCGCCCCTGTTACTACGATTCTTTTCATCTATCTCTCCTTATTACTTCCGCTTATGCTAAACTATTTTGTATCATTCCAGTCGATCCTGACCATCACTTTCACAAGTCCCTCGGGTTTATCCCGCATCATGTAAAGGGCATCCTCAATCTTATCAAAACCCTGTAGTGTATGCGTCACCAGTTTTTCTGGAGATATACGACCGTACTGTACCATTTTAAGCATCCTCTCAATACGCGCCCTGCCTCCTTTGGCAAGCTCTGTATGAATCGTTTTTCCAGCCATTCCCCGTCCGCCGGAAAACTTCGGAAATGGAAGATTGCCAGTACCGCCAAAATAATTCACATTTGACACTGTCCCAATTCCATAACGCACCATATCCACTGCCTGTGAAAATGCCTCATCCCGGCCGCCACAGATCACAACGGCATCTGCGCCTAAGCCTCCTGTCATCTCTTTCACCCGTTCTACGATATCGCCATCTTTATAGTTCAACACATCCGTTGCACCAAATTCCCTGGCCAGTTCAACACATTTTGTCCGGCTTCCCACCGCTATGATACGAGCTGCCCCAAGCAGGCGCGCTCCAGCCACTGCCATGAGCCCAATAGGACCAATACCAAGGATGACGACAGTATCGCCTATCTTAATATCCGCAAACTCAGCACCTGTAAATCCAGTGGTCACTACATCAACACACATAAGAGCCTGCTCTAATGTCACTCCTTCCGGGATCCTGGCAAGGGTCGTATCTGCATCGGGAATTAGAAATTTCTCTGCAAATACCCCCGGCTGGCTTCTTCCGAGCTGATGTCCGGAAAACGGCGCCCCCGCATGATTAAAATTATGTTCCTGTATGCTGAGCGCCCTCCAGTCTGGTGTTATAGCCGGGACTGCCACCATCTCTCCCGGAGTAAAATCTCTAACCAGCTCTCCTGTTTCAAGGACCTCCGCTATACACTCATGGCCAAGAATGAGATTCGGCGCCTTAGGAGATCCACCTCCAAATACCGTGTGCACATCAGAGGTACAAGGCGCCACAGCTACCGGTCTTAACACTGCTCCATATGGTGTCAGCACCGGTTCCGGTGAATCATGCCATCCCACTTTTCCCGGTTCGATCAAAACAAAAGAATTCATATAAAACGATTCTCCTTTCTTCCCTGAAATCTCATTTTACAATACCAGACTGTTTTTTACAACGTCTCCAAATGATCACTCCGCAGTGTCATGATACTTACATTTTCGCCAAAGTTACTCCGGATCGAATCCGAAATCTCCTTTGTATATCCCGGTGCCACAATAAGTATGGCATCCACCGGCTCAGTATGAAAATAGTCTGGCGCCACAATGGGCAAATGCGAAGTGGGGGCAAAACGCCCCTGCTTAAATGGAGCAGAATCAATAATGTACTTAGCTGTCTCCTTCAGGCATGTTGTGGCTGCCAGGGTAAAGCCCTGGTGGCTGGCCCCCCAGACTGCCAGCGTTTTTCCTTCCCTTTGCAGAGTATCTGATAATTTGAGGATCTCATCGCGGATCATTCCATAGCTTGCCTCCATCGTCGATACATCAACCTGCTCTACAGGTCTCACTTTTTTCTCTTCTCTCTGAACTTTTCTTACGATAACTGCGCAGGTATCCCGGTTTACCATTTCTTCCTCCAGCACTTCAAATCCATGAAGCGTTAAAAGATTTCCTAATGTTTCAAAACTATAATAGGCAATATGATCCCGGATCAGTTCATAATAACCATCATACTGAAGAATGTACTCAAGGCTTGGAACCGTGACCAGTCCCAACCCGTCTTCTGTAAGATTATTCCAAATACAATCCAGCATCACACCCGGTTCCGGCTGATGTTCAAGAAAATTAAAAGACAAAAACACATCATAAGGACCATTTTCTCCCAGAACCGTATCTGGATCTTCTGTGAATCCACGCACCACATCAAGTCCCTTTTTACGCGCCAATCCTACAAGATCCTCCCGGTGCTCTACTCCATAAGCCTGCACCGGAAACTCAGCCAGCACTCCTAAAAACTCTCCCTGGCCACATCCTACTTCTATAAACTTTCTGCATTCAAGATCATACGTCCGGATCAGATGATCAAACTGTCTGCGGCGGAGTTCCACCATCGTCGTCGTAAAACCACCCGATCGAATAACATCCCGGTAATAATCAACCGGCTCACAATCAAATTGCACCAAACCACAGTTTTTACACTGATGTAGATTAAGGGAAACACCATGATCTTCTTTCACCTCTTCCGCATCCGGAATATTCTGGGCAGAAGCCGGCATTCCATCAAAAGAAAGCAGTCCCTTTCCCTCCAGTTTTTCTCCACACGCAATACAATTTTTCATCCCAACTCTCCTCTCCAGTAATCCAAGGTATCCTTTAGCGTCTGCTCCAGGCTGATCGTCTGATGCCAGTCAGTGTGCTCCGTAATCTTGGTGATGTCCGCCACAATGATCGGCACATCTATTGGCCGTAAACGCTCCTTTTCTACCTCTATCTTTATCTCCTGTCCTGAAATTTCTATGATCTTGTCCAAAATCTCCTCTATCCGGTAAGCGGTTCCTGACCCCACATTGTAAGTTTCCCCGCTCTTTCCCTGCCTTACCAGGCACTCATAGGCAGCCACTACATCCCTTACATCCGTAAAATCTCTTTCAGCCTTTAAATTTCCTACATGTATCACTGGCTCTCTTAAGCCCTTCTCTGCCTCTACGACCTGCTTACAAAAATCTGAGACTACAAACTGCGGGGACTGTCTTGGTCCCACATGATTAAACGCACGAACCATAATAAGATTCAGGCTGTATGCTTTTGCATAAATACTGGCGATCATATTTTGACAACTCTTTGTCGCCGCATAAATATTTCCCGGCCGCAGCACTGTATCTTCCACAATAGGTACATCTTCTGGAAGAATGCGCCCGTACTCCTCACCAGATCCGATCAGAAGCACACTGCCCCCAAATTGTGTTTCCTTTAATATATCTAAAAGCACTAGTGTACCCTTTATATTGACATCTACTGTGAGCTGCGGATTCGACCAGGACAAAGCCACAGAACTCTGCGCTGCCAGATGGAAGATATAATCCGGCGCATGATCCTTTATCACCTGTTCCACCTCTTCTTTAACAAGAAGGTTCATATCTACCACTTCATAATCCGCATCCGGGATCTCTTCATTCTCCATCTTAGTTGAACAAACCTGATATCCGCACTCTCCTGACAGATATTCAGCTAAATATTTTCCTACAAATCCGGCTCCGCCGATAATCAATGCTTTTTTCATATCTTACCTCATTTCTGCCTATTATACTATTCCGAATATCGAAATAGATAAGACAGACAGTGTTCCTGCCACAGCCGGAACACTATCAGACTTACCTATTTCAAACATTTATCTCTAAATTTTATATAGACTGTACTTTGATCTCCTTCTCTACCAGAGCCATATCGTTCTTTACCATTCCCTCTACGAGCTGGCTGAAAGAAATATCCCGCTTCCATCCCAGAACTTTCTCAGCCTTTGCAGGATCTCCCAGAAGCACTTCTACCTCTGCCGGGCGGAAGAATTTCGGATTGATCGTTACAATGGTCTTACCAGTGGCTTTATCCACTCCGATCTCATCCACTCCCTGACCCTTCCACTCAACATCGATGCCAACATGTCCAAATGCCAGCTCAACAAATTCACGAACCGTACGGGTCTCTCCGGTAGCTACTACATAATCATCTGCTTTATCCTGCTGCAGCATAAGCCACATCGCATGAACATAATCTTTTGAATGTCCCCAGTCCCTCTTGGAGTCCATGTTTCCCAGCTCTACATGATCCTGGACACCCAGTTTGATCCTTGCTACCGCGTCCGTGATCTTTCGGGTAACAAACTCCAAACCGCGTCTCTCAGATTCATGGTTAAAAAGAATTCCTGAGCAGGCATACATATCATAACTCTCACGATAATTCTTGGTGATCCAGTGTCCATACACTTTTGCCACACCATATGGAGAACGTGGGTAGAAAGGTGTTGTCTCCTTTTGAGGCATCTCCTGAACCAGACCAAACATCTCACTGGTAGAAGCCTGATAAAATCTTGCCTCTGGTTTTACAGTACGGATGGCCTCCAGCATATTCGTTACACCGAGGGCATCGATATCTGCTGTGGCAAGAGGCTGCTCCCAGCTGGTAGCTACAAAAGACTGTGCTGCCAGATTATAAACCTCATCTGCCTGGCTGATCCGCATGGCACGGATCAGGGAAACCACATCTGTCATATCAGCATAGATAAAATTCAGTTTGTCTTTAATATGCTCTACATTTCCATAATCAACTACGCTCTTACGACGCATAATGCCATATACTTCATATCCTTTTTCCAGCAGAAGCTCCGCCAGATAGGAACCGTCCTGTCCTGTTATACCTGTAATTAACGCTTTTTTCATGATATCTCCTTTCAAATTACATATTGCATAAAAAATCTTAGATGTACTCATTTCGATTACAGATTCTAAGATTTTCTAGAACCTTTTTAATATCACCAGCATGATTCTTATCACAGATCAGAAGGGCATCTTCTGTATCCACAACGATAATATCCTCCAATCCCACCGCAGCGATAAGCTTGTCCGATCCCTCAATAATTGAGTTTTTGGTTTCTACCGTGATCACATTGCCCTGAACCGTATTGCCAAATTCGTTCGTGGAGCGGATCCGTCCCACCGCCAGCCAGGAACCCACGTCATCCCAGCCAAAAGTCCCTGGAAGAACATAGATATCATCTGCCTTTTCCATAATACCATAGTCGATAGACTCCGAATCAAACTGTTCAAATTCAGATTCCAATACGGTCTCCTGATCTTCTGTCCCGATGGCAGCCTTGATCTTCAAAAGCCCCTCATAAGTTTTGGGAAGAAATTCTTTTATATTTTTTAAGATCGTGGATATCTTCCACACAAACATACCGCTGTTCCAAAGATAGGATTCATCTGCCAGATACTCTTTTGCTGTCTTAAGATCCGGCTTTTCCACAAAACATTCTACCCCGTAAGCACGGCCTTCACTCTGATCCGGATCAAATTTGATGTACCCGTATCCAGTCTCCGGATAATTCGGCGTAATACCAATAGTAGTGAGGTTATTTCCTTTCTCCGCCACTGCACAGGCATCCTTTAATACATCCACAAACATAGAATTGTACTTGATCAGATGGTCTGAAGGAAGTACGATCATCAATGCATCCTCATACTTTCTACTGATATGCACCGCAGCCAGTCCCACACAGGGAGCCGTATTCCTGCCAATAGGCTCGCAAAGGATATTTTCCTCCGGAAGCTCCGGAAGCTGCTCCATGGCAAGTCCCTTATAATCCCGGTTTGTAACAATATAGATATCCTCCATTTTCACCAATGGCTGGATCCTTTTTACTGTGTGCTGGATCATCGTGACGCCATCATCGGTCAGGCTCAAAAACTGTTTAGGCAGATTCTTTCGGCTTTTGGGCCAGAATCTTTCTCCCCGGCCACCCGCCATGATCATCGCTGTTATCTTCATATTCTTTTCCTTTCTCATACTTATTGCAAACTGTACCTTACAATTTAGACATTAGTATTTCACCAGTTCCATGTATATAGTACTCCCCAAATCCCGCCGGAATAAACATACTATCTCCCGCCTGGAAATCATATCTTTTTCCCCCATGTTCCAAAAAACCATTACCCGCCACTATGAGAAGCGAATGAAAACTGCTCTTGTCGCACCAGAACTTGATCTTTCCGTTATCTACCTGGATGCGCAGAACACTGAAATAATCACACTCGAAAAGTCTCCTGAGGCTTCCTGCCTTAAGGCGCACTTCATTGTTATCAAATACCTGGGAAGGAATCACCGGTGTCCGGTCGATCACATCAATGGCCCGTTCCACATGCAGTTCACGGTAATTTCCATCCTTATCCTTCCGCAAATAATCATATACCCGGAAGGTAGTATTGGAGTTCTGCTGAATTTCTGCGATCACCGTCCCCGCTCCGATGGCATGAATCGTTCCGGGATGGATAAAAAATACATCTCCCGCATGTACTTCTACTTTGTTCAATACCTCGCATACTGTACCGTCCTGAATCTTCTTCTCCAGATCTTCCCTGTTGATCATACGATTCAGTCCATAATACAAAAAAGCACGGGGTTTTGCCGAAACCACATACCACATTTCTGCCTTTCCCTCTTCTCCCCTCTCCCGCAATGCGGTCTCGTCCGAAGGATGCACCTGAATCGACAAATTTTTTTTGGCATCTATAAATTTAATTAAAATCGGAAATTTATCCTCTGGTTTAAAATCCGGAGATACATATTCCGGAAACTCCTTTACGATATCACTCAGAAACTGCCTCTTAAATCTGCCGTTGACGATCTTATTCTGTCCATCCGGATGGCAGCAAAGTTCCCAGCTCTCCGCTGTGCAGAGACCTTCTCCGGACTTGCCATACAGCCGTTCCAGCTCTCTGCCACCCCAGAGATATTCCTTATACACAGGAGATAATTTCATCGGATACATAAAATAAACCTTCCTATCATTTACCAGCGATCCGTGTCACTGTAAGCCGGCATAATGTTTTAATATAACTCATTATAAAAGGGATCAGGCGTCTTTTTGATTCTCCATAGATCCGTTTGTCAAATTCGATCGGTATCTCCCCGATCTTAAGTTTTTTATCTTCTTTATTCAGACGAAGGCGCAAAAGTACTTCCTGGAGCACATCATAATTATGGCAGGACAATGACACCTTCTTGAGCTCATCGGTATGATACATCCGGTAATCGGTAGAAATATCCTTCGCTTTAATGCCGAGAAATAACCGGAACATGCCGTTTAATATATGGGACATAACGATAGAACTTTTCGCATCGTTCGTCTTTCCACCTTCAACATACCGGGAGCCAATGACCACATCGCAGTTTTCCTTTGTAAACTTTTTATAAATCTCAGGGATGTATTTGGGATTGTGGGATCCATCGCTGTCTAGGATAAGGAATTTATCCATTTCAGCATATTTGATACCGGTCTTGAATGCACCGGCAAATGCTGGTTCCTCTTGATTGATATATTTTGCCCCAAATTCCTCGCATACACCTTTTGTATTATCTAAAGGCTCCGCCGTATCAATAACAAGAATTTCAAACTCTTCTCCTGTCTTTTTCACCTGATCAATAATCTGTGGCAATAATACTCTAAGATTCTCTTCCTCTTTGTATGCCAGCAGAACCACACTGATTCCCATGATTTTCCCTCCAAAGTTATTCTACAGTTTGCTCTTATGCTTGCTCGCATAAGCACTCACTAAGCTCCTTCGGCACCCCGAAGGAGCTTAGTGTTCGTTGCACTCACATACCGTCTCTTGGAGACAGCCTTTCCTGCAAGCAGAAGGCTGTCTCCAAGAGACGGTGCGTTCGTGCTTATGCGTTCATTTTACCACACATTGGTTCGTTTGAAAAGGTTTTTCTAGGCTTTCTCCCTATTCTTTCTCTTTACCCTTGTGTATCGCCCGACTTAAAGGCCCATAGTTTATTCATGAAAAAGTTTATCGGAATGGCAATAACAAGACTGATCAACGGAGCGATTAGCTCAGGAATCCCACAAAGCCCAACCCACACAAAAGCAAGGATATTATTCAGAATAATTCCAGTAAAGCCATAAGAGAGATAACTCTTACATAACGCCTTCCCAAAACTTCTGCTTTGTCCCTTTTGCAGAGTAAACACAAACTTATTATTCAATAAAAAGGATACAAAAACACTTATCATAAACGCGATAACATTTGACACGTAGACTGAGACAGGTGTTGCAAAGACCTCAAACTGCAGAGTCCCGGATCTCTTAAAACTCAAAAGGCAGATTACCGTGATCGCATAGGAAAAAACGGTATTCCATACTCCGACGAGTCCAAATTTTACAAACTGCATTAGGGAATCCCACTGTTCTTCCGTAGGTTCTACCTTACAGATTTTAAATACCAGTCCGAAAATTGCCCTTGCGACCGTTTCAATTAAATTCCAGAGTTTTTCACTTATTTTATCCATTTTCCTTCACCCTTTTCGTTCTTGATCTGTCTATTCGAAATACTGTCCATACGTTGTAATACGTTTTCCCCTGTCTTCTCATATCCGGAAAGAAGTTACTTCGTTTTCCCGGTAACCGGCTGTTTTACATGAAACAGATAATCTTTTTGTATCTAGTAATCTTTTCCAAGGATCCCTCGTCGTGTTGGGAAAACACATGAACCTCCGGCTTAAAGAAATACTTCTGAAAATACATACCGCGTGGGCACTATACTGAAATTAAGGACAGAGGAAAGCGCTACAAATATCTCCTCAAAAAAACCGGATTTTCTTCCCCCAGCCTTTTCTCCTGCCAGCCCAGTGACAAACACTCCCACTGCTGTTATCAGTTCCGGGATCAGAAGAAAATATTGGAAAGAAAAGGAAAAGATCCGGATCCACTTTTTGGTCTGCATAAGATCTGCCTTTCCTGCTTTACAGATCACTCGCTTACATTCTCTTCCGGAAGGTAAGAGAGCGTAATTTTTTTTATCATAACACCTTTTCCATCTTTTTCTCCCGCTTTACTTGCCTTTTTCACATCACCAGATGTAAAAAAGAGCCAGTTGATATATTTTGTTTTCTTAATATTCTCACACAGTTTTAGCTTCGTTTCAAAGGTCACAGTACCAGATTCCTTATTGTTGATCTTCCCAATCCTTCTTCCATTCATTTTTACTGTCGTTGTGCCCTTCTTTTTGCCGCCTTGATACTCAATGGTGATTTTCGCTCTCTTCGCATCTTCGGAGTATATCCGGACAACGCTTTCCCATGTTGTCCATGCCCCTTTATCTCCCAACTGCTGGCCGTTCCACCCTTTGTGCAGAAAGCTCTTTCCAAGACCGGCAAATGACATATCCAATTCCACAAGCGGTGTAAGAGATCCCACAAGAAAATCTGTATATTTCTCCAATCCAACTATAGGATTTTTTACAGCAAGTATTTTATTATCAACAATATACATATAACACATATCTTTATATTTATGGGCATTGGCATAATCAAGAATATACAATGTTCTGTCATCTAATGTGCCCTGTTTGAAATCCTTTTCTATGATCTTATCCTTCTGCCGCATAACTTTCTTTGTCATGTATCTGGAAAGATAAAAATTACTCATCTTCACATTTTCAAATTTTGATATTTTAGAAGCGATCTGCAGCATCTGCGTTGCGTCGTACCCATCCGTTGGGAAATATGCGATCTTATCGTAGCTGCCCAGCGAGATCCTCCAGAAATCGTTCTGAACAAGAGATTCTTCCTCCTTTGCCTCACCATAATACTGCTTCTGAAGTCTGTGGATCGGAGTATACAGATCCGCTAGCTGCAGACATACGCAAAAGATCACAACTGCTAACTGCACCTTTTTATTAAACATCTTTGTTATGATATAAAGCCCCAGTATCATAACGATATACATCACACACCAGATAAAACGCCCTGACGAACGGATCACCGCCAGAAGATTATCGATCACTGTCGGCCAGTGGACTTCGATAAAAATTCTGTGTCCTATATAAACCAGATTTGAAAAAGCCAGTACCATAAACACAAAAACTACGACAACCAGGGAAACGACAAAGGAAAAATTCCTTTGCTTTTTTACTTTTAAAGTTTCTCTTAACTGCCCTTTCCGGAACAGGGAAACTGCCTTGACCAGAATAGCAGCGCACGCGATACCACAAAGCACAATCATCCCCAATCCCAGATATGCAAATCCTTCATACTGCAGATCCGTCATTCCCATCTTATTGAAAAAGGTAGAATATCTCCACGGGTTAATAAATGTATTGAGGTTGGCCGAGAAAAATCCATATCCTGATCCGCCCGACGCAAGCAGACTCGTAAATCCGCCAATGATAAAGAAAAAGAAACAAAAACTCAAGGCAAAACTGGAAAAATCATACAGCAGTCGCTTCCAGTCCTTTTGGGAAATCAGTTCATCCAGAAGGTATCCACACATGATACCCCCCACCATAAAAATAATATACATCTGAATCAGGACACACAGCGCGGCAAGAACTGCCCAGGCCAATGCATCCTTCCTATAATCCTCAAAGACATCCTTAAACAACCAGATTGCCAGTGCTCCCAGAATAAGAAAATGCGCCGCCAAGGATGTATGCCTCGAATTTTCAGACAACACCCCAAACAGTCTTTGCAAAACCGGCGTCGAAAGTATAAAAAATACGCTGGAAATACCGCAAAAAACCTTGCTTTTATTAAAGTGGGATACAATGAGGGACGCCATCGCCCCATTTAAAATATAACATAACAGGCCAAACAATCCAAAATACTGAAATGTCTCTGGCAAAACAGGCGAAAGTAGTTTGAAAAACAGCGCAAACAGCGGAATAGAATCGGTGTATAAAACACTAATGGAGTCCGGAGCCGTAAAAGAATCATGCATCCCAAGCGGAAAAGACCACGGCGCCTGCCGGAAAAATTTCCATCCCAAGTAATGCTGCTGCAGATCCTTTCCCGTTAACAGCCACGTGTCATTGGTAAAATCCAACACACGAAATCCATATACAATAAGGAACAGCACCAGACCAATCGCCGCCCCAATTCCCAGATAAATACTGTATGTTCTATTTTTATTTTTCATAATACAGCTCCCGTCTATTTATCAAAATTAATCCGTTCCTCTTCAACAACAAGAGGCCTTCGTGTCACTCTGGAGTTAATACTCATGATATACTCTCCCAGCAGCCCAATAAAAAACAACTGGATTGAACCAAAGATGAAAATCCCCAGCAGGATTGGCGCCATCCCCGCCACAAACCTGTCCCAGAAAAGAAGTTTCATGATCAGGTAAACAAAGGCCACTGCAATGCTGATCCCTGACAAAATGAAACCCAGAATTGTAGCAATCCGCATTCCAACCTTAGTGTAAGAAGTAAAACTGAGCATCGCCGCATCATATAAACTATACCAGTTATTATGAGTTTTACCCGCACGCCGTTTTTCCTGCTGGTATTCGATATCCTTCCGCTTAAATCCAAGCTCCGCTACGATTCCCCGCAGAAATGGCATCGGTTCATCCAGACTCCGCAGAACATTCATAAAATCCTTGTCATATAAACCAAATCCAGTAAAATGTTCAATCTGTTCTACACTTGACATCTTTTTGATCAGTTTATAATAACAACTCCGAAGAAAATACATAATCTTATTTTCTTTACTTGTGGATTTGATCCCGATCACAATTTTATAACCTTTTTCCCATTCATGCACAAATTGCGTAATCATCGGGATTGGGTCCTGAAAATCGGCACAAAGCAGAATCGTGCAGTCACCTGTCGTCTCCAGAAGGCCATGAAAGGGTGAGTTAAACTGCCCAAAGTTTTTCACGTTAAATATTGCCTTGATCTTCTGGTCCCTGCTGCATAACTGCCGGATCTTTTCTCTTGTCGAGTCCGTAGAATCATTATCGATAAATAATATCTCATAATCATACTGAGGCAGGTTTGTCGTGATTTCATCGATCACCGCCTCTGTAATCGGTATCACATTTTCTTCTTCATTAAAGGTGGGTATCATTATGCTAATTACTTTTTTCATCTCGTTCTCCATTCACACGGTTCCATACACAAAACTTTAATTCTGTAGTGCTTCTTTGATGACTTTCGCCATATAATCAATCTTTTCATCCGTCATACCTGGATAAACGCCCAGCCAGAACGTATCGTTCATAATGCGATCCGTCACCTTCAGGTCACCGACTACCCGGTATCCTTTTCCGGATACGCGGAATTCATCAAAGCATGGCTGTTTTACAATATTTCCCGCAAAAAGCATTCGTGTCTGCACGCCGTGATCTTCGATATACTGAACCAGTTTATTTTTATCCACCCCTTCTCTGCAGGTAATAAGGAAACCAAACCAGCTCGGCTTCGAATTCGGGCACGCCTCTGGAAGAATCAGTCTATCCTCCACATCCTTAAGCGCCTCCCGCAATCTGTCAAAGTTATGCCTTCTCTTTTCTACAAATGCAGGGAACTTGGCAAGCTGGGCGCAGCCCACAGCCGCCTGCATATCGGTAGCCTTCAGATTATATCCAAAATGGGAGTATACATATTTGTGGTCATACCCCAGCGGAAGTTCCCCATACTGCTTATCAAAACGGTGTCCACACATATTGTCACGACCGGAGGGGCACACACAATCCCGTCCCCAGTCCCTCAGCGAACGCACTGCTTTGTGGATCATAGGATTATCCGTATATACCGCTCCTCCTTCTCCCATCGTCATATGATGGGGCGGATAAAAGCTCGACGTTCCCACATCTCCAATTGTTCCGGTAAATTTCTCTTCGCCATTGATCGTATACTGGGAACCGAGGGCATCGCAGTTATCCTCTACCAGCCATAAGTTGTGCTTGACGCAAAATTCTTTGATCGCACCGAGATCCCACGGATTGCCAAGCGTATGCGCGATCATGATCGCTTTTGTCTTGTCGGAAAGCGCTTCCTCAAGCATGGAGACATCCATATTGTACTGGGGGATCGTCATATCGACAAATACCGGAACTGCCCCATACTGGATAATCGGTGCGATCGTCGTCGGAAAGCCTGCCGCCACAGTGATCACTTCATCTCCTGGCAGAATCCGACGGTCTCCCATAAGATGAGAAGTCAGCGCCATAAATGCAAGAAGGTTCGCCGATGAACCAGAATTTACAAGAGAACAGTATCGGATCCCAAGATATTCTGTAAACTCCTTTTCGAATTTATCCGTATAACGACCGGACGTAAGCCAGAATTCCAGCGAACTATCCACCAAGTTCACCATTTCTTCATGTCCGTAATAACGGGAGGCATAGGGGATTCTGTCCCCCTCTTCAAACGGCTTCTCCTGATTGTGGTATTTGTTACAATATTCCTTTACCATCTCAAGAATATTTTCTTTTGCCTGCTTCTCATTCAGATTTTCAAACATAGTATATTCCTTTCCTTTTCTTTTTTATTGTTCCACAGATACAAATTCCCCGATCTGCCTGTCCATGACTTCTGCAATGTTTTCACCTGCAAACCAGGCTTTTGTCCATTCCACGGTTTTGTCTAATGCCTCTGCCACGCTCCATCTGGGTTTCCAGCCAAATGTCGTCTTGAGTTTTGAACAATCCAGTTTCAAAAAGTTTGCCTCGTGAGGGCCCCCGTCGTACTGGTCGATCCATTTGAGGCCTTCTCCCCAACGCTGGACAAACATATCCACCAGTTCCCCAGTGGTCACACAATCCGTCTCATCCGGTCCTACATTGTAGTATCCCTGCAGTCCGGGATCTCCATACTGCTCTTTTACGATCATTAGATATGCCATCACCGGCTCCAGCACATGCTGGTACGGTCTTGTAGAAAAAGGATTCCGAATGATGATATCTTTTCTCTCTTTGGCTGCCCTGACACAGTCCGGTATGATCCGGTCGTTGGCAAAATCTCCGCCGCCAATCACATTCCCGGCTCTCGCTGTAGATACAGCCACCCTTCCATCCGTAAAAAAGGAATTCTTGTAACTGTGTGTCACAAGTTCTGAGCAAGATTTACTGTTCGAATATGGATCATACCCATCCAATGGTTCATTTTCACGGTATCCCCACTCCCACTCCTTATTCTCATATACTTTATCCGTGGTAACATTTAAAAAACTCTTTACACTATTATTTTTTCTGACGCACTCACAAATATTCACTGTTCCCATGACATTTGTCTCATAGGTGTATACCGGCTCTTTATAAGAATCTCTCACGATCGGCTGCGCGGCGAGATGGATCACGATCTCCGGTCTAGTATCCTCAAAAACACGGGACAGTTTTTCCAGATCCCGGATGTCGCCGATGACGGAATTCATTCTTTCTTCCAGATCCGCCATAACAAAAAGATTTGGATCTGTTGGAGCTTCGAGGGAATATCCTGTCACCTCTGCTCCTGCTCCCACGAGTGTCCGGCACATCCATGACCCTTTAAATCCGGTATGACCTGTCACCAATATCTTTTTTTCATTGAAAAATGTCAAATCAATCATGTATCGCCCTCCGTAAGCTTTATCATTTCCATACTTTCCACGGCGCCTCGCCAGACGCCCACATCTCTTCCAGTTTCATTTTATCTCTTTGGGTGTCCATACATTTCCAGAACCCATCGTGCTTCTTCGTCATAAGCTCGCCCTCTTTTACAAGCTGCTCCAACGGTTCTTTTTCAAACACAGTGGCGTCTCCTTCGATATAATCAAAGATCGCTGGCTCAAAAACCATAAACCCAATATTGATCACACCACCGTCGGAATTTGATTTCTCACGGAAAGCATTAACTTTGCCCTGCTTGTCCACGTCCAGGACGCCAAACTGCTGTCCAACATTGTACGAACTCATCGTGGCGATCTTCCCATGTGACTTATGGAATTTCACCAGTTCCCCGATATCGACGTCACTGACACCATCCCCATATGTGAGCAAAAAAGTCTCATCTCCTACATATTTTTTGATCCGTTTGACACGGCCTCCCGTCATGGTATTAAACCCCGTATCCACAATGGTAACCTTCCATGGTTCTGAAATATTGTTGTGAACGATCATTTCTCCATTCCGGGAATAATCAAAGGTGATGTCACTGTTATGCAGATAATAATCCGCAAACCACTCTTTAATGACGTGCTGCTTATATCCTGCACAAATAATAAACTCATTGATACCAAAATGCGAATATTCCTTCATAATATGCCACAGGATCGGTTTTTCTCCGATCTCGATCATTGGTTTTGGTTTAAATGCACTTTCCTCACTGATTCTTGTTCCAAATCCCCCTGCAAGTAATACTGCTTTCATCTCTTTTCTCCTTTATTTCACTGCTAAATCTCTGTTATCACTCTGAAATTCTTTCAGAAACAATAGAACGAACGAGTAGTCCAGAATTCGGAATGGTGTCTATTGTATAATGGAAGCTTTTTTCTCCCAGCTTCACATCCTTTAAGATACATTGCTCCTCTCCGGAAATAATATCCGTTGAACTAAGGATGTTATTTTCCGAATCATATACATTGAATTTTCCGATGCTCATTCCTTTTGCCGCATCTGTCTTTGTTTCATAGTTCAATGTAATATCATACACTCCGTTGATCGGTTCGATACACGGTCCAAAAAGCTGCAGGCCTCCCTCATCTCTGATTTCCAGCTCTCCCATGTCATTGATCTCTCCACCGATCTGATAATTCGGGGAGTATGGAAAATCAACAACTTTTTTGCTGTCTTCCCTTAGCACAGTAGAACAGTCAAAAATATTTTCGGAGGCGACATACAGTCGGTAACCCTGGACAGTATCGACCAGTTCCATCCGTTTTCTCATATGTTGCGGCAGTTTCTTTGCATACTTTTTTGGAACAACCGCCATAATCTTCCCCTCATGACAGCTGTTTTCAAAAAAATACTCGCTCGCTCCCCATGTAATGCCCATATTATAATCCAGAAGCGTTGAAACTTGAATCTCCGGATCACACACTCTTAAGATCCTTCCATCCCCTAAAAAGTTATCATATGCCAAAAAGTAGATTAAGTCAACATCCTGTTTTTGTGCTACCTCCGTGATCCCACTAAGCCGCATAACGGAAGACGTCTCTACTCTCCGATAAAAAACAAAAAATTTAGACACGCTGCACAAAAGAACACAAACAGCCAATACCAGACTCACCCCCCTGCGGCAAAGCGCATTCCACGTCTTCTCCATATCCTCTGCAAACAATCCGGTAAGCAGCATGGCAGACACCATCGGTATAATGTGGTATCTTGACTCAAAGATATTCTCCCGGTAAGCCAGATTTGCCAGTAAAAATACACAGAGATTGACAACCTGGACACACAATACAACAAATACTAGTGTCCTTGTCTCCTTCTTTCGTAAAACACGCACCGCATAATACAGTATGACCCAGACAACGTAGGATGCGATACAAATACTGCACAGACTGATGATCCCCCTGGCAGAGAGGATCGGCAATGCTTCCCCTTCGCGGATCCCCCCAAACATATCCCATATCCCGACAAAACAGCTCAAGGCATTACTCGCAAATTTTTCGGTGGTTACAAAGGTAAGCTCTCCCGCTTTACTGCTAAGTCCCAACAGACCCGCCGCCACCACGCCGGCTGCACTCGCCAGTATCCCGGCATAAACAGCCAGGCTGTATTTTTTCACAAGAACACGAAGATCATTTTCCACCAGCGACCTCAATGCAAGATAGACAACAAAGGGAAAAAGACCACAAATCAGAAGATATGGTCCGGAAGATAACCCTGTCAGAAATGCCAGCCCCATAACAAAAATGAGTAGCACACCGGTCACGATTTTCGCCGTTGTCTTTTTACTTCCCCTTTCCACGCGCACGATGACATCCAGCATCGTCAGCGGAATAAGCGCCTTCATGATATATGATGCCGTACCCGTGAACATCATCGGCAGATATCCGAGCTGCCCCAGTGTATACGGCACAAGGAAAACTGACAAAACGATCAGTATATTGCCCGTCCGGATCTTATACTGCTTCAGCACATCCCAGATCACCAATAAACTCACCATCATGATCAGATTGTTGGCAAATCCCATCGAAACAAAAATATGACCGGTGAGCATATAAAGAGGCACCGCCAGGATCAGGGGAATATCCCAGCCGACATTCGTTGTATACTCCCAGTGATCGATCAGCAGCTTTTTCTGGCGTCCCACTTCTGCCAGCCAGGCCGTTCCAGTAGAAGAATCATAATCCGCCTGATATTTGATCTTAAACAGATTATAAATAAAGATTGCCAGAAACTGCATAACAACAATACTGCCAAACACGATTTCCTTTTTATGTTTTGTGATTATTTTCATTGCCATACCTCCAGCTAATGATCTATTGTTTATCCTCATTCTTTTTCCCAAATACAAACCATTTGCTGATCACATAATTTGCTACAATCACAACGATCTGAGCACCTGTTTTTACAAGAATGCTGTTCATTCCCAGCCAGGATATAAAAACAGCCAGAATGATCTCTTCGATTAGCAATGTCACAACTCTGCCCAAAAAGAACCCGGACATCTGCTGGACAAACTCTTTTCTGTTTTCCGTATATCCCTCAAACACCCATATACGGTTCGTAAAAAAAGCAAATACAACCGCCAGAACCCATGAAATAACATTCGCAACCAGCTCATTGAACCCCACTGCGCGGTCAAACAGGACAAAAGAACCAAGGCTCACAAAAAAAGTCAGGCCGCCAAAGAACAGATACAGCAACACTTCTTTATTTTTTTTATACCATGGCTCAAACCGAACCAGAACCGGCCAGGACATAATTCTGTCAAAGAAATCCTTTTTTTCTTCTATCATGTTTTTACATTTTCTCCATCAAAACTATCACTTCAGGTCCACCCGCATATCTACCATGCGCAGTCCCAGTCTTCTTTTATCATCATTTACTCCTTCCTCATAAGGGCTGCTCTTATCTGGCAGAACAAGCTCCAGTTCAATCCTTCTGTCCTCTGGAACCTCAAAATCCGCCTGCAGTACTGTAGAGTCTGGATTCAGTTTCGTTTTAACTGCCAGTTTTCCGTTTATCTTCACCTTAACATTCTGTTTCAGCGCCCATACTCCCTTAACACCAAAATTGATCGTAGCAGTTTGGGAAAGGTTTTCTGTTTTTTTTAAATAGAAATTCATTTTAAGATTTCCATCTGTCCACGAAAAATCTCCGTCATTATATGAAAGTCCCTTTTCCACAGCAGCTTCTGCTGTGCGTTTATCCCCCGAAAACGTGTATGTTTTTCCAGGATCAAAGGAAGGGGCATATGCCCCCATTATATTTCGTGACATCTTATAAATCTCATATCCCTTGTATGTTGTCAAAAGCTGACAGGCATCATAATATGATTCCAGGTTCTGCAGCGCATTATTCTTATTTATGACAATCACTTCCCCTGGATATTCCTTGGGGTCATCATAATAGAGATAGTCACCCCAGTGGGAAAACTCGCCTTTTTCATCTAAACCTTTGTACACTCTGTCTGGATCAATTACCCGGAGATTCCTGGCCGCTGTCAGATCACCCAGAACATAAGCCACTGGTGCTTCCGTATTTTTGTCTATCATCTCTGAAAGCTCTGACAGCTCATCGTAATTCGCTCTTGTTCTGGTATAAACCACATCCGACTTAATATTTATACCCAGAATGCATCCTGCTACTGCCAGCAGGATCAGATTTGAAATGATATAGCGCTTATCCAGCCTGTCCATCCAGATACCTATGCAGATAAAGTAGAGCATCATCAAAGGAATCAGATATCTGGTCTGGAAAAAATCATCCATGTCCTTATATAATGTATATCCGAAAACAAACATGCATACATTGACTCCAATCACTGTCAATAAAAGAAGAGAATTGTGATCTTTACCCTTTTCCTTCACTACTTTTCTCACAAAATAAATAAGTGCCGCGGCCGTAGCAAACAAAATTCCCAGCCCACACATCATAAAGATTCCGTCCAGACTCATGATTTCCGTTCCCGACACCATAGTCATTGCTGTGATTCCCTGTGGATAAGCCACAACAAATAAGCCTAAGTTCTTCCAAAAATCCAGCGCCCCGCACCAGGTCATTGCGGAATCTCTTGCAACAAAATCGGAAACCATAGAGGTACATATCTTCCCTGCAATAACTGCGATTACACTCATTACCAAATAAATTACTGTAATATATTTGAGACGCTTCCAGTCATTTTTCAAAAAAACCTTTACCAGCACATAAGCAAAACATGGTACCACAAGGGTAAACAGCATATATGTTCCACTCGAAAGCCCTGTCACAAACAACATCATTAAGGAAAGGGCGCATAAAAGATAGGATCGTTTCCCTTCTTCGAGACGCATGACGCAGAGAATGGTCATCAAAACTGCAATCATCTTAAAGATATACATCGAAGCCGCCATATACATCATAGCCGAATACGAAAGATCATTAGTACTGTCCCCGCCAGTAAGATAATAGGCGCTGATCAACAAATCAATGGAAAACAATTTGGCAACCAGATTTGTCCTACTTATAAAATAAGATAACAGACGCCAGAATAGAAGCAACAGAACTACAAGCATTAATAGGTTCGAGACTCCAAAAGAAAGAAATATATTATTTGTCACCTTATAGATCAGCGCTGCAAAAGGAACCACTGAATCCAGATACAGGCTGGTCTGCTCAGACCATTGACTAATAAAGGGAGTTCCCTGCTTTGCCATTTCAATGCTTTTCAGCAAATAAGAGGAAGCGTCATATCCAAGGTGGTACTGTAACTGGAACAGATTGATATAACAGATCCATAAAAACTGTCCAACAAAACAACCCAAAAGTATAATTAGGACTACTCTTTCCAATACTGTATATTTTTTAAACAGTTCCTTTATATTTCCCATCTTTTTCTTTCTCCCTTTCTGCAAAAAAATGCCTTTGCTGCCATTTGCGCCATGGGCAGGTCTGATATGGAATCCGAATAAAAGTTCTGAATTTCAGCCTTGGCACCATAGGCTTCCTGAAATCTGCGGATTTTTTCTTCACCGTAACAATTCTTTCCAAGAAATTTTCCTGTAGAAAGATCAACCTCTGAGGCAACGAGATTTTTTATTCCCAGCTGGTTGCACACCGGCTGTAGCAAAAATTCCGGCGAGGCCGAGATAATAACATCATCCTCCTCTTGCTGATTCCGATACCAGGCGTAGATCTTTTTTATATTTTTTTTCCAGAATTTCTGTATTATTTCATCTTTTTTCTTTACCTTTTTTAAAAAGGAAAAAAAATAACTTTTCATCTGCGTCTTATCGATCCGTCCCGCTTTATAAGATACCATTCCCCAAAACTGGACGGGTACACTGAATATCATCAAAGGATAGCGGAACAAACAAAAAAAATAAAAATCAACTGTACTGTCCCCACGATATATAGTTCCGTCAAAATCATAAACATTCATGTCTAGAATCCCCTTTATACCAAATACATTAGCACTGCAAAAAGAACAGCTAAAATCAGCACACATAAAATCAGGATTTTATCATTTAAAATAACGTTAGTTGGATCCCCGTCTTCATCATTTTCAATATCATAGGAATATTTCAGCATAATAAATACAAAAACTGGAACCGTGTACAAATAATACTTGTCTCCGTACATCTGATCCCGTTCCATGCACCAAAATGAGTAAAATACAATACTTAATGTCATACAGGCCGACAGACATCTGCCCAGATACTCTTTGTTATATTTTGATAACACCGCCCTCGTCGTATCCTGACACTGGAGCAATTCATTTCTACGCTTTCCAAATCCCATAAACAGTGAACCGGAAAAGACAACCAGATACAGCCATTGGGACACCTCTATCCCAGTGCAGACTGATCCAAACATAATCCTCAGTACAAACCCCAAAGCCAAGACAAATACATCAACCAAAGGATATCCTTTCAATCCCCATATACTGTATGCCATATTAATCACAAAATAAAATATCAGCACAAGCCAGGTCTGCCATTCCAGCAAGTGAGTAAAGACCTGCAACAGCACTACCAGACCGCCAAGTATAAGGGCAACCGTCCATGCCTGTTTTTGGGAAACCGCACCAGATGCAATAGGACGTTTCGACTTCTCAGGATGAAGTCTGTCTTTTTCCAGATCATGAATATCATTTATAATATAGACAATAGAAGACAAAAAACTAAAGGTCAAAAAAGCAATGCCACATTCAAGAATTGCATTTCCATAAAAAAACGTTCTTCCAAAAAAAGCAGGGCAAAATATCAGAAAATTTTTAATATAGTGTTTTACACGTAGTAGCTTAAGATATTTGTACATACCGCATCTCCTTGTTATTCACAGTATCCGTCTTGATTGTGGAAAAAAATTCAAACAATATTACTTTTATTTTAACACAAAATGGTAGAAAGTCAATTATTGTTTGACTTTCTATCCCCTGCATGATAATATGAATTTATTCCAGTCGAAATGAGGTTATAATATGCATCCAAAACGAAGAAGCTTTTCAAAACGTAAACTTTTATTATTTATAATGACGGTTTTCAGCATATCCGCTGTCCTGTTTTATATTTTGTACTGTACAAGATCCATCTTTACTTCAGATATGGCATACTGGCTGCTCATGGCTGACGAACAGATCAAAACCCGCCAGTTTTTCCCAGATGGTTTCTGCTATACCACAGGAATCCTCATATTTTCTCCGGAACTGATCGTTCTGGTATTAAGGCTATTTTGTCAGGACTGGCTGTTGTGCAGGGAATTGACCGTAATTCTTTTAGTATTGGCTGCCATTGTCTTGATTTTTTATTTTTATCACCATACATTGTCTGGAAAAAACCGGTATACCGCTGCTCTGCTTTCTATTCTCATGCTGACTCTTCCCATGATGCACTATTGGGAAACATTTTATGAGGCAGCCTATACATATCAGATCATTTGGGATCTTCTTCTAATGCTTCTGATATACCGGTTGCTCTTTTCACAGGCGGCGCAGGAAGAACGCCGTAATTATCTTCCCCTTCTCTATATTGTTTGGTTTATCCTCATTTTTTTATGCAGCATAAAAGGCATGAAAAGCATATTTCTTTTTACCCTGCCGATTGTCGTTTCATTTCCCGTGTTTTCATATATTGAAAACCAGTTTCGTATCGAGCTTGTTCTCAAAAACAAAAAACAGAACATACTTCTGGTATTGACCATCATCGGGACAGTTCTTGGAGTGACCGGTTACACAGCCTTGTCAAAGATTCTCACATTGGAATCCATCAGTGGCTCTGTTTCTTTTGTAAGTATGGAAAAACTAACTGAAAATTTTAATAAACTTATTCCAAGCATCCTCCGCTTTTATTATGCGACAGGGGAAAAAGAACTGGTATCTCTCTCTGGTATCACCTCTGGCATGTACCTTATTGTCATGTTCCTCTGCGCGATAGTCTCTCCTGTTTGGATGATTCTCCGATACAAAAAGGTAAAAAAA
Source organism: uncultured Eubacterium sp. (assembly GCA_910585745.1). Taxonomy (GTDB): domain Bacteria; phylum Bacillota; class Clostridia; order Lachnospirales; family Lachnospiraceae; genus Eubacterium_F. The sequence continues at coordinate 44,059 of CAJUFM010000003.1, read as the reverse complement.
CCATTTTGGAGATTCTACACAATTTATGCATTTATCAGTAATTTTCTCCTTTTATATACAATGCTGTTTACAAATGCAAGCAATATTATATATTACGAACTCGTATTCTGGCACAATATCGTGTTTACATCCATATTGCTTACGGACCTAATCAAAGCAAAAGGTAAATATTTTGAAGGATTTATTTATGCAGTCACAACGATTATCGTTTTATGCGGTCACCTCAATTACATGACCGAAACCGTGCTGCCCATCCGCAACGAATACAAAGTCGACCAGGAAGAAGGGACGTTAATCGATTTTTTGAAAGAAAATGACCTTAATTATGGCTTTTCCACCTTCTGGAATTCATATAAGTATATGGCTCTTTCCAACGGGGAGATTAAACTCGTCTCTTATATCATCACGCCCTCCTATCCTTACTACTGGATGACCTCCCGCTCATACTATGATGTTGGGAAGCACCCTGGCAGATGCTTTATTCTCGTCGCTCCAGATGATGAGGCCATTGATGATAAATATTACCTTGCCACCTCAGAGATCAAGGAGTATAAAGATTATAAAATTCTCATCTATGAAAAAAACATCTTATTATATGACGAATTAAACACCCAATAAGTCATTCCTCCGAAACCGGATCTATAATCATCTCTTTTAAGAATGTCTCTCTGTCAAGGAATGGCGCCAGGTCCTCCAGCGGCGGTGATACCAGTGTGCCATCCTCCAGCCGTTTGGTAGAAGACTTTGGCTCAAAGTTCTGATCCGTGGAGACCATGATCTCACAGATCACTGCTCCCTCTGTGGCGAAAACCTGCCGTATTGTCTCCTCCAGCGCGTCATTGCTCTCACAGCGGAAAAATGGATAATCATAGGCATAAGCGATTTTTTTCATATCCGGAAATTCCAGGTCATGGCTCTGAGGCCCGATTCCCACAAAAGGTTCTCCAAAGAAATTGGTCTGTGTCTGACGAATAGAATGATACCCATTGTTGTTGATGACAAAGATCTTGATAGGCAGTTTATTGGTCTGAATCGTCTGTAGTTCCTGAAGATTCATCTGGATGCTTCCGTCGCCGCTCAGGCACACCAGCTCTCTGCCCCCCTCCGCTACGCAGGCACCAATAGCAGCCGGCAGATCGTATCCCATGGATGCGATGGCCGAATTGATAATAAATCTCTGTCCCTTTTTGATCTCATAACCATGGCTTCCCACCACACAGGCGGAACCATTTCCGACCACCGTCACATAATCTTCCGGAAGGACTCTGCTGACTTCCTTAATAAATGCATAGACGTTGGCCAGCCCTTTCTGCTCGTAATGTTTCGGCAGAACAACAGGATAAGTCTTTTTCCAGTGATCGCATTTATCCAGCCAGAAGGGATCTGTGTCCAGCTTTGTATCCCCAAGCTTCTCATTGATCATCTGCATCACATTTTTCACATCCGCACATACCGGCATGTCTACATGAATCGTAGGTTTTTTCAGCTCCTCACCGTCCACATCCACTACGATGGTATAAGCCTCTCTCGCCCATGTCTTATAATTGTACCCCACCTGGCGGATACTCAGACGGCTTCCAAGGGAAAGTACCAGATCACTGTTCTGGATCGCAAAATTTCCTGCCCGGTCTCCCATGATACCACCCCGGCCCACATACAAGGGATGCGCATCCGCGATCAGGTCAATGCTGTTCCAGCCGGTCACTACCGGGATATTCAGCTTGTCCACCATCTGGCAGAAATCCTCATAACCGCCGGAGATCCGGATTCCGTTTCCGGCATTGATCACCGGACGCTTTGCCTGTTTGATCTTTTCAATGATCGTATCTATGGTTTCCTCCGATGGCTTTGCCGGAACTTCTGCAACGCATTCTGCCGGATCAAAAGAACGAAGTTCTTCGGTCTCAATAAATGCTCCCTGCACATTTACCGGTATATCCAGCCAGCATGGCCCCGGTCTTCCAATCTGGGCCAGATACAGCGCCTTTTCCAGACAATATCGGATATCCAGAGGATCGATCACCATCTGGCAGTATTTCGTCATACTGTCCACGGCCTTACAGATATCAAATTCCTGGTCTCCCATCGCCCGGATCCCAAGGCCCGTGCTTCTCGCCGTAGTATCATAGCGGACCTGGCCGGAGATCACCAGCATGGGGATGGAATCCAGCCATCCTCCTACCACACCGGTAATGGCATTGGTCCCTCCTGGTCCCGTGGTCACACAAACAGCGCCAATTTTGTTATGCATTCTAGCATATGCTTCACCAGCGATGGCACACGCCTGCTCATGGTGCTGATAGACACAGTGCAGTCCTTCCTGGTGCCCCAGCCCGTCGTTCAGGTGCATGGCACCGCCACCTGTCACAGTAAACACTGTATCAATCCCATGGTCCACTAAAAACTGTGCTACATAGTTGGATAATTTTATCTTCATGATCGTCCTCCTGAGCTTACATTTCTTTCATCTTTTAACGCATATAAAAGTAGTATACCACTTTTTGTCTGTTTTTTCCATAGAAAATGACAAAAACAAAAAAATAGCCGTATGATTCCCTGTTGGAATATACGACTATTGGTTTTGAGATATATGATCCAAAGCTTATATTATTGTACTAACTTAGGAAAAAGCAGGATCAAATTCACGCCATAATGCTAACCCAGTACCAGTTCCTTCTTTCCATTTACCGCTTTCATGCCAAAAAAATCCTTTTTCTCTTCTGGTATTTTCAAGATATCCATACATTTTTCCATATCCCAGCCAGTAACCTCCATCAGGTTACAGACATCCTCATACTTCGCTTCATCCCAGGCTTCTTTCCAAAGACCAATCCCCAGATCACACATTTGCGACACCTCTCTTTCCATACTGGTTGATAAAATAATCGAAAACTCCTCCTGCAATATCCTTTTTTTCTCCGCGGCAGGCATGTCCTCCTTCAAAAGTACACCTAACATCTTTAGCAGGCCTTTATAATTTTTATCGCCCGAATTGCCAAGACAGATCATGACAACGGTTATCAGATCGTAATTTTCCTTCTTTTCCTTTGTTTTCCCGGCCAGATCGTGCGGCTCCAAAGAGTAACTCACAATAGTATTCCTTCGGTATCGCGGCGGATCTGTACACACCCAGATCGTATACACCTTATTCATCTTTTCATAGTGTGAATTTGAAAATACAGTTCCCCACTGGGATGAAATCAACCTGCTGCCATAGTAGACTCCTCTTTTTATCAATGGGTAGCCCGGGTAAAAATTTTTCTGCGCTTCTATATTGAAAATAAATGAAACAAATGTATCAGAATCCGGCTTAATTGCTTTAAAGTGTATATCAAAGGCAACGGTTCCTTCCAGCATCGTACTATCTTCCGTCACTGCACCCTCAACAAACTCACTACGTTCATCTGGATATAAGGAAACCGTTGTTTTGCCAGGGCAGCCTTCAATATATTTTTCTGCGATATCCTGCATACTGCACTCCGCAAACTCAGCCACACAGCCTTTCAGGATCCATGCCAGAATCTGCTTATTTGCCAGCAGCCTCTTACATAACTGATCATACGACAAACATATTTCTGACGTGTTGATACGTTTTGCCAATGAATTTTCGTTACTATACATTCCATATCCCCTCCTAAGATAAACGCTTCACCAGGAGAAATGGATCTTTTTTCATATGTTTAAATCTCCGCACTCCTGCTTAATACATGAAAAATTAATAGAATTAATAAGCAAGAGTCCTAAAAAAGATGATAGAAAACCAGAAAAAATAGAAACTTATTGCTTAAGGATAGTATAGCATAGTTTACTTCAGACGGCAAGGAAAAATTTAAGGCCAGCATTATTAATTTATCTGGCCTTTCCAACAAAATATCTTGTTTAAGAAACTTCATAATATAAGTAATCCTAATATCAACTCTTACAAAATTTACAAACAGTAAATCACCACTCCGGCCAATGTCACCAAAATAGAAATGATCTTTATTTTTGAAGGCTTTTCGTTTATAAAAACAGCTGCCAGTATAGTAACCCAGATCAGCCCTGTGGAGTCAATCATAGGCTGGTATTTTAATGAAAGTGTCCGGTAAGCAAAAACATTAAAAACCGTAGACAAAAATAATAATCCATAGGCAAAAATAACTTTAAAATTCAAAAACTTCTTAATAAAGCCACTATGTTTTTGATTCGCTGAACTTTTTAAGAACAGCTGTGATACAGCGGCTATTATGGTTGCACCAAAAGCGAGGATAAATTCAATGATCATAACTGCTAATTACAACTCCTATAATAATTATCACACTTCCCAAAATATTATTCCATGTGATGTTTTCATGAAAAATCAATACGGACCAGGCGAGAACCAATATATAAGAAATTCCTTTTCTTAAATATGCTGTTGTCAGTGGAATGCGCTCCAGCAAAAACTGCCACATGATAGAAAAAATCCCGAGACAAACTAGTGCAAGTCCATAGAAGAGCAAAAATTTTTCTGACATTACCGGATATCTTCCCGCTGTTTTTACAAATACAGAACTAAAACTTTGTATCAAAAGTGTTATTGCCAACAAAGCAAAAACACTTCCCCCTATCTTATTTTTTATTCCCATATCGGATATTTCACTCCCTCTTCAGTATCCACCTCAATCTGCAGAGTTTCCCGTATTTTCTCCATATGCTCTTCCAATTCACCGGCATTTTTTCCACTTACAATAATCGAAAAACGGGAAGTTTTGTCCTCAATTGCTCCAATCTTCATTCCTCTATGAATGGTATAAAGAATATTTCTATGAACAAAATCAAAGTTTATAACAGAATCGATACCTTGTATCGATTTTACTGTACCCTGTGGAAGATAAAACGCCATGTAACCACAATGGCACTGGTCTTTTTGCACCTCCGGCATACAGTTTAACTCTCCCAGTGCTACGCGAATAAGGAATTCTTCTGTATTCACCCCGGTGCCAAGATATATCAAATCACTGGAAATAAATACACCTCCCCCACGGGCCGCTGTCTCGATTAAATATATCTCATCACCGTCCATCACATATTCGCTGTGACTAATTCCCTGTTTTAAACCGAACCCTTTTATGATTCTCTCATTAAGCAGAGATACCTTTTTGCAGAGTTCTTCCCCGGCATTTGACGGAAAAATACGACTCTTTGCCGCAAATGCATTCTCTATGTCAAAATAAATGGTATCCCCCAGGATCAATTCCCGGTATTCATAATTCAGGGACATTGCTTCAACCACAAATTCCCTGCCCTCTGCATACTTTTCTATCACCACCTGACCTGTCGGTGATACACTCAATGATGCTGCAAAATATTTCTCCAATTCCATTCTGGATGAAATCTTATATACCCCTCTGCTCCCCTGGTTATCCGCCGGCTTAATAATCGCCGTACTTTCCAAAGAATCGAAAAAACATACTGCCTCTTCCAATGTCCCAACAGTCTTATTGGGAAGCACCGGAATTCCTAACTCCTCCAACTTTTGGCGCATTCTGCCTTTATCCGTAAAAAGGCACGCCATATCATAACCAATTCCCGGAAGCCCCATTTTATCCGCCACATAAGCCACGGTACGCACTGGAATATCTGTTTGATCTGTAATAATACCATCTATTTTTTCTTTTTGAGCAACTTCCAGTATCGCATCCTGCTGTCGTAAATCCAGATAGTATACCCTATCTGCGTATTCCTTAAAATCCGCTGAAACCTCCGGCGCTACAAGTATTACTTCACACATATCAGCTGCTTTTTGCAAAATTGGGAGCTGATAAACGCCGGCTCCCAGAATCATTATTTTTTTCAATATATTTGTTCCTCCAAATCAAATCATATCCAAACTGTTCTTACCTTCCAGCTGCATACATCTTACAGGGACGAATACACCCCCCCCTATATCTGTATTTCCCTGTAAGTAACATCCTGCTCCCACCAAAGTATAATCAAGAACTTGTATTCCATTTTTTAACGAACAGTTATTACCAAAAAAACAATTATTATGAATTCTTGCATTCCCCGCCACAGAACAAGATATCGCAAAAAAATTAAAATCTTCCACCTGGGTATGATGGGCAATATGTGCACAGGGATAAAAAACGTTACTGGTTCCGATTCGTACATGCTTTCCAATCGTAACATTTTCCAAAAAGATATTTCCTTCCCCGATTTGATCTGCCTGAATCAATGCCGTCGGATGACGATATCCGATAATGTCATATCCCTTTTCTTTTAACTCCAGATATTTCATCTGACGAATTGTATTCATTTTGTGATAACCCAAAGCAAGTATAACATTATAATGCTCTGCCGGAACCTCCTGCTCCATATGTTCTGTAATATAAATCGGTTTTTCACAAAACATCTCCTGATCCGGCTTATATTTTTCATCAACCAGAAAACCTGCTATCGGGATACCATCCTCTTCCATATACTCTGATAACAGTTCTGCAAACCGGTTTATTCCAAAGATCAATGTTTTTTTCATTCTCCATCTTCCTCCCCGGAATCAATACCATCCTGTACGTTTACTTCTTCTTTTACCACATACTGAGGGGTAGCATTAATACACATAAATGCCCTTCCGATATACTCTCCTGTCAGTCCAATACCAATCAGAATAATACCAGAAAAGAAACAAACTGCTGCCATCAAAGACGGCCAGCCGAGAGACATATTTATATTCATAATCTTTTTGATGATCAAGATCAATGCTCCTAGAAAACCTCCTGCAGAAGCAACACTTCCGATCAGAAGAAAAATTCGCAGCGGCGCCACAGAAAAATTGATGCAGTTGCTCCATAGCTTAATCAGTGACTTGAGCGTATAATTGGATCTGCCATATTTTCGTGCAAAATGTTCCACCTCAACACAGGCAATATAGGCGGTTGTCCGAAAAAACAACCCACGCAGATTTGTATAGGAGTGTTCATATTTAACAACTTCTTTTATAATATAGGCTTTGGCAAGCCAAAAACTTGATGTTCTGATATGCCTTGGCTGTTGTATCATCCTGCCCAAAACCACATTATTAAACCGGCTTCCCAGACGTCGGAAAAAACTTTGTCTCACCATGGGATAAGTTCCATATACCAGATCATAGCCTTCCTTCAACTTATCAAACAGCTTTGGAAATTGTGAAGGATCGGTCTGCAGGTCATCGTCCATACCAATCACATAACTGCCGCTCACATAGTGAAATCCAGCTAAAATGGCATTGTGCTGTCCAAAATTCTTTGCCAGATTAATCCCTTTCACAAAAGAGTGTTCTTTGGCAAGACGATGTATCTCCTGAAATGCTCCATCTTTTGAATAATCATTTACCAGCACCATCTCATACGTATATCCCATCTCAGAAAGTTTGGCAGACACCTTCTCCACTACCTCTCCGATGGATTTTTCTGAATTATAGCATGGTATTACTACTGAAACATCTGGCTGCTTCATTATGCAACACTCCTTCGTTCCCTGTTATTTATAAAACTGTTTTACGCAATCCGTAATCTTCTCAATCTCATCTACTGTTAAGCCATAATACATCGGCAGACGCAGCAGTCTCTCGCTCTCTTTCGTCGTATACCTGTCCTCTCCATGAAACCTTCCAAAGCGTTTTCCCGCCTCGGAACTATGCAGAGGAATATAGTGAAATACTGCCCCTATCTCATGTTCCTTCAGATGCCGGATCAGTTCTGTCCGCTCTTCTAAATCCCTTGTTTTGATATAAAACATATGAGCGTTATGGACACAATGCTCCGGAACAACAGGCAGCTCAATACAACCCCTCTCGGCCAATGGGAATAACTGGTCCCAGTATGTATCCCAGCTGCGCATCCTGTCCTCATATATAATTTCTGCCGCCTCTAATTCTCCCCAGAGATATGCCGCGTTGAGCTCACTGGGAAGATAGGAAGAGCCCTGTTCCACCCAGGAGTACTTGTCAATCTCACCGCGGAAAAACTTACTGCGGTTTGTCCCCTTTTCACGGATGATCTCTGCTTTTTCTACATTTCCAGCATCGCGGATCAGAAGGGCACCCCCTTCTCCCATACTGATGTTTTTCGTCTCATGAAAACTATAACATCCATAATCCCCAATGGTCCCAAGGATTTTTCCTTTGTAGGTGCTCATAATTCCCTGGGCCGCATCCTCGATCACAGACAGCTGATGCCTTTCAGCAATGTCCAGAATAGTGTCCATCTCACAACTGACACCCGCATAATGAACCGGGACAACCGCCTTTGTTTTATCGGTAATTGCAACTTCAATAAGAGTTTCATCTATATTCATCGTATCCGGCCTGATATCGACAAATACGACCCTGGCACCCCGGAGTACAAAAGCATTTGCCGTAGATACAAATGTATAAGAAGGCATGATCACCTCATCCCCCGGTCCTATATCCGCCAGGATCGCCGCCATCTCTATGGCATGGGTACAGGAAGTCGTCAAGAGAACCTTTTCCGACTTGGTAATCTTCTCCAGATAATCATTACATTTTTTTGTGAACTGCCCATCCCCACATAATTTATGACAATTTACTGCTTCTTCTATATATTTAAGTTCTTTTCCCACAAAAGGTGGTTTATTAAATGGTATCAATGTCAAACCTCCATCTCTACTTTGTATAATAACCTATAAAGATATCGGGGTCAAAAGGTAATTTACCCCAATGGTACATCTAGATATTATAGCATTAGCAGGCTTAAAGTGCAATAAATTTTTGGATTTTACTATTTTACTATTTTATGGCTGTCACACACTTTCACCTGTTCTGAATAACATCAGATAAATCAATTTGTATCTTTAATACAAATACCTTATGATACAAAGGTGAGATACTGAAACCCCTGTGTTGTCACTAAAAATGTGGAGGACATGAAATGATTTATGATAAAGTAATTCAGGGAAAATTTGTGGATCTAAAAAGTATTACACTAGAAGATGCGGATGTGGAATTTTCCTATCAGATAAGAAAAGAGGAAAAAAATTGTAAAACGGTAGGCCAGCCGGCTTCCAGTCTGGAAGAGCAGAAAAAATTTATCCAATGGCAGATCAAAGAGCCGGGTGACTATTACTTTATTGTATGGAACAAAAAAGGAGAGCGAATAGGGCTGATTGGTGTTTATGATATCCACGACAGAACAGGAGAAGTAGGACGAGAGGTGAACAATGGCAGTTCTGTGGAGGCAATGGAAGCAGAAGTGCTATTAGATGAATTTTACCGGACAGTCCTGCATTTAGAAAAGATTACATACGTAATTTATCTATCAAATAAAAAGCATATCAACAACCATGAAAAAAGAGGAATTAAAATGAAACAGACAGTAACACGAAATGGCATTGAATGTGCATATTATGAAAGGGTGGCAGATGGAAAGGATTTTGCAAAGACCCGTGAATTATTGGACAGAATAGGGGGCAGTCAGGCTTGAGCAGACTAATATCTTTTGTCATCCCATGCTATGGCTCCGAACATACGATTGAGGATGTTGTGAAAGAAATCCTGAATTTGAATATAGACCACCCAGAAGATGAATATGAGATTATATTGGTAAATGACTGTTCGCCGGATCATGTCTGGGATAAGATCCGGCTGCTGGCAAAGAAATATTCAAATGTCCAGGGAATTAACCTGACAAGAAATTTTGGACAGCATGCAGCTCTGCTTGCAGGATACCGTCATATCAAAGGAGAAATTATTGTGTCTCTGGATGATGACGGACAAATTGCCGTCGAAGATACCTACAGGATCATTGATAAACTGGATCAGGGTTATGATGTCGTTTATGGCAAATATAAAGTAAAGCAGCATAGCAGATTTAGAAACTGGGGCTCCCGGCTTAACAGAATCATGATGACACATATGGCAGATATGCCAAAAGATTTCAAAGGGAGCAGTTTCTATGCCGTTAAACATTTTGTTATTGATGAGATCCAAAAATATGAAAATCCGTATGTATATCTGCCGGGATTGGTGTTTCGTTCGACAAATAATATTACTTCCGTATATGTTGGACACCGTGCCAGAAAAGAAGGTTATTCCGGTTATTCGCTGAAAAAACTGATTGCATTGTGGGTCAATGGCGCCACAACATTTTCCGTAAAACCATTAAGGATTTCAACCTTTTTAGGATTTCTTTTCGCCGTTATCGGAATGTTCAGCGCCTGTGGGATTATCATCAATAAACTGATAAATCCCAACATGGCAGCAGGATGGAGTTCGCTGATCTCTGTTCTTTTATTACTTGGAGGCATCTTATTGGTTTCATTGGGATTGATCGGGGAATATATAGGAAGAATTTATTTATGTCTGAACAAAGCACCACAATATGTGATAAGAGACTATGCATCCGGAATAAAAGATACCAGCACCCTGGATGAGGATTAACAACATCATGACAATCCATATAGACTTTTTACTACAAAATATCAAATTATAGGAGGGCAAGAAAATGACAGAAAAAGAAAAATTAGAATTATTAGAGGATACGTTGGAGGTTGATGAAGGAAGTCTTACTCCTGATACAAATCTGGAAGACATTGACGAATTTAATTCCATGGCAGTACTATCTTTGATCGTAATGTTTGAAGATGAATTTGGGAAAAAGATTACTGGAAAAGAGATAAAAAAATATACAACCATTGCAGATATCCTGAATAATATGGAAGGTTAGCCCAATCAAAGGAGGAAATTGAAATGGCATATTTCAATTTTAGCAATATAAAAATGACAGGGATTGCCTGTGCTGTTCCCAAAACAAAAATAAAAGCAAATGAGTATTATAATAAATTCGGACAGGATAATGTGGACAAATTCGTGAAAATGACAGGTGTAGAGGAGATCAGGAAGACGGAACTGCATCAAACGGCATCTGACTTAGGATATGCAGCTGCAGAAGAATTAATACGGCAAAAAGGATTAAAACGGGAAGATATTAAAGCCTTGATATTTTCTGCCCATTCCACAGACTACAGGAGGCCTGCCACAGCCTGTGTATTACATAAACGTTTACATCTGGAAAGGGATTGTGCAGCATTCGATGTCAATCTGGGGTGTTCTGCATTTGTGTATTCTGCCCAGATTATAAGCGCACTTATGGCAAATTCTGATATAGAGAAAGGGTTGTTAATCGTCGGGGAAACAATGTCCAAGATGGTACATCCAGAGGATAAGTCATCTGTGATGCTCTTTGGTGATGCCGGGGCTGCTGTCCTATTTGAGAAAGTTCCAGATAACAAATTGAGCGGAATGCTGTGTTCCGACGGGGAAGGATACAAAGCGATTATTGCCCCGGCAGGTGGATTCCGTAATTTGACCCCCCCGGAAGAAGCAATGCTTTTTTCAGATGGTAATAAACGGACTTTGTACAACACATGGATGGATGGGGCACGGGTTTTTGAATTTACCATTCGTGATGTTCCCCAAACCATAAAATATTATATGGAATGTGAGAATACTTCTCCAGACTCCTACGATTATTATATTATGCATCAGGCGAATAAGTATATCCATAAACAGCTGCAGAAGCGGCTGAGAATACCACCAGAAAAAATGCCCTTATGTCTGGATAGATATGGAAATACATCCGCAGCTGCCGTCCCACTCACACTCTGCGATGCATTCGGCGCAAAGGAATGTAAAGGGGAATATCAGATGCTGATGTCAGGTTTTGGTGTGGGATTGTCCTGGGGGGTTATGGGAACAAACATAAACTGCGCCGATATTTACCCCATAATCGAAACAGAGGAATGTTTTATAGAGGGTATTATTAATACACCGGAGGAATGGGAGGAAACAGAGGATGTATAATCTGGTAGACTTAAAAGGAAAACGAATATTAGTAACCGGCGCATCGTCAGGGATCGGAAAAGAGACGGTGAGATTATTGGACCGGCTGGAAGCGGAAACCATTCTTGTCGCACGGCGGGAAGAGAAGTTAAAAGAAATCATCGAAAGTTTACAGAATAAAGAATCTTGTTACTATGCTGCCGATTTAAGTAAGTTAGATCAAATAGACGGACTGATAAAGCAGATTGTCGCAGAACGCGGTCCATTAGACGGATTCGTCCATAGTGCAGGAATCACCAGTTCGAGACCATTTAAGACGATCAAACCAGATATTTTAGATCAGGTCATGAAGATCAATTTTTATTCATTTGTTGAATTGTGCCGGTGCATCACTGCCAGAAAAAGATTTTCAGAAACGGGGTGCAACATCGTAGGGATCTCTTCTACGTCCTCCATACAGGGAAACAGCAGCAAGACAGCATATTGCGCTTCCAAAGCAGCCATGGATGCAGCCGTCCGGTGTATGGCAAAAGAACTGGCAAATAAGCATATAAGAGTAAATACAGTGGCACCAGCATTCATTAAAACAGACATCTATGATTCCTTTTTGGAAAAGGGAGAAGGCTCAAAAGAGGCTGAAATCATTATGGCAAGGCAATATTTAGGATTAGGGCAGCCATGCGATGTTGCCAGTCTGACAGCATTTCTTCTCAGTGAAGCCTCACGTTTTATTACTGGTTCTACCATCGGAGTCGATGGTGGAAAGCTTTCATGGTAGCGATATATTAAAAAACGTATTTTTGCAGGAGCGGTCTCCCCTACTCCCGCAGAATCTGACCATTTAATATTTTTATGGCATCGGCCACGATGTTCAGTTTTTTATCAAATACGCCCAGATAAAATCCATTCTCGCCCTGGACAACATTTTTTCCCAACAGGCGAATTCTATAATCATTTTCTGCGCTGATCTCACAGCGTACATCCCTGATATCGTATCGCATCTTCCCATTGCCTGCATTGTGAACTCTTTCCTTTTTATCACTTATGTCCAAAACACCATACTGGATCCTCTCCTGCTCCAGTGGCAGAAGTCCCAATATATCCCTTACACTATCATTGACATGAGAAACATTTCCGGCGTACAACAAAACATAGTTTTCCCTTTGAACCAATTCAAGATACCCTGATAATTCATTACATTCCTGCAGTTCAAGCGCATGGGTTTCTGCCTGATAGGTGCTGTAATCCTTATCCCAGCTGCTATAGTCTGCCTCTCCCCGATGATCCGGCATGCCAAAGTCATTCACCAGTGTCTGCCCCAGACACTTCGTCAGTTTTTTTGCTCCATTAAGATTCAAATGAACAGTATCCAAAAAATCTACTCTGTAATCTAACCCTAATTCATTCCATTTCCGATTATAATCAATCAGCTCCACGCCACACTCTTCCGCAAATTTCTGCATTGCTTTACCCTTTTCATGGGTATAATCTGAGACAGGAGTCTTAATAAATACCATTTGCGTTCCATTCTTTCTGCACAGTTCGACCATATTCCGGATATACCCAGCAGATTTTTCCACAATGGGAGCAGCCTTATCCGTAGGCTGTTCCCTCAAAAAAGAAAATTGATCTTCGGTCAACTTCACCATACATTTTGTACCATAGCGCATATCATAGCCCTTTGCGCAGTCACGCTGCTTTTTAATACCAAAATCCACCTGGGACAGTTCCTCCCATCGGGAATGATATCTTAATATAGGAAAAATATAAGATTCCATTGTCTCTCCAATTTTCTTGTTCATCGAATGATGTACCGTTGTCAAAAAATTGGGGGAAAATCTCATATAATTTAGAGCTGAGCGGTTGGATATCTCATCATTGGTCTCATCTATAAATAATGACAATAAATCAAATACAACTACTTTCGGCTTCTGATATTTAAAGATATCCAGCAGAAAATGATAGGACTTGTACGCACATTGTGAGGAGGACGTACAGTTATATCCTGCAATACCATAAGTATTCCACATCTCTATCGGAGAGATTCCTGAATATATGTGCGATGATCCCAAAAAAATGACGTCCAGCGAATTACGTGGTTCTTCATAAAAAAGATCAAAATGCGTTAACTCCCCATTATATTTTGTCATGCTCTTCTTCTGTTTGGGTATAAATACTGCTGAAAGCACATTTAATAACAATACAACTACAATCAAAAATGCAGTCATTTTCATGGCATTTTTTAACTTTATCCCCTTCATCCGGTCACTCCTCCTGCAATCAGAATTTCATATAAATAAAATCAGATGCATTATAATCTACGCCATAGATTCCTAAAACCACAACTGCCATAATGCCAAATAGATATATGCACCATCTCACAACCAGCCATTGACGATTGATCCAATCTCTCAGCTTAATTCCCCGGTAATTCAAAATCTCAACGAAAAGCAGCAAAATCACGAAAAGTCCCAGCATATGCAGTCCTTTCATCGATACTCCGTACTGTGCCAGCGATTCATCAAACAAAACACCTGGTGTAGGATGCAGTATCATAGTTTTTAATATATAACATGCCTGCCGGATGTCTGTGACACGGAAAAAAATCCACGCAATATTTACCAGCTGAAAAGTTATAAAGATTTTTAATATTTGTGCTGCCTTACCCCCATCGCATATTTTCATAAGTCGATAGCATTTCTGCCGCAGCGGTTTAAGAACACTTCCCAGCACCTGGTATCCGCCATGCAAAGCCCCCCATAAGAGATAGTTTAAACCCACCCCGTGCCAGATTCCACTGACCCCAAAAACAAGCAGTACATTGACCCATCTTCTGCACTGCCCTTTCCGGTTCCCGCCTAACGGAATATAGAGATAATCGCGAAACCAGGAACTTAAGGATATATGCCACCGTTTCCAGAAATCATTAACAGACACTGCCAGATAAGGCTGTCGAAAATTATCCGACAGCCGGATGCCAAATATGAGCGCCGTTCCTCTTGCAATATCCACACAACCAGAAAAATCTGCAAAAATTGTCAACGTATATAAAATACTGGCAAAAAACAATTCTGTTCCACCCACTGTATAGTATGTATCATAGATATTATTGACAACAATAGCTGCCCGGTCTGCTATGACCATTTTCTTTATAAATCCCCACAGCATCAGCTGCAGGCCTCTGCAAAATCTATCATAATCAAAAGTATGCTTTTCCTTAAATTGTTTCGCCAGTGTATCATATCTCGCAATTGGCCCCTGTAAAATGTGTGGAAAAAAAGTTTCAAACAGATAAAAATCAAAAAAATTAGTTTCTGGCATTATCTTCTCCCGATAAACATCCATCAGATATCCAATCAATGCCAGTGTGTAAAAAGAAATCCCTAATGGTAAAATAATAGATCCCCTGGTGATATACTTTAAAAAGAACAAAACACCCACATTTAAAGAAACAGCCGCAATTAATAGCATTTTTTGTGTTCCTTTATTCTCTACCCTCCTCACCCATAATGCAGTTGCATAAACCACAATGCCGCTTAACGTCATAATGATAAATGCCTTTTCGCTATACATCAGATAAAAAACAATACTGAACACTAATAGGACATATCTTTGAATACGTTTTGGTACAATAAAGTAACAGGGAATCAGCAGTGTGAGAAAATATCCGTATTTTAAAGAACAAAAGCTCATCGTCTCATCTCCAAATGTCTCATTTTAACTAAGTATAATATAAGACGAAATTAATTTGTAGTTTAGCAGGTGATGGATAATAAATAACCCTTTTGCCTTTTAAAAAAAGGTACACAAACTGACAATTGTCAACCTGCATACCTCCATAGCGCATTATTATATTGTTTATTGTCGTCGAACACGTCCTCTAATAAAGGTCACTATTAGCAGAACAGCTGTCAGAACAGTCAGCACAGACCCAATAACGTAAAACCAGTCAAAGTATTTAAAAACAACAGTGTGTTCACCAGAAGGCACCTCCACTCCCATAATAAGCCCATTTATCATCTCTGGCTTCTGCTCTTTGCCATCTATCTCCACAGACCAATTCGGAGAATAGTTTTGGGAATAACACAGATAAGTATCTGCGTCAGAAGTGATCTTCGCCGTCAACGTGTTACTCGTTCGAGAAATTACTTCTGCTTCGGAGTTTATATTTTCCAGATTCTTTGATTCCCGGTTTCCATATGCGGTGTCTGAGAGATCATATTTCTCGTAATTATCATATATATCATTAAAATTCTCTAGTCGCGATAACCTCTTTGGAAAATACAAGATATCCTTTGCATTGGCATTTTCATAGATCTTCATCCCATACTTATCTGTATTCCAGTACTGGTACGCCTGCCTCGGCTGCACAAGGGAAACCTCACACTTTTCCACCAGCACTTCCCCCAGATTTGACTTGGCAAGTATCCTGATACGTATATCCTCTGTGGCCAGCTCGGCGTTTTCAGAATACAAGTATGCCACATATTCGTTGCTGTTCTTCGTCAGATAGAATTGCTTTTCCTGCGTCGCCAAATCATAACTGTCCCCTCCATAGAGGTCCACTGCCAAAAATGTCAGGGCAGCATTGTGTTCATTCTTTATTTTGAGATTGACTTTATAACAAGTATCTGCTGTAACTCCTCCCATCACCGTACTGACACCCACACCATTTTCCTGGAAATCTAAAGATATGTTTTCCCTGGAATCCAACAGATCTGATCTGCACTGCGAGTCATAAACCTGTCCCCCCGCGTTTTCCACTACATGGCAGGAATCAATTACATACCTTACTCCCAGCATAGATAACAGATCATTTTGAAAGATCACATTATTGTTAATATTTTTAGATCCTGTAAGTAATCCCGAAAAGTTAAAAGAAGCCGTCTTAACATCGATTCCAAGATTCTTAAAATATCTAAAAATAAGCGGATTATTATATGCCGTATACGCATTGATAGACGAAATCTCCTTGGAAGCACTTTTGTTTTGTGAGATTATACTCTCATGAGCACCATCCACATTATTAAAAGCGTCCCAAATCTTATATCCCCCAATATTTTCCTTTAACTGCTCTTCCACAGGATGAACGGTGTCAAACTGTGCCAGGGGAGTAGGCTGTGTAACCAGACTAAAGGGAAGTATTTCTGCCAGTGTAATAACAATAATGGCACTACAAAGAATACGCACTCTTGAAGCAGGGGTGAGCTGCCGGCGCAGAAATACCTTCTTCTGGACAATAGACAAAAGAATTAGTATCAGTCCAAGAAATACCAGGGGTAGTAAAAGCGTACTCTGCAGCTTATTATAATACGCTGGCTGCTGCTCTTTCGACATGAAGAAAGAAATCAAAAAAGCGCTCACGATGCCAAGAACTACAATACCGGAAAACAACGTCTTAGCCATTCTTTTCAAGCACACCAGCTGAAACTCTTTCAACCCATCTTGTATTAAGAAATGAAGTCCCTTCGCCGCCATCGTAAGCACAAAAAAGTAGAAAACAAATAACATTCTTCCGGCACAACGGAATCCTCCCAATAACGGAAGCTTGTGAACGATATGATTCAGTACGGGAATATGGGCGATGCAGGCATATAAAAAAGCAAGCACTGCACATGCTAGATCCAGCTTAGTACTCCACTTATCCTTTTTGAAGAGAACTACGGCAACCGCCAAAAACAAAACAAAAATCCCCAGGTAAAGCTCTATATCCATTTCGGAAGAATAATAATTGCCCATAGGCTGGTAAATATCTCCAAAAAATCGAGGTATGATCATCTGGATCAGCTTCACGGGATGAATGGAATACGAACTAAAAGTATCAAATGATGTCCCTGCTGAACCATATGCTTTATACTGCCTCATAATGCTAAGATTCGGAAGCAGGGCGTAGGCAAATATACCTACATACACACCAAGCCACAAAATGCCTTTCTTCACTATGTCTTTCACGGTAAATTTCTCACAAATGCAGCTTACCACGATGTACACAAATAATATCATGACTGCGTAGACACTGTACTGCTGCCCTATCGTTGCCTGAACCGCCGCCATGACCGCTGACAGACAAAGCCACTTATTCTCTCTCGTGTGAATAAATTTCTTTACCAAAAACATGATCACAGGAAAAAGGCATATGGATGCGATGATGGTCGGATGGGATTTTCTCGTTCCGTTAATCTGTATGGAGCACTCATAAATCACGGCAAAGATCATAGAAACTGTATAGGAACATTTACATTCCCGCAGGTAACGGTAAAAGAAATAGCTTCCTATAAATAAATGAAGGATAAAATAAGCATAAATATACTGTTTTAAAGGAAGAAATGACAGTAAAACGCTGAAGATATAAAAATTTCCAGTAGTGGGCATGCCGTTTGCCAGATAACTGTTCCATTGCGGAAGCTCTCCATTCAATAAGCACTGCACAAAATGTTTTCTCGCTGAAAAGTATTGAACCAGATCTGCATTTCCAGGTATTTGATTATTCAAATAATACTTTGTATACATCAAGATCGGAATAAGTAGAAAAATTATTATTCCAACTCTTTGTATCCTCTTTTCATTTGATGAATTCATCGCTGTTACTCCTCTCTATTTGCTGGAAATAAATTCTGAAATCTGATCCACGATCTTCTGCCCGGAATACTCATCCTGAATATATTCTTTTGCTTTTTTAGAAATTAATCCCGCTTTTTTCTGATTTGACATCATCTCTGTCAATACCGTCTTTAATTCATCATTAAGATGATCCAGAGAAACTTTTATCGCACATTCGTCGGGGATTTCAGAAAACCACCCACCTTCATTTATTACACTGACTTTTCCTTTTTCCATGATCTGAAGCATGGTTCTGGATGTTTCTCCCATAGATGGATTTCTTAGGTTAAAAATAAGATCCGAATGTTCAATAAAACCATTGAACTCCTCAGCATCGACATAACCTGTTTTCATTATTACCTTTCCATCTATATATTGATCTACATAATTTCCTTCACCTACCATCACATAACATAGTTTAGAAAAACCTTCTTGTGACAGTTGCTGTACCGCTTTGCACACTTCATGATTCAGCTTGGTTGTCCCAATATTCCCCAGCGAAACCACTACATACGCATCCCGCGGAATGTTATATTTCTCAAATAATGCTGCTTTCGTAATAAGGGAATCTTCTCCTTTAAAAAATTGATTAATTTTAGCCAGGCGTTGCTTTTCTACAAGATTTGTTTCCAGTATTTTATGATAGGCATAAAATGAATGTACCATAATCTTGTTGTCTGATTTCAACAATTCATTATTTAAGGACAATCGTTCTGCCATGTGTTTCTGTGCCAGCAGATCGGGCCCATTTTCTTTCACAGCGTGCTTTAACTTCAGAAATTCCGTCAATCCTTCATGCTCGTAAGTTTTAGAATACAATAACCCTCTTTTCTGATAATAACCAATAAATAAATAGTATAATACCATATCATGAAGAATAACCATTCCTGGGTACTTAAGACAGCTCTCATAAATATAGTCATGATATTCTGGATTGTTGCCTATGTTATAGATTTTATAATCATAGAGAGAAAAATCTATTTTATCTCTCCCGTGCCTTACTACTTTAAAATTCTTAACAATTTTATTAGAAATATTATAATCATCGATGTAGAGAGTAATATCAAATCTCTTTGCTAAGTCTTGAATCAACTCTTCTGAATAATCCGATATACCACTTTTCATAGGTGCAAACGGACTTGCATATAATAGCGATGGCTTTCCCATTTCAGATCTCCTTAGTTCAATAATTTATCAATCACATAGTCCCAATCCATATGCTTGTCGATCAGAGACTTTTTACCGGCTCGTCCCATTTCCTCTGCCTTTTGGCGGTTCTCATACCAGTAATCTATTTTTTCTGCCACGATCCTGGCATCTGCCTCAATTACAAAACCATTTTTGCCATCCTCCACAAATTCCAGAGGCCCTCCGGCATCATGGTGCACAATTACCGGTTTTTCAGAGAAAAAGCCTTCCAAAGTAATATAACCATAGTCCTCATCATATGCTCCAAAGTACACCCCGAGACAATTTGCGTAATAATCAATCTTTTCCTGTTCCGATATAAATCCGGCAAGCGTTACCCGATCTTTCAGCTTATACTTTTTAATCAGATCATTAATATACCGTAACTCCGATTCACTTCCTGAACCAGCCAGGACCACCTTCACATCTGTCTTAAAATACCTGGCTGCCTCCACTAACAGTCTCTGCCTTTTAATAGAATCGATGCGGCTGGGATAAAACACATAATCACTATAACTGTCACAATGCAGCTTCTCGTAGTTCAACGGAGGATGATATAACGCTTCCGAATCAATCCCGCAAAATTTTTTCAGCCGCTTTGAGGTATTACATGCATTGGTAAATACACTCTTTGCCTCAGAAATATATTGCTTGTCACACTCACAGATAAACTCCCTGATTTTTTTGCCTCCGGGGAAGTTATGCAAATCTCCATATTCCGTCTCCCACAGATCATATGCCTGTCTGTGCTGATGCAGAAGCCAGAGTACCTTATTTTCATGTTTGACGTAAAATGCCGGAAATTTCATCGCTATAACCCGGTCAATCTTTTCTCCATTAACTTCCGTTAAATCCATCAATCTGCCCATCATCATGCAATTCATCAGTGTCTCCCCCGGATACCACTTAAACGGGATCGTAACAACATCCACCTGATGCCCGCGTTTTACCAGCTCCTCCCTCAGCATCTCCGTGTGTATCTCTGCGCCTCCCTGAATGAAAGGCACCTGAACCGTCGCGATCGCAATTCTCATCTCTGTACTCCTTTCTCAAAAGCTTCTATAAAGCATCTTCCGATAGACTCCTGGCTAAAACGCTCCTGGACATTTTGAATACCCTTTTCTACCACATATTCCATGTACTCATTGTGGTATCGCAACACATGGATCGCTGCCGCAAACATCTCCGGTCTCTTTTCAAACACCAGCTGTTCTTTGCCAATGGTTTCCGGTACTGCACATTCTCTCAAAGCCAATATCGGAAGCCCCATATACTGTGCCTCTACAATAGGGACACAAAACCCTTCATGTTCACTGGCACAAACCATCATATCGCTTCCCAGATAATAGGCAAGCAGGGTAGCATCATTGATCTCACCGATAAATTCCACAGAGTCTTTTAGTTTATATTCACTGATATAATCCAACAGCATATTATTATAAGCAGCAAGGCCATCGTCAAATTTACCTACGACTCTCAATTTGATCTTTTCTGAATAATTTGTTCGATATGCCCGCAGTATGTCCATCAAAAAAACATGTCCCTTGTTAGGGGCGATCCTGCCCACAAACAATAAATTAATTGCCCTGTCCTCAATTAACTCTTTCAGAATTTTTTCATCCGGAATGCCTCCCTTTCCCCATTGTTCTACTTTATGAAATGGGGGACATACCGCAATCCGCTCTGGCTCAACTCCCGTCAGGTCACCCGTATTATAATGAGAAGCCGGCATCCAAAAACTTTTGGGGAATTCTTCTACAAAATGTTCTGTCTGCTTTCTCCCCTCTGCGCACTGTTTTGTGTGAAATTCATTATAATTTTCAAAAAAGCACGCCGGGGTTATGTTATGATACCGAAAAATAATTTTTCCTTTCACTCTTTTTAAAATATGATACCCCTCAGACCAGTATACACTGTGATGATAGATTACAACACAATCTGGTTTGCGTATGATCTGATCCATCTGCTTTTCATCCAAGTATTGAACTACCGTATTAAACTGGTTTTCAGCATAGACAAAACAATTGTGTTTCTGTTTTAATAACAGATACATCGCTTCTATATCATTTCCTATGGCATCGTGCTTTGTTACGGTCTGATGCATTATGACAATATCCATTTTTTCAAACTCCTTTGTCTATTTCTTTGCGATGATCGCATAATCCTGGCTGCCAAACAACATGTCAGCCACCCGCTCCATGGCCAGATCGAATTCGTGTGCTCTTCCTTCACCATGTTCTGCAAGTTTTGGAATATGATATGGAAGCCGGCTGCTCTCTGTAAACAGGATCTTCACCTCCGAAAATCCCTGTTTTTCTGCAATATACTGTAACGTTTTTGGATGAATTGGCCTGTTGTGGGAGGGATCCATATAAAACGATTCTGTGTAAATCGCCAATGAGGTCGGATTGGGAGTCTCCATGATCAGATATCCACCCTCCTTCAATTTGTCATATGCCTCCTTGCACAGCCCTATAGTCTGTTCCGTGCTGAGATGTTCCACCACCTGGCCAAGGAATATACCGTCAACCTGTTCCTGTTCTCTCAGATATGCAAGGGCATCCCCCTGTTCTACCGGAAGATTCTGCATCTTACAGTATTCCACATAAGGAAGATACAAATCGACTCCTCTTACACCGATGCCATTCTCCTGCAGCAATTCAACAAACTCTCCTCTTCCACATCCAAGATCCAACACATCTGTACAATTTCTAAAATAGGGAAGATAGATCTCCTGTACCTTTTTCACATGCTCCCTGCTGCCACGAAACCGGTTTTCAAAATCAAAATAATCGATGGAAAAATATGCATCCCCCTCTGGTACAGCTGTGCTCACAGGTTTCTCCATAACCTCTTCTGACTTTTCGCTCCTGGCCGCAGACTGCATTTGCTTTATCTCAGACTTCAGATTACTAAATGCGACAGAAAAATTCTCAAGAGACTTCTTCTGCTTTTGAAAATCTTCTGACAGCGCAGACTCGTGCTTTTGAATCAGTACATTGTTATTTCTAATATTCTCTTCGAGGTTCTCCACCCGTCCTGGTACATCTTCCATGCGCGCTACTCTTATTGACAGATTTTCTAACTGCTCCACTCTCTTAGAGAGATTCTCTAACTGCTCTACTCTCCTTGACAGATTTTCCAGCTGTTCTACTCTCCCTGGCAGCTCTTCCAAGGATCGTACCCGTCCCGGCAGCTCTTCCAAGGATCGTACCCGGTCAGTCAGATTTTCCAGACCCTCGATCTTCTCCTGTAATTTCACATTCCAGCAGATGAGAGAATTCATTGTCCGGTTGATACAAAAAAAATGGTACGTAAATCGGAAAACCCTTCCAATTACAGGAATCCGGATCAGTTTTCTCAGACACCGAAGCACATAATATCTGATTTTACTTCCCTTTAGCACAATCCCCTTCACCACGGCCTCATGGGAAAATGAAAAATCATAGGCCATCTCAAGCCGGCTGGTTTCCCGCAGCTGCAGTCTCCTTAAATTATGCCGCAGACCTTCTTTATCCGGCTCCCGCAATAAAATCTGCTCATAGCAGGCATGTACAAAATCTTCTCCCTCAAACTGAAGAATCTGCTTCACCTTTATTTGTTTGTGCCCGTACATTTTCTTGTATATCTTTTTCAGGAAATCACGCAGATACAGTCGGTAGAAACGAAATCTTTTCATCTTATCGTCCATTACTCTGCACTTATTGAACAACCTCATGGAACTCTTCGGAGACAGGGCATATTGTTTATATTCTCCTTTGCCAACTTGCTGAAGACTGTCCGCTTCCCTCTCAATCTCTGAATAGATTGTGTGAATATTTATGGAATCATCAAACCAGTCAATATCCAGTGATTGTCTTGATACTGCCTCGTTTCTTTTCCGTTCAATTCTTTCATCCAGATTCATAACTTTTCCCCACTTTCTATCACTCATTTGATATGTTCCATTGGTGTGGGAGCCGCGCAACCCCGACATCGGTTATATCCGAAAACACTTCAAAACGGTAAGCTTCTCTAAAATAGTCCACAGCAATACCGATCTGGGACTCTATCGCAACATCCAGCAGGTATTGTCCTGGAATCAGATGGAGAGAAGATATCTTTACCTCAGCGACACCATCCCTGACCAGCTTAAATTCCGGCAGCTTATCAATTCTGGTATTGGTACCATAACACTGTACCCCGTCACTCCGGAAAATTCCAATACCAACTACAGCATCTTCCACTGTGTTTTTTATCTCATACCCGATGGAGATCGTTACCTGCTCATCGGTTTTGATTACTGATCTTTCTCTTCCCTCTCTGTCCAAAATCATAACCTTTCTGATTCTGGCATCTCCATTTCCCCAGCGTTTTTCTTCTTTCGCAATGGGCTCTTTTTTCTCCTGGGGAGCCTCTTCTTTTTCCTTCTCCGCCCGCTCCTGACGCTTTTCTCCCATAAAGTCCAAATATTCCGGATGTACGTCCCTTGGCCTGCCCTGCCGTCGTATGTCCCCCTCATGAATCCAGATGGAGCGGTCACAGATCTGCTCGATCTGATCCATAGAGTGGGATACGATCACAATCGTAGTTCCCTGCCCTTTTATCTCCCGAAGCCGGTTAAAGCACTTCGCCTGAAAATTCACATCTCCAACAGCTAAAATTTCATCCACCAGCAATATATCTGCGTCCACATTTATCGCAACAGAAAAAGCCAGCCGCATATACATTCCAGAAGAATAGGTACGCACCGGATTGTCAATAAAGTCCTGCAATTCCGAAAAATGAATGATGGCTTCCATTCTCTCATCGATTTCCTTACGGGACAATCCGAAAATAGAGGCATTGATATATATATTTTCTCTTCCACTCATATCCTCATGAAACCCCGCGCCCAGCTCAATCAGGCTCGATACCCGCCCGGACATCTTAATTTCTCCCGCGTCCGGATACATGATTCTGGTCAGCAGTTTAAGCGTAGTGCTTTTCCCACAGCCATTGTGGCCGATCAAGCCCACCGCCTCGCCTTTTTTCACCTGGAAACTGATATCATTTAAGACGTTTCGTTCTTCATATCTTCTTCTTTTTTTAAACAGCACCTTTTCTTTTAGTGTATTCCCTTTGTCCAGATACACTTTAAAACTTTTGGTGACATGATTTACCTCAATAGCATTTTCCGGTTGCATTACATCTCCTCCGCAAAGTGTTTTTTCAGTCTTCCAAAGACCAGCCAGCCAATTACTAATAAAATCGTACTAAACACAAATCCATGAAGCAGATTCCCGATCTCAGGCAGACGCTTATAATACAAAATATCCCGGTATGCCACTATGATCGGGGTCATGGGATTTATGTTAAAAATAGAGCGCAACTCTTCCGGCACCATATCAATGGAGTACATCACCGGAGTCAAAAACTGCCACGCCATCGTAAGAATCACAAGAACATGTTCCAAATCCCGCAGATACACTGTCACCGCTGAGACGATCATAGTTATGCTGATAGCAAGAAAATATTCCGCCACGATCACAATGGGAAGATATAACAATGCCTGCAGGGAGATTCCCTTGCCAGATAAAAGCAGCACAGCAAATACAACGACAAAACTGAGAAGCATATTAACCAGCTGACAGGTAACATGAGCGATGGGCAGTACCTCCCTGGGAAAATATATCTTTTTTACCATTTCCTTCTGCGCCATAACGCAACTGGCGCCGGCTGACACCGAAGTACTAAAAAACAGCCACGGAATCAATGCCACAAATAAGAACAAATAATAGTCTTCGATACCGGCTCGCATAATAATCGAAAATACTACCGTATACACGCCTAACTGCAGCAGTGGATTCAAAAAGGTCCAGGCAAATCCTAATGCCGATCCCTTATAACGTCCTCTTAGATCTCTTCGAATCAGGCTGATAATCATGGTCCGATATTCATATATTTCCCGTAGAGTATTCATTCTCCTGTCCTCTCTTCATTCATTGGTTGTCCAGCCACTTTTTGATACACTTCCCACAACTTCTCCACCGCGTTTGTCCAGGAATAATGCTCTGCCTGTTTGATGCCACGCTCCCGCAACTGTTGTCTCAAGTCATTGTTATCGCACAATTCTGCCATTTTCTGCGCCATCTGGTCCAAATCGTATGGATCCACCTGGATGGCAGCCTCTCCCGTCACCTCTGTCAAAGAAGAGTTGTTTGAAGTCAGCACCGGCGTACCACACGCCATAGCCTCCAACGGCGGCATGCCAAAACCTTCATAAAACGACGGAAAACAAAACACAGTGGCGCCGCTCATCAATGGGGCCTTATCCTGTTCATCGACATAACCGGTAAATATCACTTGGTCTTTGAGGGAGATCTCATCTGCTGTCTGGAAAATCTCATCGTACATCCATCCTTTTCCGCCAGCAAGTACAAGTTTGGGGATTTCTTTTCCCATTTCTTTTCTCCCATCATAAAATTTTTTGTAGGCCAGGAGCAACCCTCTCAGGTTTTTTCGGGGCTCCAATGTCCCCAAATATAAGAAATAACTTCCTTCTATGCTATATTTTTTTTTCGCCCCCAGAATCTGTTCTCTGCTATAATTCAAATGATATTGGGCAGTGTCCACACCATTGGGCACTACAGCTATTTTTTCTGACGCAATGTCATAGTATTTCATTAGTTCTTTTTTTGTGAATTCCGAAACTGTCACGATGGCATCCGCCCGCTGGAGGGAGTGTTTGAGATTTCGCTTTAACATAACCATGGTCCGGCCGCGCACCGTCTCTGGAAATTCCCGGAAGGCCAGGTCATGAACCGTCACTACTTTTTTTCCTCTCACGCCAAGAGGAATCACATAGTTGCAAAAATGTGTGATGTCGCGTTTCTCACGGAAAAACCATACATAAGGCAGCTCTACCACAAGAGAAAGCAGTTTAAACACCCGTTCTGAGATCCAACCACACTCGCTGATCTTCACACCCTCTCCATAATCACGTATATACTGCCTTTTTTTTTCTTTTTCCCCGGTGGTAAAAATATCTGCCAGATACTCCTGCTGAGGATGTAATGCTAAGAGGCCGCGAAGCAGCCCATCCTCACAATATCCAATCCCTGTTTTATTATCGCTCAATAAAGGTTGTCCATAAAAAGCTATCTTCAACGCGATTCGTTCCCTTCCATTAATTCCTCGTACAGTCTGTTTACATGTTCAAGCATTGTGTCAATGCGATACATTTCTTTCATTCTCTGCCTCGCCCGCACACCCATCTCTTTTCTCTCATCGGGGTGTTCTGCCAGATACTGCATCGCCTGCGCAAGCTCAAAGACATTCTCTGGCGGAACTGTCAGTCCCGTAATTTGATCCAAACTAACATACGGCACACCGCTGGGAAGTTTTGTATTGATGACCGGTTTGCCAAATGCCATCGCCTCAATCTGAACCAGGCCAAATGCCTCACTCCTCGCCACAGAGGGAAGCACGAATACATCACAGGAACCAAAAAATTCTGCCAGTTCTTCATCTTCCACATTGGCATAAAATCTAACCCGTTCCTCAAGTCCCGCCTCGTAGACCATCTCCTTCATCTCCCGCTCCAGCGGTCCCGTTCCCACGATGTCAAGAAATAGGTCCGAACAATTGGCGGAAGCCTGAATAAATGCTCGGATCAGTTGATTACAACCTTTATAATATACGAGTCTGCCAACGAACAAAAAACGAACCGAATCATTGGTACTATGTTGTCTTCCTGATGATTCTTCCTTGGCAGCGATCCAGCGATCCGCGGTTTCCTCGATCTGCCTCTCCACGCCAAAGGGTATGATGCTGCATTTGTCCGCGTAGGGCTTGAGAAACTCTGATCCATCGATATGTCCCTGTGTGGCTACTATGATACGGTCTGCACGCCGCAAAAGCCACTCCATAAGGGGACGGTAGATTTTTAACATTCGTTTCTGACGGACAATATCACTATGCCACCAAAGCACGACCTTTCCACGGTACCCCGACAAAAAACAGGCAAGATCCCCCAGGGGAAAGGGCATATGGATGTGCAGAATATCCCTGTCCCTGGACATTTTACGAAATTTCCACAAAAAAGACATGGACAAGGGAAGTGAGGAAAGCATGCCAATACTGGATGCTCTCGTCACCTCCACGCCATTGATCCGTTCTGTTATTGTCTTTCCCTTTTGCCGACACACAAGCACCTTACTGTCTGTGACATCGCAAAGCCCCTCTGCCAGCTGCTGCACTACCCTCTCAATACCGCCGGTAACAGGGTAATAAAGTTTATTTACCTGTAAAATCCGAATGGTTTTTTTCTTGTCTGCCAAAGCTTCTTCTCATCTCTTCTTTCTTAAGTCATGCACTTACCAAAGTATACTACTTTTATCTCAACTTTTCAAGGCAATGCCTGTGAATTGTCAACATTCTATGATCTTCCTGATCTGCCGGTATCCCTTCTCATAAAATTCTTTTTCATAGTGAACCATAAAGGCCCCCGAAACACACAGGTCATCTGCATGATACTTTCTGGCGTTGTCAATCACATGGCAATCCATGTGCTCCAGAAAATAATCCTGCCACTTGTCCAGAAATTTTTTCTTTTTCAGCAGGGTCTCTTTTTTATAGCCCCGGATCGGTTTCATGGAACGGGTAAAATCAAGAAATCTGGTCTTTACGTCCGCTCTTACAAAGATGATATTCTTTCCATACCGCTCTTTGATAAACTGGATAAATACTCCAAACCGTTCTTTAATCTCCGCATCACTCAACACCGCATCGATGGAAGTGATCTGGCACTCTTCCTTGATCTGCTTATAGAATTTGAGGCCCCGTACCTCACTGTCCGCTGTCAGGATCCCCCCATGATATTCCACCACATCACAGATGAGATCGTAAAAATCCAGAAGCAGCCACCGGGACTCTGTCTGTTTCAACTGTTCTGGCAGGTCTTTATGGAAAGCGCTTTTGATGTATCCCACCCGCCAGCTGCTGTTCTCAAATAAAGAGAGATCTTCAAAGTTGCTGTCATCGTAGGGAATCGGTTGATCAAAGGCAAACAGAAAACTATTCCGGTATGCATATTTCCCGATCTTAAACCTGCCATCGTCCTCATTCAATATCTCTCTCGTGATACAGGAGCCCCAGAGATCCACCAGCACCGGCTCATAATAGCGGTTCATCGCCATCATAGATGCCTGCAGGGAATCTCCCGTCTCTTTCCCTGCCTCCCGTAGAAGTTCTTTGCATTTTATTTTTTCAGCCACGCTGCCACCAAGATTCAGAACCAGCTTTTTAAGGGCCCCCTGCTTTCCACTGCGGCATAGAAGAAGGGCATGATAATAATTCCGGCAATGGAACCGGTTGATCCACAACTCCCCTTCAACCAGTCCAGTCTTTTCTATCTCCTTTTTCACCAGCTTCATAAAAGGGTCAATCAGCTTTAGATGATACTGGAATATCACCTCATAATCCACACTGGGATCATAGATATCACCTGCCTCCACGGCCCGCACTGTTCTCAGACATTCCCGGAACAATGCGGAAAACTTGAAATTATATTTTTCCAGGATCTCATCGATGCTTCCGTATCCGGCAGCCTGTACTGCCACCAGATCGCTCTCATACTCCGCCAGGATCTCCCGGCTCAGCTGCAGCACCAGATGGTCAAGGAATACGCTGTCATCCATAAACAGCCCTACATTATTTTTAGCATACAGATTGTTATAATATTTGATAAACCGTCCCAGACGGATAAAATATTCCTGGTCCCGGAACACTCTCTGCTCTGGCTGCGTCCGGATGATCATGGAGATCAGCCTTTTGGCATGATGATAAAAGGGTTTTTCGTAAGAGGACATGGTAAATCCTTTTTTATGGTTGAAATCCACATAATAGTGGGAATAGATGTCGATCACATAGGGATCCATCTTCTCCACAAAATAATCTTCCAGCTGCTTGATGCGCTTATTATAGGCGCGGCGGCTCTTTTTGGAAAGCTTTCTCACATGGGTATGGGTCACATACCAGAGAGGACAGCGGGATTTCACAAGGATGATGTGATCGGCGTCAAAATATCTGCCCACCAGTTCCAGATACCGGTCCATATAAGGTTTCCATTCGAATTCCTGATCCCGCATCACATCAATCTCTTCCATCTCCGCCTCGTGCTCTGCATAAAAAGTGCTTTGTTTGAATTTAGGGTTTTTTGTAAATACCTGGCCTTTCCATTTGCATAGTGCATGTCCCGCTGTATAGCACATATCCACCACAAGAAATTCTGCCGGATTCTCTTCCAGCTCCACAGCCAGACGTTTTTCCAGATCCATCGTCAGAAGCGGGGATACCGGCTCTTCCGGCGTCACCGTCACTCCCTCCGGATCTCCCACCAGGGAGAGCAGGGAGATCCACAAACTATCCCCAAATACCTGAAAGCGGTCGTTTAACTCCATCTCATTGATATAAGATGAGCCATTTAATCGTATCGTAACCTTATCCATTGTTTTCCTCATTTCTACGCATACTTTCCGCGCAAAGCATAATAACTGACACAATTATACCATACATTATTCCCCTACCGCAAGTTTTCTATTAGCTGTCTGTATAAATCGCACCGCTTGGGACACTATATGAAGTACAAAAACAAACAGAAAAGAGGGGTTAGCGTGAAAAATAACGCTGAAGCGCTGATTTTTCACACAGCTATTTGTGCCGAGGACGTCACAAATAGCCTTTATCCGACAAGAGAAACTGCCCACGCAGATTTCTCTTGCGGCTCCTCGAACGTAAACGTTCTCGGAATGGAGGTTTATTATGAATGAAAAAGAACGGTTCCGAAGTGCACTTCCTATGGCTGCGCTGGATGAGATTCCGGAGCCATCCTCTGACGCCAAAGAAATCGTCGGACTTGTAAAGGAACATGGCAGGATCGCCGGCTACCAGCTTTCTGATGGAAAGACCGTCAGCAAAAGTGAAGGAGTAGCAATGGCAAAAGCGGGAGAGATCCAGGGCGTTGGCATCGCCCACCGGGGAGATACAGAGTATCTTAAATCTCTTCCTGACGGAAAAGAGGGAAATAACCTTAACAGTCTTCCAGCTGTTGGCAAAGACTCGGATACCCGCATATCATAATATTGATTCTATTATGGCACGGGGTAAGGAACATGAACCATGTCAGAGAAATTGTAAAAGCAGATGCCGTCCACCAGAAGGGAATTCTGGGAAAAGGCAGCTGTATCGCCATACTGGACAGCGGCATCTGCAGCCACCCGGATTTTGAAAACCGTGTCATCGGCTGGTATGACACCGTAAATGGCAGAACCAGACCCTATGACGATAATGGCCATGGAACCCATGTAGCGGGCATAGCCGCCGGCAACGGACATTCCAGCCGGGGAAACTTCTGCGGTATGGCACCGGAAGCAAAGATTGTCTCCGTGAAGATCCTGAACCGGTACGGAGAGGGGATGATCCCCCATATTATCGCCGGCATCCGCTGGGTTATGAGAAACCGTTATCAATATAACATCAACATCATCAATATCTCTGTGGGCACCACCGATGGCAAACAATTTGATGAAAATTCAGACTTTGTACAGACGGTAAACGAACTATGGGACGCGGGACTGGTCGTGGTGGCATCCGCTGGAAATAAGGGACCGGAACCCTATACCATCAGCGCTCCGGGAAACAGCCGTAAGATCATCACAGTGGGGTATTACAGCAAACACTCCAATTCCAGTGTAGGTCCTACCACCCTTTGTATCAAAAAACCAGATGTCGTCACACCGGGACACCAGGTCCAGAGCTGCAGCAATAAGTATCTCAACGGACAATCATATGAAAAAAAGAGCGGCACTTCCATGGCGACTCCGATCGTCAGTGGAAGCATCGCTCTGCTTCTTTCAAAATATCCGGATCTTACTCCGAAAGAGGTTAAACTATGCCTGAAAAACAGCTGTACTGACCTCCATCTCCCCCACAGCAGCCAGGGCTGGGGGCTATTAAATACCAAACGGTTTCTGGATATATAACAGTTCCAGCCGGTACAACAGATTCTACTGATCCAGTTTCCAGATATCTTCGTTGTACTGGGCGATGGTGCGGTCGGAGGAGAAAAAGCCTGCCTTGGCAATGTTTACCAGCATTTTTTGTGCCCAGCTCTTCCGATCGTCGTAATCGCGGTATGCCAGCTCCTTCGTCCGGACATACTCCTGAAAATCCGGAAAAGTCATAAACCAGTCCTTATTCAAAAGTTCATTGTACAGCCTGGTGAGGCATTTTTTCCTGCCTGTCTTCAGCATTTTCTTACTGACAATGAAATCCACCGCTTCCTTTAGATCAGCATCCTTCTTATAGTAATCCCTGGAGCAATAATCTCCCCGCTCATAACGGGCGATCACGGTATCGCTGTCCTCACCAAATACATAAATATTATCATCCCCCACCAACTGATGGATCTCCACATTGGCGCCGTCTTCCGTACCGAGGGTTACCGCACCATTGAGCATAAATTTCATATTTCCTGTTCCACTGGCCTCTTTGGAAGCCAGGGAGATCTGCTCCGAGATATCACAGGCAGGGATCAGCTTTTCCGCCAGAGTGACATTATAGTTCTGAACCATTACAATATTCAGATAGGGTTTCACCTTTTTATCCTTGTTTACAATCTTCTGCAGGCAGAGAATAAGATGGATGATGTCCTTGGCGATGGTATAAGCTGGCGCCGCCTTCGCACCAAAGATCAAGGTGATCGGTGTCTTTGGCGTCTTTCCTCTTTTAATCTCTAAGTACTTGTGGATCGCATACAGGGCATTAAGCTGCTGCCGCTTGTATTCATGCAGGCGTTTGATCTGAATATCAAAGATGGAATCCTCATTGATCTTCAGCCCCTGGGTCTCCTTCAGATATTTGACCAGCTTATGTTTATTCTTTTTCTTGATGTCCAGAAGCTTCTGGAGCACCTTTTCATTTTCTGAATAAGCAAGCAGCTTCTCTAATTCTTCGGCATCTTTTTTAAAGCCGTTCCCGATGGTCTTTTCCAGAAAAGCTGTCAGCGGCTTATTGCAGTGGAGCAGCCAGCGGCGGAAGGTAATGCCGTTGGTCTTGTTGTTAAACTTCTCCGGATATATTTTATAAAAATGATTCAGTTCATTGTTTTTCAAAATTTCAGTGTGAAGATACGCCACCCCGTTCACACTGTGGCCATAATGGATATCCATATGTGCCATATGGACCCGTTCCTCTTCGTCTATAATGTAGACAGATTCATCATCATACTGGTCCTTCACACACAGATCCAGCTCACGGATGATGGGAACCAGCTGGGGCGCCACTCTCTCGATAAAGGACAGGGGCCATTTTTCCAACGCTTCGGATAGAATCGTATGATTGGTATAGGCACAGGTCTGTTTCGTGATCTCAATCGCCTCATCCATATCAATTCCCTTGGCAGTCAGAAGCCGGATCAGCTCCGGAATCACCATGGATGGATGGGTATCATTGATCTGGATCGCCACATAGTCTGCCAGGTCATGCAGGTCACTGCCCCGCTCCACCGCCTCATCCAGGATCAGCTGGGCGCCGCAGCTCACCATAAAATACTGCTGGTAAACCCTCAGCAGGCGCCCGGCGTCATCGCTGTCGTCGGGATATAGAAACAGTGTCAGGTTCTTACGGATGTCTTCCTTGTCAAAATCAATACCTTTCTTTACAATATCTTCTTTTAGCGTATCGATGTCAAAAAGATGAAGGGTATTCGTCCGGTTGTTGTATCCTGTCACAAGAATTTCATACAAAGTGGAATCCACACTGAATTTTCCAAAGGAAACCTTGTATTTTTTCTCACTCCGGAGCAGCCAGCCCGGTTGCTCCAGCCAGGGATTGGGCTGCTCCTTCTGCAGATTTTTGTGAAAGACCTGCTTGAACAGTCCAAAGTGATAATTCAGCCCGATGCCGTCTCCTGGCAGTCCCAGTGTCGCGATAGAGTCCAGAAAACAAGCAGCCAGTCTTCCCAGCCCTCCATTACCCAAAGAGGGCTCCGGCTCCATCTCCTCCAGCAAACTCAGTTTTTTCCCAGCTTTTTTAAGTTCTTCCTTGATCTCATCGTAAATACCCAGATTGATCAGGTTATTACTCAGAAGCTTTCCAATCAGGAACTCTGCCGATATATAATATAGTTTCTTTTTTCCAGTATTTTTTTTCTTCGCAGCAGCCATTTCATTTGTCATCTGCAACAGCGCCGCATATAACTCCCGGTCCCCGCAGCCATCGATCTCTTTTCCAACTATTTTTTTCACATACTCGTTCAGCATCTCTGCCCGCCTCCTCATTCTTTTCCTCAGAACCTTATTATAGGTGCTGGCGCACCCTATTCAGAATATCATACTATACTTCTGGTGTCAAAAGGTTTTGGAGAGCAGGGAGAACTGGCGCAAGTCCCCCTTTTTGTATGATCAAGATTAAATATACTTATACAAGTAATCATATTTCTCTAATAATTGGCAGAATTTATATACTTTTTTTATATTGCCCTTCTCTGATGAAGTAATGGTATGGCTTCTAGATCCATTACCATCTGCCTCAAATCTCACCGTAGCTTTTTTAGACGTAGTTATTTTAGAAACTAAATTGTCGATACTGCCGAACACTTCCGAATAAGTCAAATTAGTTAGGTATATCCACTCGCATATACCATCCCCGTAAATTACCTGTGTATAACGATCTGAATAACTAACAGGATATGTCACTCTATATTTTCCCGATGCAAATTTTACACGTTCAGTAAAAATCCAATCATCTTGCTGAAAACCTGCAATCAACATAAAATCTACTTCCCTTTCTTTTTTATCCACTCTCGCAGTTGCCTCCATGTTTATTGACCTGGAAATATTAAGATATTCAGGATCATAGCCTTTATTTACTACTGAATAATTATCATCAACAGAATCATATTTCATAGTTAAATTTGCTTTAAGTTTTTTAAATTCAGCTATAACTGCATCCTTTATTTTTTTCTTGTATGATTTCATCTTATTTGAAATCGTATTACCAGTATCATAAGATTCATACTGTTCCAATAACTCCACTGCCTTATCATACTTTTTCTTATTAGCAAGTGCCGATGCTTCTTTTGTTACCCACGTAACCATAGCATTTGTTATAGTGTTTTTAACGCCACTCACTTTGCTGTCCTCTAAATACTCAGAAGGAACTTCATTTAAAGCTTGAAATGCCTTTAGAAAATCATTCTTTTTCGCTAGTTCTTCTGCATTTAAAACCTCATAGTCTTTTACTTTCTCTTTAAGTTCTGTAAGCTTTGCAGATAGATCACCATCATTCTCTAAATAATCAATATATTTTATGGAACCCTCAGCATCTTTATAGGATGGCTCGCTGGAAGAAATCTGCTTGTTGATCTCATTTAGCACTGATTCCTTATGCGCCGTCTTACATTGATCTATTTGTTTTTGCGCATCCGCATAATTCGAATCTCTCTCTATAACCTTTTGGTATTTCGAGACAGCAACTGAATATTTCTTATCCGATTGAGCTTTATTCGCTTCATCATAACTAGTTTTAGATGCTTTTATTTCCTTTATTTGCTTTTCATACGATACTACGTCATAATTTTTATAATTCGCCGCAACAAAATCTTTTAAGCTCACATATGCATCATACTTAGCCGAATCTTTCGCATAATCACCTACCGCAGACGATAATACATCTGCCAGCCCTTTCTCGAATTTTACTGATAATTTGTTATCTGATTTTATCTCATCATCAAATATTGCCTGGGCCTGTTTAATATCTCCTTCTTTTAAATAATCCTGAGCCTTTCTAACCGGTGAATTCATATAAAAGTAAAATGTTATCCCACCACTTGCTACTACAACCACAATGAAAGTTATCAATAAGATCTTCCACCAGTTGAAATTTTTTAGTGTTTTAAATTGGCTTTTATCTTCTCTCCTTAACTTGAGTTTGTACCCACAATTAGGACATTTTTTCACTGTATCCGAAATTTCCTTACTACATTCTGGACATTTTATTAATGCCATATTGTATTCCTCCTCTGTTTATAAATTAATTATGAATAGATATGATAAATAATATATCATGATCAATATCACAAGTCAACAAATGTCATACTTGAGACAATATGTAATGACCCCACATTGGATATGTGCAGTAAAATCCGCTTTTATCACTGTATCAGAGAATTTTCCAGTATAATTCTGCGATTCCGGAGAACGTCTTTTTACGTAATGCGTTAGATGAAGCATGGGGACATACACAAAATATTGTACTACGTCAAGTCCTAAAAGGTGTGCCAGTCTCTCTTTTCAATGAAGTCCAGCATGCCAAGAGATTCATACCATTTCTGATATATCTCCAAAACATCCTTTGGCACAAATGTCATATCTGCGCCAATCTTTGTCACCTTTGCTCCCTTAATCCTTTGGGGAAAATGCAATTGTGACGGTGCCTGCTTTACCTTGGAAGCACTCTCCTCTCTCGGATATTCATTTGACTTCCCAGATGCTTTAGATTTAGTTTCTACAAAATATATCCACGTTTCTTTTTTATCCTTGGACAGGTAAGCATGAAAGCGAAATCCACCTTTTGATACCGTATATTTTTTCTTCATATTCCACTTCTTCACTCTCCATGATTCTGCCCTGCCGATTTTTACATCTGCTGCCGATACCACCAGGCATGCAAACACCAGCGCTGCCATGATCCATAATCTCTTTTTTACCATCTCTTCTTTCCACCTCCTCGTTTTTTTCATTATAACAGGCTTTGTTTCCTTTCCGCAACTATGATTTGGGACTAGACAATATTTCCTTTAACATATAATTTCCTTCTTGCCAGGCACTATTGGACACCAATCCACATACACTAAAATTAACGTAGATTTCTGAGGTGGCAGCATTGCAGTCATTTCCCAAACCCCTTTCTGCCAAAGAAGAACTGGAGTACATACAACGGTACGAAAACGGGGACATGGAAGCCCGGAAAATATTGATTGAGCGAAATTTACGGTTAGTCGCATATCTTGTCAAAAAATACAGCAACAGTGAGCACAGCCAGGAAGACCTGATCTCCATCGGCACCATCGGCCTGATCAAGGCCATCGACAGCTATAAACAGGGAAAAGGTGTCCGGCTCGCCACATATGCTTCGAGATGTATCGACAATGCGATACAACGCTTTGGCTAAATTGGGGGAAATCGGGACAGTCCGGATTCCTGACTGGCATGAGGTACGAAGAAACTCTGACAACTGTAAGAAAAGACAGCTGGAAAAGGTCGACCTCTCCAAAGTGTCCGGTCGCCTTCAGTACCACCGCATCCAAAACGGCGTGAGCTGTAGAGTGATTTGGAGAAAGTCAGGAAAATCTGTGAGTATCTTCATGTGAGTGAGGAAGAGGTTCTTGACGATTACCGATGAGATTTCATTGTATGAATCACAAGGATAACTGCCGGGACAGCCGCTCCTTCAGACTGTCGAGAAATCTGTCATTGCCGATCACGGTAATTCTGGGGCCGAACGCCATCACTTCGATGAGCAGCTCCGTTTCCATGCTCTGGTTATAATAAATGAGACACTCATACGTGTCCTCATCTATTTTCGTCGTATTCTTTTCATAGTTGGCAAAATGCAACATGGCGCGTTCGAGAGTATTGCGCTCATCTCTGATTCGCAGCCTGACGGGTTCTTTATAATACGTATCACGGATTACTTTATTTAAGTCCACATCAGAAGAAAGCATTTTATCTGTAAGGCTGACATGTTCAATGCGTGAGACGTTGAGGATCTCAAGTTTCATGTTGTGATGTCTCGTCCGCTCCAGTGCCAGAACACGGAACTTATCATTTTTTGCTGAGTACTCGAGACGGGCAGGAACGTAATGGTGATGGACGCGGGTTCCCTTTGGAGATGTGTAATCAATATCCACATATAGTCTCTTTTTCTGCGCCCGAAGCAGCGTCTGAAAATTTGTGCGGTAAGATTCATCGTCATATGGGTCGCCGTCTGCAAACCGGTCATAGAAAAAAAACTGGTCCTGCTTCCAAAGTGGAGAAACTGTACCAAGCATAGCATTCAGCTCTTCCTGCTGCTTCGAATCGAGAAACAATCCGATACGCGGGTCTGCCAGCAATGCTTTCAGATAAGATTTCTGGAGGTCAGAAAGAGGAGTCAGGAAAGAAGACGTGAGCTTGGAGAGATACCGCCCGTCCTCTTTATCAAACAAATTCCACGTCCCCTCTTCGATTTTCGGGATGATAGAAAGTACGCTTTCCTCAAATCCCTCTCCCCG
The DNA here is from genome assembly GCA_910585745.1 of uncultured Eubacterium sp. Classification (GTDB taxonomy): domain Bacteria; phylum Bacillota; class Clostridia; order Lachnospirales; family Lachnospiraceae; genus Eubacterium_F. Next base: position 6,179 of record CAJUFM010000003.1, on the reverse strand, counting down.
GATCTGCTCACAAATCTCCTCCATCGTGAGCGCTTTTTGGCTGCACAGCAAATGCCGCATCACTTGATAATAGCAGTTATGTATTTCTGAAAATAGTTCCATTTGAATCCTCTCCCCCGATTTCATACATCCGATACATCGTTCGGAGCTCCTGATAAAATTGCCACCGAACAGATTCAACCGTACATTCAAACGACACGATCCTCCCTATAAATGTGCGTATCCAGGGCAACATTTCATTGCAGTCAAACACTTCAATCTCATACCGGTATATATTTTCCTGTATTTTCGTAACCGTTCCGCCCCTTCTTTCCCGCTTAAGCCGATCCACGATATACAGTTCATCCGGTTCCCTCATTTGTATGGTCATCACCAATTTGTCTAAATGACGCCCCCCCATACTCTGAAACGATACGCCCCATAGTTTTTGGCGGTTTCTGTCAAGCTTTTCCCTCAACTCCCCGTAGTGGCTGCATGGTTCCAATGGACTGACATGTTTGACTGTATCCAGCCGGAAACAGGTGAACCGCTTATTTCTTTTTATATAGGCACACAGAAACCGACGGCCGCTCCGTGTACTGGTAAACACCTGCAGGGGGGTACAGACCGCCGTACTTACATTTCCCCTCTTTGAACTTCTTATTTCCAGCTTCACATTCATTTCCCGGTTCATGGCATCCAAAAGTTCCAAAAGAATCTCTTCTTCCAATGTATATACAAAAAAACTGTGTTTGACACGGAATGTCTCATTGTGAAAATCCAGCTGCTCAGACAACTCATTTCCGATGATCCCGAATACATCCGCCATCTGATAAAAGGCAAGCGCGTCCCATATATTTTCGTTTGATCTCAGCCATGTAACAATTGAATCATCAAGAGAAAAGACTACCTTTTTGCCGGCCTTCTTTTTGCAAAGCAGCCCTTCCTTTCCGTAAGCATTGCACTTGCGGCGGACAGTCTGGGCTTCAAACAGCACTTCGTATTGGTTAAGCAGACAGTCTGTGATTTCCTCCACATCCCTTTCTGTACCGTCCCGGAGCAGATCCAATATGAGAAAGTGCAGTACAATGTCATTGTCCGTAAAACTTTTCGTTTTCCACACCTGAAACAATGGGTTCGTATCGAGCAGGTTGCTATCGATGGCAAGGGAAATGTTAGACCCGTTCGCCGCATGGTCTTTCCTCACATAGCCACCGAGCCAGCTTTCCAACCGCCTTCTCTCATTATCATATGTACGGGAACTTTTGTATTTGAATTCCTCCCTCGTTTTGAACCCATAAACAAAAAAGTCCCGGATATATTCTCTCGTTTTCGGAAAACTCTTCACTAACTCCTGAAAATCAGACATTATTTCTCCATTCTCACTTTATAATCAATATGTTTTGTCCATTTTAATAAGTATATCATAATTTTTTTTACCCGTAAATTCAGTTCGCAACATTTTTGAAATGATAATACACAATTTATTGTCTATAATAGCCTCAACAGATACAAATACAACACGAAAGGAGAGGATGATATGTTTGTACTGTATAACGATAACACGAAATTCCCGGTAAAGATCTGGTTGAAAGACGAAAATCAGTTGGAGGAAAAATGTCTGGAACAGGCATATCACCTGTCCCAGCTCCCCTTCCTTCACAAATGGGTGTGCCTGATGCCAGATACCCACGCAGGAAAGGGAATGCCCATCGGCGGTGTGATTGCGGCAAAGGATGTGATCATTCCGAACGCCGTAGGCGTTGATATCGGATGCGGGATGGACTTTATTCCAACGAACATCCGCATTGAAGAGATAAAAGACGTTCAGACCGGAAATGGTACGATCATTCAGTCAATCATCGGCAATATCATGCGGTCGATCCCGCTGAACGCAGAGCGGTACAAAACCCCGCAGCCGTCCGATGTACTTGACCGGGCGAAGGAAGAAATGGAAAAATATGAGACAGATACGGAACTCGTCCCCTTGATCGACGACGGTTACTTTCAGGTGGGAAGCCTCGGCGGCGGCAACCATTTTATTGAACTGCAGGAAGATCAGGACGGATACCTCTGCCTGATGATCCATTCGGGAAGCCGCCATTTAGGGAAAGCCATCTGTGATCATTTCCATAAAAAAGCAAGGGAATTGAACAAAAGATGGTACAGCGAGGTAAAGGACGAATACCACCTTTCCTTCCTGCCGGTACATACAGACGAGGGTCAGCAGTACATCCACTGGATGAATCTGGCGATGGATTATGCCTACGAAAACCGCGCCCATATGTTAGATAAAACCTGCTGCATCGTTAAAGAACTGATCAAAAAACACACCGGACATACGGTAGAATTCGGTCAGGAGATCAACTGCCACCACAACTATGCGGCACTGGAACATCATTATGATGCAAATGTCTGGGTACACCGCAAAGGCGCTACCCGGGTACGCGAGGGTGAACTGGCTGTCATACCGGGCGCGATGGGATCATACAGCTATGTGGTACAGGGAAAGGGACACAAAGAATCCTTTTGTACATCCTCACACGGCGCCGGAAGAAACTACTCCCGAACGGGTGCAAGACAGGCGTTTTCTGTGGAAGAAGTCATCGTAGACCTGAAAGAACAGGGCGTAGTGCTCGGAAAGCGCAAGAAAAACGACGTGGCGGAGGAGTGCCGGTTCGCCTACAAAGATATCGACGAAGTGATGGCGCAGCAGCAGGATATGGTAACACCGATCCGAAAACTAAAAACCGTTGGCGTAGTAAAAGGATAACGTCTGCGGAAAGCAGGGCTGCTCAAGGCAAAACCAAAGCCGGATCGTCACCACCCTGATATAAATATCATGGAAATAATTTATTTTGCACGGGCATCGGAAGCTACTTCCTGCCCGGCGGTGCCTGCAGCATACTGTCAGGTATTTCATAGATTTATTTCTCTTGTGCAGGGATACTGCACACCGACTTGTGATTTGAGGGTTCAAATCCCTCCCGTACAGACGGTAGCTCAATGGTAGAGCACACAACGGAAGGACCTGTTAAGTCCGCGGTTCGACTCCGCACCAAACCAAAAACGCTTTTATCCCGATTTCAGGCAGGTAGAGGAAACGATTGCTTCCGCCGAAGTTTGTGCTGTGTGCAGCACAGACTTGCCTGCCGGCCTGCCGGCAGCCTGAAAACCGGGAATACCGCAGCCGGAACGGATGAACAACAACTGGCGGACAAAGGTAGATCTGACCGCTGGTATGTCCTTCATCCCAACCATCTGTTAAACAAATTGTGCCCAAAGAAATTTTATTTCGGCACAATTGGTTAACCGGCTTTCCGCAGCAGGCAGGTGAAAAAGGGATTAAAGCACATAGTACTTCATCAGTTTCAAAAATAAGAATGGAGGTTTTAATGTTGAAATATATAATAAAAGACAATGAGGCCGGGTTTGTATTTAAACATGGAATATTTCAAAAAATGGTACTCACTGGAACATACCGTTTTCCTTTTCTGTTAGGGTACGAGGTCGTAAGGGAAGAAATGACCGGGGAACTGGAGCATATCGATACTCCCTATCAGGTGCTCAGCAAAGACAGCACATTTCTTGATTCAACTGTACATATGGAAATACCGGACGGCTCTGTCGGCTTCATCTATGTAAACGGGAAATTGACATCTTTTGCAGACCGAAAAGAATATACGTTTTGGAATGTATTTGACAAGTATGACATAAAAATCGTGTCCATGGAAGAAACTTTGATCGGGACAGAAATTTCCAAGCGGATGCTCTCTCTCATTCCGGAAATATTCTACACCGACGTACGGATCGGAGAAGGCGAGGTCGGCCTGCTATATTATGACAATGTGATGCAGCGCCAGCTTTCCAAAGGCGAATACCATTTTTGGAATTATGATCACAATATCACCTGCCGCGTGATCGATATGAAACAGCAGGAACTGGATATCGTCGGTCAGGAAATCCTCACCAAGGATAAAATCGGTATTCGCATGAATGTCACCTGCCTGTACAAAATAAGGGATGCCGTACAATTTGCTGAAATCATTTCCGTTTTAAAAAACCAGCTCTACTCCGCGGTACAGCTGGCGATCCGAGAAATCGTGGGAAATTATAAACTGGACGGGATACTGGAGGCCAAAGAACAGATTTCCAAAGAAATTTATGCCGTACTAAAGGACAGGGAAAAACTGTTCTGCGTAAACTTCCTGACAGCCGGGATCAAGGATATCATACTGCCCGGTGAGATCCGGGACATCATGAACTCCGTACTTGTCGCAGAGAAAAAAGCGCAGGCAAATGTGATCGCCAGACGGGAAGAAGTGGCTTCCACCCGCTCACTGCTCAATACGGCAAAGCTGATGGAGGAAAACCAGACGCTCTATAAGTTGAAGGAACTGGAGTATCTGGAGCGAATCTGCGAAAAGGTGAATGAAATATCAGTGAATGGCAATGCAGGCATCATAGAGCAGTTGGGAAAGGTAATGGGAACGGGGCGTTAATGACCTAAGTGCCCCGGGATGGGGAATTTTGGGGGGATACGATTTAATGAATCGAGGTTGAAACAATGGAGCCAAACCAACAATTAGGCTATTCGTGTCCCTCATTCCTATTTGTTCAACTGATGATTGATAGTCAAATAATGTCATTGACAACATACCGCATACAATATTTCTCTCCAAAATCAGTTATTCATCATCAGTAAAGGACTTCTCTGATTTTTCGCATTTCCCTCCAAACATTATCTCCATAATTGCTTACCAAAACGGAAATAATTCCATTATTCGGATTATACTCGGATATAAAACTTACACCCGGATCACAGCCTTGAAAATATGCAAAATCTTTGCCATTGGGATTATCAATTATCCACATACCATAGCCATAATATCCTTCTTCTGCATCATCCCCCTCTCCGCTCTGCTTACTGAGCATATCTGAAACAAATGCTTTTGAAATTAAATTTCCTTCAAGTAAATTAGTCCAAAAACTAATAATATCTCTTACTGTTACAAACGCCCCGCCAGCACCGGTGCCTTTCGCATCCACAGAAAATATATTTGTGCGGTAATCCTTTGTATCAGCACAATAAATATAGCTATTAGCGCACTTTGCTGGCAGTCTATCCAACTCATAATATCCCGTTGATTTCATACCGCATATGTCAAAAATATTTTCCTTTAGGTATTGGTCAAAATACATACCCGTCGTTTTCTCTATAATCATTGCAAGCAGGACATACCCTGTATTATTATACTGGAATTTTTCTCCTTTTGGATACATCATAGGCTTGTTTATAAATAGTGGAAGCAAATCGCTGTTATGTCTGATTTTATAATTAGGATAGTCAATCCATAATTCTTCGTATTCCTCCATAACACTTTCATCAAAATAATCCGGAACACCCGATGTATGGTTTAAAAGCTGTTTAACTGTAACATCTTCATCAATATCATTTAATGGCATATCAAGCAACATACCTAATGTGTCACCAAACTTTATTTTTCCTCGTTCAATCAACTGCAATATCCCTACTGCAACAAATACTTTTCCCGCTGAAGCACTTGCAAATTTTGTTTCTATCGTGTTAGAAATCTCATTTTGCAAATCTGCAAACCCATTTTCTCTTTCATATAAAACTTTACCATTCTGAACAATATATATATTTCCTCTAAAGTTTACATCTATCATTTCTTTTACACCCCTTTCTGCCCTGAATAATTCTTTTTCTAAAAACTGTTTTATGTATGGATTGTTTTCTTCACTCAATGTAGGCTGGAACGCCATGTAACGGCATTTCTGATACTGTTCACCGTCCAATACAAAGGTATATCCCATGATACATTTCGGGTTACAATCGTCGGGATTGATAAGCCGTTTGCAGACAGACGCTTTCTTAACTTCCTTTTTTACCTTTTCGGGCAATGTATCAAGAAAGCTCTGGTATTCTTGTATATGTTCAGGATAAATGCGGAGCTTCATTCCCGTTTTTCGGGATACAAATGTTGCCAGAGTTCTTTTGCTACTATTTAACACATAGGACACAACATAACCGCTTTTTTGCAATTTTACATCGCATTTACAGCCGTTCTCTGTCAAATACCCGTTGATTTCGTTCACAAAGTTACGGAAACGCTCGTCAACTGTTTCCATAAACATATTAAATTTCTCGTCCATAAGTCCCTCCGTTATCCTTTTTT
>CAJUFM010000002.1:48836-103739 GCA_910585745.1 uncultured Eubacterium sp. | reverse complement strand
GCCATCGAGCCAGAAGGAATATCCAGAGGAGGATTATCATAAATAAACACGCAAAATCGTTCCGCGTTCTCACAGGTCTGATGCTTGGTTCCCTTGTTATCAGTCTTGTCAGCTCGCCGGTTTCCGATGCTGCCAAAAAGGCATCTCTAAAAACTAAAAAATTTAATTTAACCGTAGGACAAAAGAAACAGATTCAGATCAAAAATAAAAAGAAAAAAGCAGTATACAGCTTTAAATCCAACAAAAAAGCCATCGCATCTGTCACTAAAAAAGGTGTTGTTCAGGCAAAAAAAGCGGGAAATGTAAAAATCACTGTAAAAGAAAAACACAAGAAAAAAACCAAAAAGCTGGGAACAGTACAGATTCAGATCAAGCAGAAGACAAAGCCAGTTCAGTCTCCAGATCCGACACCTTCGGTACCAGCACCTTCAATTCCGGCTGTTACTGCCGCTCCACCGGCAAATGTCACGGTTTCTCCAGACCCCGTGATCACTCCGACGCCGGAACCGACGCCTACTCCGATCCCAACTCTTCCGCCAAAAGAAAGGGATGACAATTATGACACACCAGCAGGCTTCGACCAGAAGAAAAGCGGCGTGACCTATGGAACTTTAACCACGATCCATTATGATTCCGGAACTACGGGAGCAAGACGAACTGCCAATATTATACTTCCCGCTGATTATTCCGAAGAGAACGAATACCCTGTACTTTATCTTCTTCATGGAATCGGCGGCGACCACACCGAATGGCTCGGCAGCAATCCGGTCCAGGTGATCGGTAACCTGATCGCTGAAGAAATGGCTCCGGAAATGATCGTTGTTATGCCGAATGTCCGCGCCCGTGAAGACGATAAAGGGAATCCAAGCGACATATATTCACCAGAACATTTTAAGGCATTTGACAACTTCATCAATGACCTGCGGGATGACTTGATGCCATACATGAAGGCCAACTACTCTATTGCCGAGGGACGGGCTAACACTGCCATTGCCGGACTCTCCATGGGGGGACGTGAATCTCTTTACATTGGAATCACCATGCCGGATACCTTTGGCTATATCGGAGGTCTTGAGCCAGCTGTCGGTGTCCTTCCGTATGACAGGGAGGAGGGTCTTTTCACAGAGGATACCTTGAAACTTCCGGAAGAATATAATGACAGAACCTATATTATGATCTGCAAGGGCGAAAATGATGGCACCGTGGGCGATGCTCCAGTAAATTATCACAATGCTCTTACGAAAAATGGAACTCCCCATGATTATTATGTGATCCCGAAGGTTGGTCATGACCACTCCGCATGGAAAAACGGTTTGTACAACTTTGTAAGACGAATTTTCTAAAAACTCTTTTCAACTAATTTTTATATAAAAATACCACTGTGCGCTGGAAAACAGATCTGTGCAGTGGTATTTTTTTGCGTTTCCGAGAAATTTATTTTTCTTTTCTTTTCCCGTAAATGATGGTATAATGACTTTATATATCCAGATATGGGAATGGAGGGAAAGGATTGAAGGGAAATAGAATTCAGGGGACACTGCGTTCCTACCTGAGATGGCCGCTGCTTCTTTCACCACTGCTGCTCGCCATGAACATTCACATCTATACGATGAACATAAAAGCCGGTGCTCTGATGACCGGATATGTTCTTCTTTATGTTATATTAGCCTTTTTATTGTTTTACTTTAAACGCCGGGAACTTCTTCGGGATATCGTACAATATGCCGTTCGCTTTAACCAGACTGCTGAGCGGCTGGCAGGGGATCTGGCGATTCCTCTTGCGATCACCGACTGGGCTGGTTCCTGTCTCTGGTGTAACAAACATTTTCTATCTACTTTTTACCCGGAAGGCGCAAAAAAAAGGTTTGCGATAGATTCTGTGATCTCAAACCTTACCGTTGACACCTTTCCAAAGAACACCTCAGAAAACTCCGAAATTCACTTTCACACAGAAAATGAATACTTTAAGGCAATGATCCAGAAAGTACATGTGGCTGACACCACAAAAAATATTGCAGAAGATGCAGCTACCATGGGACTGGGAGACAACTTCTTTGTCTTTTACATCTTTGACGAGACAGAGATCATCCGTTACATGAAAGAAAATAATGAACAGCGGCTGGATGTAGGTCTGCTCTATATCGATAACTACGATGAATCCCTGGAACCAGTGGACGAAGTCCGCCGCGCTCTTTTGGTGGCACTCATCGACCGTAAGATCAATAAATATATGCTGCGTATCGACGCTATTACGAAAAAACTGGAAAAGGATAAATACATTTTCCTTTTCCGCCACAAATACCTGACAGAACTTCAGAACGACAAGTTCTCCCTGCTGGATGAGATACGGAATGTAAATGTAGGAGACGACGTATCCATCACTATAAGCATGGGAATCGGTATTCAGGCAGACACTTACAAGAAGCGGCAGGAATATTCCCGCAGCGCTATTGATCTGGCTCTTGCCAGAGGCGGAGACCAGGTTGTCATAAAGACAAAAGACAACATTCTCTACTATGGCGGTAAAAGTATCCAGAAGGAAAAAAATACCCGTGTCAAGGCAAGGGTTAAAGCACATGCCCTTCGGGAATCCATCGAGGCCGCAGAGCAGATCATTGTTATGGGGCACCAGCTGCCGGATGTGGATGCTCTGGGAAGCGCCATTGGTATCTGCCGCATTGCCAATGCACTTGGGAAAAGCGCTCACATCGTCATAAATAAAGTGACCTCCTCTCTGCGCCCTGTCCTCACAATGCTGATGAAAAACGGAGACTACGATGACGATCTGTTCATCACAGGAGATACCGCCAGGGGGCTGATGACCAATGGAACCCTTCTGGTGATCGTAGACGTGAACGTGCCATCCTATACAGACGAGCCAGAACTGGTACATCTTGCCTCTTCCCTGGTGGTTTTCGACCACCATCGTCAGGCAGGCGAATCCTTTGAGAACCCTACCCTGTCCTATGTAGAACCCTTTGCTTCTTCCACCTGTGAGATGGTGGCAGAAATCCTGCAGTATGTAGGAGAAGAAGTACGACTCAAATCCTACGAAGCCGATGTATTGTATTCGGGCATCATGGTGGACACAAATAATTTCATGAATAAGCCTGGAGTGAGAACTTTTGAAGCAGTTGCATTTCTACGCCGTTCCGGAGCAGATATCACAAGGATCCGTAAACTTTTCCGCGCCGATCTGGAAGAATATAAGGTGAAGGCCGAAGCGATACAGAATACAGAAATATTCATGAACAACTATGCCATCGCACTCTGCAACGCGAACCAGTGTGAATCTCCAACGATCGTTGGAGCAAAGATTGCCAACGAACTTCTTGATATCGACGGCATCAAGGCTTCTTTTGTCCTGACTGAATTTGAAGGGAAAATATATATTAGTGCCCGTTCCATTGATGAACTTAATGTACAGGTTGTCATGGAAAAACTTGGCGGCGGCGGACATATTACCAGTGCCGGTGCACAGCTGGAGGGGCGTACCCTCCAGGAAGGCCGTCTCGTACTCCGGGATATACTGATCAAAATGAAAGAGGAAGGTGAAATTCAATGAAAGTAATACTTTTAGAAGATGTAAAATCCCTTGGGAAAAAGGGTGAAGTTGTAAATGTAAGCGATGGCTATGCCAGAAATTTTATTTTCAAAAAAAATCTTGGTCTGGAAGCCACCCCAAAAGCCCTCAACGATCTGAAGCTTAAGAAACAGAATGATGAAAAGATCGCTGCGGAAAATTTGGAAAAAGCAAAAGCACTTGCAGAAGAGATTTCCAGCAAATCAGTAACGCTTTCTATCAAAGCCGGCTCCGACGGACGTGCTTTCGGTTCCGTCTCTACCAAAGAGATTTCTGCTGCCGCAAAAGAGCAGCTGGGCTATGATCTGGATAAAAAGAAGATGCATCTCTCTGAACCGATCAAAAACGTGGGAAGTTTTATGGTTCCAGTAAAGCTGCATCCAAAGGTAACAGCAGAATTAAAAGTAATTGTTAAAGAGAAATGAGACCAACATGGAAGAACAAATGATCAAACGAATCCTCCCCCACAGCACAGAAGCAGAACAATCTGTGATTGGAGCTGTGCTTCTGGATCAGGAGGCAATCATCACCGCCTCCGAGATCTTAGTGGCGGAGGACTTTTACAATCCCCAATTCAGGACTCTGTACAACGCCATGATCTCTCTGTATCAAGAAGGCAGACCGGCAGATCTGGTCACTCTGCAGAATAAATTAAAGGAGCAGGAAGTTCCCGCTGAATTATGCAGTGTGGAGTTTATCAGCGGCATTATTTCCTCCGTCCCCACCTCTGCCAATATCAGGTATTATGCAGATATTGTAAAAGAAAAATCTGTACTCAGAAGACTGATACGGGTATCCGAATCCATCACCAACGATTGCTATCAGGATACGGAAAATCTGGACCAGCTTCTCGAAGAGACAGAAAAACAGATATTTGACGTGGTTCAGAACCGCTCTACCAGTGATTTTGTCCCTATCCGCCAGGTGGCGCTGGAAACCCTGGAAAGTATCCAGAATGCCGCCAAAACAGTGGGCGCTGTAACTGGCATATCCACAGGTTTTTATGACCTGGATGCCAGAACTGCCGGACTACAGAAATCCGATCTTATTCTGATCGCCGCCCGCCCCTCCATGGGGAAAACGGCATTTGTCCTGAATATCGCAGAGACTGTTGCCATAAAAAACAATATTTCCACTGCTATTTTCAGCCTGGAGATGTCCCGGGTCCAGCTGGCGAAACGACTGATCTCCATGAACTCAAAAGTGGACTCCCAGCACATCCGCGTGGGAAACCTCGCCGATGAGGAATGGGGAAAGCTTACCGAAAGTACGATTCTCCTTGGCGAATCCTCTCTCGTTATAGATGATACACCGGGTATCAGTATTGCACAGCTGCGCTCAAAATGTCGAAAACTAAAACTGGAAAACAATCTCGGACTGGTGATCATTGACTATCTGCAGTTGATGTCAGGCTCAGGAAACCGGAAAAATGAATCCCGCCAACAGGAGATCTCTGATATTTCCCGCTCTCTCAAAGCACTGGCAAGGGAGATCGACTGCCCAGTCATCGCCCTCTCCCAGCTGAGCCGGGCGGTAGAGAGCCGGGAAGATAAACGTCCCATGCTTTCCGACCTCCGTGAATCCGGTGCTATTGAGCAGGACGCCGATGTGGTAATGTTTATTTACCGGGATGAATACTACCACAAAGATACTGAGGAAAAGGGTGTGACGGAAATTATTATTGGAAAACAGCGAAATGGTCCCACCTGTACCATAAAGCTGAAATGGCTGGCAGAATACACGAAATTTGCCAATCTGGAGACAAATTAGCAGTTTTTACTCCTATTTTGTCACATCGGGGCGAAAGCCGTCGGACGAATCTCGCAAAATATGCGGACCACTACTTGAAGTCCTTATCCTTAATGTTCTATACTTAAATAGAACTTTAAGGAAAGGACTGATTTTATTTTATGAAAGAACCAGTACAGTTATGCTACTCCATATCGGAAGCCGCCAAGCTCATGAACGTGGAACCCCATGTATTACGCTACTGGGAGGACGAGCTTTGCCTGAACATTCCACGCAACTCCATGGGACACCGCATATACACAGACGACGACCTGAAGATCTTTAAATCCATACAAAATCTCAAGGCAAACCATATCTCTCTTAAAGATATCAAGAGCCAGATCCCATCTTCAGGCCAGACCTCTGACACAGCAGTCAGTCCCTCCGGACAAAGCGGAATAAAAACGAATGAAACTGGGCAGCATGGCGACAAAATGACACAATTTAAGTCTATACTTACTAATATCATAAAAGATGCCATGAGTGAAAATTCAAGAGAGCTCAGCGATCATATCAGCACGCGGGTTTCTGAGGATGTGCGCAAAGAAATTGACTATCTGGTCAGACAGCGCGAGGAGTCAGATGAGGCCCGGTTCAAACAGCTGGATGAGACTATACGCAATTTTCAAAAGGCGAGACAAGAAGCTGCAGTAGCTAAAGTGAACGAAAAAAATAAGGGAAAAAAGAAACACTTATTCCATAAGAAGAAGTAAAAATTCCCATATTAATTTTCCATTAGTACTTGCATTCCCCTTATGAAAATGGTATAATATCTTCACAATATCGCTTTGCCTATTAGTGATTTTTCACAAATATGGAAGCAAATCAAAAAGGAGGAAGAATGTTTATGTTCTCAAAAGTTTCAAAGAAAATTGTTGCAGGAACATTAATTATGGCAGTGGCTGTATCCTGCGCAAGCGTTTCTGCACCAGAAGCTTCCGCAGCTGCTAAGTTGAACAAGAAAAAACTTACTCTTACAGTAGGTGGAAAAGATGCGAAACTTTCAGCAGGCGCTAAAGCAAAATGGTCAACCAGCAATAAGAAGGTAGCTAATGTTAAGGGAAAAGGGAAATCCGCTACTGTATCAGCAACAGGAGCTGGAAGCTGTACAATCACAGCTAAAGTAGGGAGCAAAAAACTCACATGTAAAGTAACAGTAAAAGCAGCTAAATCTGGTACTGTTATTTATGATCTCGCAAAAGAAACTGGTTCCAATTCTGAGACCGGCGAATCTTTTGCAGCACCGGTAAAATGTCCTTATAGTACCTTTAAGTATGACAGCTTCAGCATGTGGCTTTGCCGTGCCGTATTCTATGATCCGGCAAATGGCGGAAAAGACTTCAGGGGAAAGAAGATCAATATCTCCGTAACAGTTAAGAACTCTGGTAAGAATGACCTTGCTGAGCTCGGATTCTGCTTCAACTACACATCTGGTGGATCTGCTTCTTATCCATTTGCTTACCACGTAATCGACTCTAAGCTTCGTTCTCAGATTGCAAAGAAAGCTGGTCAGAAATGGAGCCTTGCTTCTGTAAAGAAGAACAAAGAGCATAAAGGTGCCGTAGTTAAAGAAGCTAAGATCAAAAAGGGTAAAACCTATACATACTCCTTCAGCTACACTATTCCTAAGAACGCTATGAACGGCGACAAGGATCCTGATACCAATATCAACTACCCAATCATGTTCTACATCCCGAACCTGAAAGACAACTGTCCATATCAGGTAGGCGATGAAATTACAGTACTGAAAGCTAGATTTACTGTAGCATAATTTGTCTATGATTGAGTTTATAACAGACATCTTCTCTGGAAGATGTCTGTTTTTTTATATTAAGAAAGGAATATGTTAACCCTGTGAGCCAACTACTCTCTTTGCTGCACTTGCATTCTTTACTTTCTTGATAGATATAAAAAACCGTGTATTTGCTGATCTCGCAGCAAACACACGGTTCATAGACGCTGTCTCAGTGCAGTTTTCCACCACAGCATTTTTGTCTCATGGACGTGTTCAACGCCTCTTATGCTTTTTCCCTTCCTTTTCCTTGAAGCTGTCTTCAAGCTGCTGTAACAGCTTCTTCTGCTCCTTGCTCACCGTTGTGGGAACATCAACCACAATATCTACATAATGGTTTCCACGAAGTTTCTTGTTCCTGAGAGAAGGGACGCCCTTACCTCTCAGCCTTACTCTTGTTCCATTCTGAGTTCCTGCTTTCACAGTATAGGCTACTTCTCCATCAATGGTCTTTACAACAATCTCTCCTCCCAGCACTGCCTTGGGATAAGATATCTTTACGGTAGAGAAAATATCATAATCACGTCTCTCAAAGTCCGGATTGTGCTCCGCGAATACCTCTACCAGCAAATCTCCTCTTGCACCACCATTGGTTCCAGGCTCTCCCTTTCCACGGATACGGACGCTCTGACCATGATCGATACCGGCAGGGATCGATACCTGTATCTTTTTGCGGCTTGATGTATAACCAGTGCCATGGCATTCTCCACATTTATCTTTGATCACCTTTCCAGAACCGTGGCAATGGGGGCATGTTGTCACATTCTGTACCATTCCAAATAGGGATTTCTGGGTTGTAACCACCTGTCCCTTACCTCCACATGTGACACAGGTCTCTGGCGTTGTCCCTGGCTTGGCTCCTGTTCCATGGCAGGTACTGCACTCATCTTTTAAATTCAGCTCCAGTTCCTTATCCACACCAAAACATGCTTCTTCCAGAGTGATCTTGACCTGGGCACGAAGATTAGCTCCCCTGGTAGGCGCATTGGGATCGCGGCGCCTTCCACCGCCAAAAAAATCTCCAAAGATATCTCCAAAAATATCTCCCATATCCATACCAGAAAAGTCAAAACCGCCAGCTCCTCCACCATTTTCGAATGCCGCGTGTCCAAACTGGTCATACTGTCTTCTCTTTTCCGAATCACTCAGTACCGCATATGCTTCCGAAGCCTCCTTAAACTTTGCCTCAGCTTCGGCATTTCCTGGATTTGTGTCAGGATGATATTTTTTTGCCAGCTTACGATAAGCACTTTTCAATTCACTGTCACCAGCATTCCGGTCGACACCCAGTACTTCGTAATAATCACGTTTCTCAGCCATTTTCTCTCCTCCATAACAACGAACTTTGACTCGTGCCAATACAACAAGCACGAGCCTCAGTTCAATATATCATCAGTCCCAGTCTTACAGTTCTCTGAAATCTCCGTCCACAACGTCGTCTCCGCCGTTATCCGGCTGCCCTGCTCCAGCAGCAGCTCCCATATCAGGTCCTGCACCCTGTGTTCCGCCCGCTGCCTGCTGTGCCTGCTCATACACCTTTGCAAACACCTGCTGTGCACTGTTCATCAGTGATTCCTTGGCTGCCTTCAGCTCATCAATTTCTGCATCCGACATGGATTCCGCCTGTGTCCTCTCAAGGATCGCCTTAACTTTCTCAATCTCTGCCTGAACTTTTTCCTTTTCTGCAGCATCCACACCTTCACCAACATCATTCAACGCCTTCTCTGTCTGGAATACCATACTGTCCGCCTCATTGCGCACATCAATTCCTTCCTTACGTTTCTTATCCTGGGCTTCAAACTCTGCTGCCTCTTTCACTGCCTTATCAATCTCATCATCTGACAAGTTAGAACCCGCTGTAATGGTGATGTGCTGTTCTTTTCCTGTTCCCAAGTCCTTTGCGGATACGTTTACGATACCATTGGCATCGATATCAAAAGTAACCTCAATCTGAGGTACTCCACGCATAGCCGGTGGAATTCCGTCCAGTCTGAACTGTCCCAGTGATTTATTGTCTCTGGCAAACTGTCTCTCTCCCTGTACCACATTGATATCCACAGCGGTCTGATTATCTGCTGCTGTAGAGAAGATCTGGCTCTTCTTCGTAGGGATCGTCGTATTTCTCTCAATGAGCTTAGTTGCAACTCCACCCATAGTCTCAATCGCCAGGGAAAGCGGTGTTACGTCCAGAAGAAGGATATCTCCTGCACCAGTATCTCCTGCCAGCTTTCCTCCCTGAATGGAAGCACCCAGTGCCACACACTCATCCGGATTCAGAGATTTATTCGGCTCATGACCGGTAAGCTGTTTCACCTTGTCCTGTACTGCCGGGATTCGGGTAGAACCACCTACCAGCAGGACCTTGCCAAGTTCAGAAGCACTGATTCCTGCGTCCTTAAGCGCATTAGTTACTGGTGTTGCCGTTCTCTCCACAAGATCAGCTGTCAGCTCCTCAAATTTAGCACGGGTCAGATTCATATCAAAGTGCTTTGGTCCCTCAGCTGTAGCGGTAATAAACGGAAGATTGATGTTAGTCGTTGTAGCAGAGGAAAGTTCTTTTTTCGCCTTTTCTGCCGCCTCTTTCAGGCGCTGCATCGCCATCTTATCTCCAGAGAGATCAATTCCTTCTGTATTCTTAAACTCATTTACCATATAGTCGCACAGTTTGTTATCAAAATCATCACCACCGAGACGATTATCTCCGGATGTGGACAATACCTCGATCACGCCGTCTCCGATCTCGATTATGGATACGTCAAAGGTTCCACCCCCCAGGTCGTACACCATGATCTTCTGCTCTCCCTCGTTGTCAAGTCCATAGGCAAGAGCTGCTGCTGTCGGCTCGTTAATGATACGTTTTACATCAAGACCAGCAATCTTTCCCGCATCCTTTGTGGCCTGACGCTGTGCGTCGTTAAAATATGCCGGAACTGTGATCACTGCCTCTGTTACCTTTTCTCCACCCAGATAATTCTCTGCATCGGATTTCAATTTCTGAAGGATCATAGCAGAAATCTCCTGCGGGGAATATTTTTTATCTTCAACCGCTGCACGGTAATCTGTACCCATATGTCTCTTAATAGAAGAAATGGTATTGTCTGCATTGGTAACTGCCTGACGTTTTGCCGGCTCACCGATCAGACGCTCTCCATTCTTTGTAAATGCCACAACAGACGGTGTGGTCCTGGCGCCCTCTGCATTGGCGATCACAACAGGTTTACCACCCTCCATCACTGCAACACAGCTGTTGGTTGTACCTAAGTCAATACCGATAATCTTACTCATGATAATCTCTCCTTTTATTTCTTAAAATTTATATGAATGATATGAAATAACTCTCTTCTCTATTGCCTAATTGACCACTTTCACCATGGAATGTCTAACCACACTGTCTTTATACATATATCCTTTCTGGAATTCTTCAGAAATAATATTGGCTTCCATGGAATCATCCTCGTCATGCATCACTGCATTGTGGAGATTTGGATCAAATTCTTTTCCCACCGCCTCAATGGGAACAACCCCAATCTCTTCAAGCACTGTGGAAAACTGCTTATACACCGCTTCCATGCCCTTAACAAAAGCATTATCTTTTTCTTCTTCGGCAACTGCCCCCAGACCCCGTTCAAAATTATCTACCACTGCAAGAATCTTTTCAACCACAGATTTGGCGCCAATCTCAAACATCAATGTCTTTTCCTTTTCCGAGCGGTTCCTGAAATTCTCAAACTCTGCCATATTGCGCAGAAGCCTGTCATTTAATTCCTCGATCTTTTCATCTTTTTTATCTTTTTTCTTTTTCTTTTTTTCCTTTGACGCAACCTTGGAATCTTTTTTATCCTCTGTTTCCGGCACCGTTTCTTCGCCAGAAACCAGATCTTCTTCCTTCTGGATATCTTCCGCCTTCTCTTCTCCAGCGATCTCTTCCGTTTCATTCCCGTTGTCTATCTGCTCGTTTACCTTTTCCTCTGCCACGTTCTCTACCGCCTTTCCATCTATCATTCCTTGGATTTAAAAATATCATCCAGCTGCTGCATGCAATTCTCCAGTGTTCCCACCACTTTCTCATAATCCATACGTTTTGGTCCAACAATTCCTATTTTTCCATAAACGCCTTCTTTGATCTTATAAGTAGCGGTCACCACAGAACAGTTTTTCATGGCCTCCACCGGCGACTCGTCGCCTATATACACCTGAATCCCATGTTCTTCTGGATCTGCCTCATCGTTTACCCACGCTTCCAGTCTCTGTTTTTCTTCAAAGGTGGATAATAATTCTACCATCTTCTCTTTATCACTGAGTTCAGGATATTTTAAAATATTGGTAGCACCGGACGTATAGATCTCCGATGCCTCTTCATCGTTCAGTGCCTCCCCGATACAGTCAAGAATACTTGAAGCAAGATCCCCGTATTCACCGGCCTTTTCCTTGATATCCTGCATGATCGCCAGATTGATCTCTGTCACATCCAGACCATTTAAAGCCGCATTTATAAGGAAATTCAACTGTGAAACAATATTGTCATCGATCGGGCATGCCAAATCAATAAATTTGTTATTTACATGGTTATTATCCAGAACAACTATCACAAGAAGCTGTACATCGGAAATCTGATTCAGCTGAATAAATTTAATCTTCTTATGTTCATATCTTGGTTTGGAAACCATGGTCGTATAATTAGTATTCTCAGCCAGCAGCTTCGCCACCTGTTTCAAAAGCAGATCGATCTTATCCGCCTTCTCAATCAGCACTCCCTTCATATCGTCTACTTCTTTCTCCTTATTTTTGAGAACCGTGTCTACATAAAGACGATAGGCTTTATCAGAAGGGATTCTGCCCGCTGACGTATGGGGCTGGAGAATATATCCCATTTCCTCCAGATCTGCCATCTCATTCCGGATCGTCGCGGAACTCAGATTCAGATCTGTATACTTGGAAACGGTCCGTGAGCCAACTGGCTCCCCGCTCTCCATGTAATTATGGATGATCGCTTCCAGAATTTTCTGCTTCCGCTCATCCAATACCATGTAATCACTTCCTTTGTTAGCACTCAACAATATCGAGTGCTAATCATTGACTAAATTAAAGATAACACCCTTGCACGTGTTTGTCAAGGGTGTTTTTAAGATTTATGATGAAATTTCTATTACAGCACTGGGAAATCAAACCTTTTCAGAACACTGGGAATAGGATTGCAGTTCTGAAACCACATTACTCTGTCATTGCCTCTGGCTGCCTTGACAAGCTCACCCATCCATTCATATTCCTGTAACGCTCCCAGGAGGGCCAGTATGCTCCACACCACAAAAATCCCCGTGATCACACCAAAAAATGCTCCTCCCAGCTTATTCAGCCCTCCAAGAACTGGTGCGTCCCCAATGATCTGCAGCAGATGGGCAACGATATTGAACACGATAACAGCCACAAAAAGCGCTATAATATATGCAATCCCTTCTTTCGCTGTCAGCGTATCGGGAAGCCGCTTCACAATGACTGGCGCAATGCCGATGGTTGCCGCGATAATAAGTAAATTCTTAACCACATTGTACAGGCTGAGAAGCAGTCCACGGTTTGATCCGATCAAAATACAGCAAATTAAGACTACCCCCAAAAATATTTCCAGTACCTGTCCCTGCAATTCTCCTGACATACGTCTTTTCTCCTTTCATTTCTCCGCGGTGATCAACCAATTTTTATGGTCTTGATCCTGGTCTCATCCAGCAAAAAGTACTGATTGTCTCTCAGCGCGGGAAAAAAATATTCGTATTTTTTTTCAAAGTCAAAGGAAAATTTTTCTTTTCCGTTCTTCCTTATTATATGGCAGCTCTGATCGTCCGTGAAAATAATTTCCTGATCTGCCATCAAAATATTTGTATATTTATAGCCTATCTTTTCCGACATCTCTTCCTTTCCCCGAAAGGAAAACAGGTGTGCCAACTGATCCTCTGTACTGCCAGCATTACCCGTTAGTACCAGCATATGATCCTCATCATATGTCAGACTTTTGATCTCTTTGTCAAATGTTTTTTCAAATATCATCTCCGGCTTTTTCATATTTTCAAAAAAGGAAAAACCATTTTCAAAACAGATGGCAACCTCGTCCTCTGCAATAAATTCAATACAGGATATCATATTCTTTTCAAATGATTTTCCACCTACAAGGGTATTCTGATCCTGGCCTACTTCGGTAAAATTATAAAAACAGACTTTGTTTTCCATACCTCCGCTGGCAAACATATAAGCAGCCACCAGGCTGTCACCATCTGGAGAAATGTCAAAATCCAGCGGATAGCCATTGTCAGTCACATTGGTGGGAACTTCTACTTTCAATGGCTCTACCTTGTTAAAAGGATCATATATATTGATAACATCCGAATCTACATCGTGAAGCAGCACCGCCACCTTCCCATTGGCAGCCACCTTCAGCCGCCCGATGGGAAAAGTCATCTCCATTTCCACTCCCGGATCACTGCCATTGTACACATAAAATTTCTTGGCGCCTATATCTGCCACAGCCACATAATCCCCACATATATCTATCTGAGGATTCTCCATCTCATATCCGCCATTCCACAATGTCTTTCCGTTCCCATCGAGAAGGGAGATCCCATCGCGGCTGTACTTTAAAAGTTTATTTTGAAAGGGGCAGTAAATCACATTATTACTGTCTGCCCTGGATATCTCACCCACCACATCATACCCGGAAAAAGACCGGTTCATATAATAATAGGATACGGTTACGATAGCGGCAATTCCAATGATCAGCGCCGCCCCTATGGAAATAGCCAGGATCCGGAAACGACGTCTTTTTTTTCTCTTTCTCTCATCTTCAAAGTCTTTCTCCGAAAAATCATACATGTGCCAGATTCACCCCGTTCCCGATATCCAAATAATCATCTATTCGACAGTATACCATATGAATTCTCTTTTTTCAATCGGATTCTTCCATATAGCCTGACGGCACGAATTTGAACCCTGCCGTCGAGCCAGGTCACTGTGGAGGCTGTCCTCCCTCTACGCCGCCCTGGGATACTGCAGCGGCAGGTACTTCCGGAACGGCTGCTGCTCCGGAAACTGCGGCACTACTCGCCCCCGCTACGGCATTTCCACTGACCACACCACTTCCGATGGTCTCAACTGTTGTCTTCTTATCTTTATCTTTTACCCCCATCACAGCGGTCTGAAGCCCTGTGATCTGATCTTTAAGTTCAGTAAGGCCGTTTTTATTTCCCCATGCTACAACTGCCAGCGCCAGTCCCAGTACGACCACCATCGCTGCCAGCCCATAGGTCCATTTTCCCTCCTCCTGTTTTTTCTTCTCCTCATTTTCCCGGAGAACTCCCCGGATGTTCCGTAGTACCCGGTCATCCTCCTGTTCCACGATATGTACAAACCGGTTTGCCTCTTCCATCATATAATTGCGCATCTCAGGATTTTTTTCATAATATATGTAATATCCCTCCTGGCGGCAAAAGCTGCTGTTTTCATAGAGATAAAAATCATCCCCCGCTCCATTTTCTTCATATATATATAGAAGCTTGTCCCCCTCGGAAAAATTTCGCCGGTGTATCTCCAGAAGCCTGTCCATCCCATCTCTATTCTGCCCTTTTCCTGAATAGTACCAGCCCACGATATCAAGATCTGTAAAATTTTCTTTGATATCTGTATAAATGCCTGTCCACATTTCCTGGGAAAATGTATCACTCTCCCGCTTATGAAAGTCTTTGATAGAGACCATCCCCGATATCAGAAATACCTTTTCCCTGGCGTGATAAAAACGATGTCCAAGAAGTACACCACCCAGCTCTGTACCTTTTCTCTCCTTGGACATCCTTCTGGCAAAAGACATCACATAGTCTTCTACATATATTTTCGTCTTCCCTTTCGTATCACCTATCTGACGTACGCTTTTTGGTGCTTTCCAGTCCATGATATCCCTCCGTTTTATTCGTTTTGCTCTCATTATAAAACAAGGAAAATAAAATTTTTGTCGCTTTCTGAAAAGAAAATCAGATTTTTTATTTTTCATGAGTATTTTTCGTTTATCTGCCAATACTTTTCTTAGATAAGCAGTTATCATGGTCTTGCCGCCAGAAGCGGCATGTCCATTTAGAAAGGGAGTACGCAAATGATTTATTATTTTAATCCAGCCGACCGGCACGCATTAAGTGAATTTTCAAGAACTTTGTCTATTTTAATGAGAAAACATGATATTTCAAATAGAGAAACTGTAATCGTATGCATCGGCTCCGACCGGGCAACCGGGGACTCACTGGGCCCTATTGTCGGACATTTTCTTGCCATGCACCAAAAAAACTTCCATCTTTATGGCACCCTGGAAAACCCGGTTCATGCCAAAAATCTGGAAGATGCTCTTGAATTTATAAGAAAAAACCACAGAAACCCTGTGATCATCGCCGTTGACGCCTCTCTAGGCATCGCAGAACACGTGGGTTACATCACCGTGGGGGAGGGATCCCTTGCTCCCGGTGTAGGGGTCTCCAAAGACCTCCCCTCTGTGGGAGATCTGTTTATCACCGGCATCGTCAACCTGTCAGGGTTTGGCGGACAGATGCTTCTGCAGACCACCAGGCTGAATCTGGTCATGCGCCTGGCAGATTTCATCTATCGCGGGCTGAATCGCAGCCTGATCCGGGAATACGCTTCGTCCTCCTCGAACCATTCAAAGCTCAGTCCTGCCCTGCAGCGCGCGGAATAATGTCACTTCATCGATATATTCCAGATCACCGCCCACCGGCACTCCGCTGGCAATGCGGGTCACTTTGATACCAGCCGGCTTCAAAAGCTTACTGATATACATCGCCGTAGCCTCCCCCTCCAGAGATGAATTGGTGGCGATGATAACTTCATCCACATCCGTCTGAAGACGCTGCATCAGTTCCTTTAGGCGGATGTCTGCCGGTGTCACCCCCAGTGTCGGGTTGATGGCACCGTGAAGCACATGATATACCCCCTCGTACTGTCCGGTTTTCTCATAAGCGATAAGATCTCTCGTATCCTCTACGACCATAATGGTCTTCTTATCCCGCTTCGGATTCGCGCAGATGGGACAGATCTCACTGTCCGTCAGGGTAAAGCACTCTTTACAATACCGTACATTTTTCCTCGCTGACAGAATGACAGAAGATAATCTTTCTGCCCGTTCCTCCGGCAAATTTATGATATGAAAAGCGAGACGCTGTGCCGATTTGGCACCGATACTTGGAAGCTGCGCCAGTTCTTCAATCAGCTGATTGATCGACTCCGAGTAGTAATTCATCAGAATGGAAATCCTCCGCCCAGATTCAAGCCGCCAGTAAGCGCTTCCATCGCCTTGGCATTATCGGCTTCCATCTTACGCAGTGCCTCATTGGTGGCTGCCACGATCAGATCCTCCAGCATTTCGATATCATCCGGGTCTACAACCTCCTCTGAGAGTTTCACAGAAAGAACCTCTTTTTTTCCGGAGACTTTTACAGTGACTGCTCCACCGCCGGCAGTCGCCTCAAATTCTTTTTCTTCCATCTCCTTCTGCTGCTCTTCCATCTGGCGCTGCATTTTCTGCGCCTGTTTCATAAGATTGTTCATATTTCCAGGCATTCCTCCCTGGAATCCACCACGTCTTGCCATTGTTATTTTCCTTTCAATTTATATCTGTTATTTTTCAGTCCATAGCCTCGATCTCAATATCACTATCCGCAAACAGACCCCTTAATTCAGGAAGCGCGTCGTATTCTCTCTGATCTGCCACCAGACGAAATTCAATGTTTATCTTCTTTCCAATAAGCTCCTCTGCCACATGACACAATTTCTCTTTCTGTTCCCCTTCCCTGGAGAAATACGCATATGCTGTATCTTCGGAAAAGGCAATTACTAACGCGCCAGTGTCATCCACTGTCAGTGTCACATGGTTCAGCATATTTTTACTGACCGGATCCAGCTGATTCAGTACCTGATGCCAGTTTCCCGCCAGGGATTTCACCTCCCCCGGTACCGCGCTCTCCAGAATCTTTTTCCGGGGGGCTTCTGCCACAGCATTGCCCAATGACGGTTCCAGGTTCTGAATCGTTGGTGCCGCCACAGATCCTTTTTCAAGCTTCTCTTCTATATTATGAATCCGGTTTACGATAGATTCATAATCTCTTTCCATCTCCGGCCGGCTGAGCCGGATCAGTGCCACCTCAAACAGTACTCTTTTCTGATCAGAATATTTCATCTGATTTTCCACTTCAGACAGTACCCGGATATAACGGAAGATCATCTCCAGTTCCAGCTCCTTTGCCGTCCCTGTCAAGGTATCCAGATTCTCCTGGGACATATCTATGATATCCTCCGGATGCTCCGTACTCTTTGCGATCATCAGATTCCTCATGTACCAGATCAACTCGTCACAGAACCGTCCCAGATCCTTTCCCGCCGATATAAGCCCGTCAATGATCTGCATCATATCTGCCACGTTTCCCGCCGCCAGCGCTTTTGTAAAAGAAGCATATACATCATTATCCACAGCCCCCAGCACTTTGAGAACTTTTTCGTAGGTCAGCTCCTCACCAAAATAAAAGGAGATACACTGCTCCAGCAGGCTCAGACCATCCCGCAGGGCTCCGTCAGCGAGCTTGGCAATATACGTCAGCGCCCGTTCCTCAGCTGCGATCCCCTCCTGATCCAGAAGTTCTTTCAGTCTTGCAGCAATGGTCTCCACCGAGATCCTCTTAAAATCATATCTCTGGCACCTGGAGAGGATCGTCATGGGAATCTTATGGACCTCCGTCGTTGCCAGAATAAAGATCAGATAGGAGGGCGGCTCCTCTAGTGTCTTTAATAACGCATTAAATGCACTTGTGGTAAGCATATGCACTTCATCGATAATATATACTTTATATCTGCCCTGGGCCGGAGAATACTGTACCTCCTCGATCACCTGGCGGATATCGTCCACTTTATTATTGGATGCCGCATCCATCTCCACCACATTCATGGAATTTCCCGCTGCGATCGCCCGGCACATCTCACATTCGCCACATGGCCCTTTTTCCCCAGGATTTTCACAATTGACTGCCCTGGCAAATATTTTAGCCACCGTCGTCTTTCCTGTTCCCCGGGTTCCACAGAAGAGATAGGCATGTCCAACATGGTCAGCCCGGATCTGGTTCTTCAGAGTAGTCACAATATGATCCTGTCCCTTTACCTCCTCAAAATTGTCCGGTCTGAATCTGCGGTACAGTGCCTGATAAGACATGCCTTGTCTCCTCCTTACGATATCCTGTTCTGCTTAATCGCCAAAACAGATACCAAGATTTTTTGCTTCCTGGATCATCGATGAATCCGGATCCACCATTTTCAATTTCCCCGCCACCTCACTCAGAGGCACAGGAACGATCTCATTTCCTTTGAAGCCTACCATATATCCAAATTTTCCTTCAAGGATCAGTCCTGCCGCCGCTGCTCCGAGACGGCTGGAGATCACCCGGTCATAAGCACATGGGCTTCCACCGCGCTGGGTATGTCCCGGCACTGTGATCCGGATCTCCTGCCCCGTCCGCTCCTCAATCTCCGCCCCGATCTTATAGGAAATACTCGGATATGGGTTATTTTTCAATTTCTCTTTATATTCTTTTTTGGAAAGAGCAGCATCCTCTTTGGAAATAGCTCCCTCTGCCACAGCAAGAATGGAAAACCGTTTTCCCGCCTCCGTTCTCTTTTCGATGGCTGATATAACAGAATTTATATCATAGGGAATCTCCGGGATCAGTATTACATCTGCCCCGCCTGCTATACCAGCATGAAGTGTGAGCCAGCCCACTTTATGCCCCATAACTTCCACAATAAATACCCTGCCATGAGAATAAGCCGTAGTGTGAATGCAATCGATGCAGTTAGTAGCTATGTCCACCGCACTCTGGAATCCAAAGGTCATATCTGTACCCCAGATATCGTTGTCTATGGTCTTAGGCAGTCCCACCACATTCAGTCCCTCTTCCCTAAGAAGATTGGCTGTCTTCTGTGTTCCATTGCCGCCCAATATGACAAGACAATCCAGCTTCAGCTTTTGATAGGTATTTTTCATAGCAAGTACCTTGTCCATGCCATTGGCATCCGGCTTTCTCATATGTTTAAAAGGCTGTCTGGAAGATCCCAGGATCGTTCCGCCTTCTGTTAGAATCCCAGAAAAATCAGAAGGTTTCATTTTCACGTATTTTTCATACATGAGTCCTTTGTATCCTTCCAATATACCGAGAATCTCCACATCATTATCCGCCTCATAAAGAGTTTTCGCCACCCCACGCATCGTTGCGTTCAGTGCCTGGCAGTCTCCGCCACTGGTCAAAAAAGCTACTCTTCTCATATGCACCTTCCTCTCATTGCCCTTTTACAAGCATTTTTTATGGTCTACAATGTCTGGCTTTTATCATATCATAATTGCCGATGATTTTCAATTCATTTAGTTTGGGTGATGCAGTTCATTTCAATCCGATGCCGTATCTGTTTTCAAACTTCCTACCTGCACACGGTCCCTGCCGCTTTCCTTTCCTTCATAGAGCGCCCGATCCGCCGCCTTGATCAATTCATCCATATTTCTTTGCGGATTTCCCTCTATAATGCCGATAGTTACTGTAACACCCAGTTCCTTATCCTCATATGAAATCCGGAGTCTTCTTATTTTGTCAGCAATCCTCTGGGTTTCTTCCAGTGACTCCTCCAGCCCCTTGTCAGAAAAGACCAGCAGAAATTCTTCGCCGCCCCATCTTGCTGCACACCCCTGTCTCTTCATACTTTTTCTCAAAATATTTGAAACTTTCCGCAGCACAAGATCCCCACAGTCATGTCCATAATTATCATTAAATTTTTTGAAAAAATCAATATCTGCTATTGCCACAGAAAAGGCAGAATTTTTCCCAGCGGACTCTTCTATCACCTTTCTCAGCCAGATTTCTCCATAATGACGGTTATATAATTTAGTAAGGGAATCCTGTTCTACCAGCTCCCGCAGCGCACACTGCATCTGCACGGCAGATTTTCCAATCCTGCCCAGTTCATCCTTACGCTGTTCCACTATTTCCCCCAGCTCTGCCGTAAAATTTCCCCGTTCCACTTTCATAAGAAAATCCTGAAGGTTCTTCATCGCGTTGGTCAACCGCACCGAATACTGCCACATGATCACGCTCATGGCCAGTATTACCAAAACGATGATCGTCACGATGGGAAGTACTCCTTCCAGTACAATTCTGCTCACATAGTGGGAGGGTTTTCCCGCAAATATCATCCCAGTACATTTTTTCTGGGAATCATACAGAGGACAATAATACGCAAAATAGTCCTGGTCATTTATACTCGTCTCAGCATAAAAGCGCTCCGTCTCCCCTTTATAAACATCTCTTATGATCACAGCGTTTGCTTTTGTCCCAATGATCGGTTTACCATTTTTGTTGTATATCGTGGTAGCAATACGGGCATCTTTATAAAAAATAGTTATATCTGCACCAGAAATCTCTTTCAATTTCTCCAAAATCTCCATTGCCGCCTCTGGCTTCGCTTCCTCCCCAAATATCCCTGTACTCCCAGAATCCTTAAAATACTCTCCCTGAAATTCTTCTTCAAACATATAGACTGCCGACTGCGCCACATTTTTCAATCCAGATTCCACTTCTTGATGGACGGATTTTGCCAGCTGATTGCAGCTACATATTATAATGATGATCCCAAATAAAAGGATGGGAACAAGTGTGACACCTAACAATCTTTTTCTCAGACTTAAACCTGCTCTCTTCTTCATAGTACCTCCCGACTTTATGTAAATATATGTTTAATTATACTATAATACATGGAGATATTTCAACTAAAAAAACTGCTGCATCGACAACGCGGTGCAGCAGTTTGTTAAAAGTTCGCCAGAACTCATATATACGCTTTTCTCATCCCTCACTGCGGTGGAAAATGCGCCGCAGGAAATTATACATTCCTGGCTTATACACACTGGTATCATGGCCACCCGGCAGTTCAAAGAAAAGATGGGGAACCTGATTGGCTGTCAAAGCTTCCGTATAATCTTTCGGGAAGTTCTTAACTGTCGTATCATTTGTTCCTTTCACGATCATTACAAGAGTATCGTTCATGTACTGATCCTGCAGGGTAAATGTCTCAGGGGTAAACAATCCATCTTCGTGGACATTCATATCATTATGTTCAAAGATACCCGGTGCCGGACAAAAAGCCCCTACATAACGGAAGGTGTCCTGAAGGGTGAAGCCGATATGCAGGCTGACACGGCCTCCCATGGAGAATCCACATACCGCAGTGTTATCACGCCCTGTCAGTGTGGAATAATTCTCATTGATATATGGCATCAGACATTCTTTCAGATCATTAATAAAGTTGTCAAATGCCGCATAGTGTTCCTTACTAAAGAATTCCAGCCCACTACTATTTCCCTTTTCATTGGCACAGCCATTCGGGAACACAACAATCATTTCCTCTGCATCTCCATTTGCGATGGCATTCCAGATCACATTTTGAACTTTGTTCTCAAAAAATGTCTTCTCGTTTTCGCCGATGCCATGATTCATATATACCACTGGATATTTCTTATCCTTGGTATAGCCTTTTGGCAGCACAACTTTTGCCTTTCTGGAAACAACAGCATTTTCCTTGATCACAGTAGAGTCATATGTAATATCCTCCACCGTTCCCGCCACCTCGTCATTCACTTTATCAAATCCTTCTGGCACACTGGAATCCGTATCCTCGATATATGGTCCGATCGGCTTCATATCAGAGGCCGGTGGCTCTGTCTCAAGAGGTGCTTCTGTCTGATTCGGCGTCTCCGTCTGTTGGGGTACCTCTGTGTTCTGCGGCTGGCTGCTGGCCTGGGGAACCGGTGTCACCACGGGTGTTGCCACTGGACTTGACGAGGGAACTGCCGTAGGCAATGGTTTTTTCTCATCCTCTTTCTTTTTGATCGTAACCACCGTCTTTCCAAGTTTCTTTGTCTTTTTCTTATAGGTTTCTTTTACCGTGATCGTAACCTTTCCTGCTTTTTTTGCAGAGACTACACCGCTC
Organism: uncultured Eubacterium sp.; assembly: GCA_910585745.1. GTDB lineage: Bacteria > Bacillota > Clostridia > Lachnospirales > Lachnospiraceae > Eubacterium_F. The sequence goes on along the minus strand of CAJUFM010000002.1, from coordinate 81,519 downwards.
TTAGACACAGTTGCTTTTGCCTTTGAAGATGAAACAAAACGATATACAGCTTTTTTCTTTTTTCCGTTTATCACAATCTTCTTTTTCTGACCGACTTTCATCGTGATCTTTTTTGTCTTAAGCTTTGTCTTTTTTGCCGCCTGGGATGCCACAGACAACGAACTTGAAAAGGCAAGTCCCAGGATAAGAAGCATACAGACCACTCTTTTTATAGAACTTTTAAACAAAATAAACACTCCCTTCATCAATAACTGCACCGGTGTTCCGGTATCTATTATTTACTCTTAATATATTCGTCAATTGCCTTGGCCGCTGATTTGCCTGCTCCCATGGCAAGGATCACAGTAGCTGCACCTGTCACGGCGTCTCCACCAGCATAAACGCCCTCTCGGGTCGTCTCGCCCTTCTCATCCTTTGTGATCAGACATCCATGGTTATTGGCATCCAATCCCGGTGTGGTGGATCGAATCAATGGATTCGGGCTGGTTCCGATGGACATGATCACAGAATCCACATCAAGCACAAACTCACTGCCTTCCTTCACGATCGGACGGCGGCGTCCGCTCTCATCCGGCTCACCAAGTTCCATCTGTACACATTTCATACCAGATACCATGCCATCCTCATTTCCCAGGATCTCCACCGGATTATGCAGTGTCTTAAAGATGATCCCTTCCTCTTCTGCGTGCTCGACCTCTTCTTTTCTCGCAGGCAGTTCTTCCATACCGCGGCGGTATACAATATACACTTCTTCAGCGCCAAGACGCTTTGCACTTCTTGCGGCGTCCATCGCCACATTTCCTCCGCCCACGACAGCTACCTTTTTCGCGTGCTGGATCGGCGTCTTGGAATCTTCTTTATATGCTTTCATCAGATTGATACGGGTCAGGAACTCATTGGCAGAGTATACGCCTTTCAAACTCTCGCCCGGAATATTCATGAAGCGTGGAAGTCCTGCTCCAGAGCCTACAAATACAGCCTCATTTCCCATCTCAAACAGCTCATCTATGGTAAGCACTTTACCGATGACCATATTTGTCTCCACGTCAACTCCGATGGCTTTCAGATTGTCGATCTCCTTCTGAACGATCGCCTTGGGGAGACGGAACTCAGGAATACCATAAACCAGAACACCACCGGCAAGGTGAAGCGCCTCATAGATCGTTACTTTATATCCCATCTTGGCAAGGTCTCCCGCCACCGTAAGTCCGCTGGGTCCTGCTCCGATCACCGCAACTTTATGTCCATTCTGCTCTGGCATCACCGGATTGTCTGTACAGTGTTCTCTGTGATAATCTGCCACAAAACGCTCCAGACGGCCAATCCCTACTGGCTCACCTTTGAGCCCCCGCACACATTTTCCCTCACACTGGCTTTCCTGTGGGCACACACGTCCGCACACCGCCGGAAGGGAAGTAGACTTCGAAAGGATTTCAAAAGCTCCCTCCATATCCTCATTGGCCACTCTCTCGATAAAAGCTGGAATATCAATCTGCACCGGGCAGGCGCTGACACAAGGCTTCTTCGGACAATTCAGACATCTTCTCGCCTCATTCACTGCCATGTCATAAGTATATCCCAGGGCTACCTCTTCAAAATTCTTATTTCTGACGTCCGGATCCTGTACCGGCATCGGACATTTATTCATATCCATATTACGTTCTGCCATTTTACTCTGCTCCTTTCTTCAGCAAGTTGCAGGCCTCTTCGCGGGCATGTGTCTCAAATTCCTTGTACATGGTTCCGCGGTGCATCGCCTCGTCAAAGTCCACAAGATGACCGTCAAAGTCAGGACCGTCCACACAGGCAAACTTTGTCTCACCGCCCACAGTCAGACGGCATCCGCCGCACATTCCCGTACCGTCGATCATGATCGGGTTCATGCTGACCATCGTCTTGATCCCATATTTTTTTGTAGTAAGGCATACAAATTTCATCATGATCAAAGGTCCGATGGCAATCACTTCGTCATATTCATTTCCTTCCTTGATCAATTTTTCAAGGGCATCGGTTACAAGACCTTTTTCCCCATAACTTCCATCATCTGTCATCATCACAAGCTTATCACTTGCGTTCTTAAATTCTTCCTCAAGGATCACCAGATCCTGATTCCTAAATCCTACAATAGAATGTACCTCTGCTCCCATTTCATGCAGCTTTTTCGTTACTGGATATGCTATGGCACAGCCGACGCCACCGCCGACAACAGCAACTTTCTTCAACCCCTCTGTATGGGTCGGAACCCCGAGAGGTCCCACAAAATCGTGAATATATCCCCCGGCTTCCAGAGTATCCAGCTCCATGGTGGATCCTCCTACGATCTGGTAAATGATCGTAACCGTTCCTGCTTCCCTGTCATAATCCGCAATTGTCAACGGAATTCTTTCGCTGTCTTCTTTGGCACGAAAGATGATAAACTGTCCTGGCTCAGCTTTTTTTGCAATCAACGGAGCCTCCACTACCATTTTAGAAACGGTAGGATTCAGGGACGTTTTCTCTACAATTTTGAACATAAAAATGCCTCCTGCCTTGTTTTTAGATAAAAATCGTCAATACTTCTATCTATTCTAACATATTTGTAATTCTTAATCAAGATTTTCCTTAGTCCGCCGGGTCAAACAGCATATGATCCAAAATTTCACAGGCCTGCCCCACCAGTTCCGGACAGGGTCTCTTTTTGTAATATTCGGAACTTCTCGGTTCTGGAACAGCCCCTGTCCTGTATTCTTCTGACACCGTGGTCTTTTCTCCATCCAATCCCAGCAGTTCCCGGCAGATAATACTGCCGTTCTGTTTCTCAAACTCTTTTGCCAGTTTCTGTATCATCTCATAATTCTCTTTTTTCTGTTCTTTGTCCTTCGGATCTGAGGATGCTGTGATCATCCCTGCAACCATTGCCATACCGGAGACAGTACCGCACACATGACGGAGTCTTCCTAATCCCCCTCCAAAGGAAGCGGACATTTTGGCTGCCTGATCCCAGTCCAGCCCCAGCACGTCCGCATATGCCAGCACCACCGACTGAGAGCAGTTATATCCCTTCTTAAATAATTCTATTGCTTTTTCTCTTCTGGATTCCATTTTTATCCTCTCTTTCTGCCCAAGGAAACAAATTGAGGCAATTGACCCCTGCCAACACTCCCCCGGGCGCCCATGGTCTTTCTTTCCCTTTCATCCTGCCACATTTTATTGACAAAATCAAGGTTTCGTACTAAAGTAAATCTGTGATGGTTGTCGCACAACCATAAATCTGTGAAAGAGAGGCATTATAGTACTATGAGTGAATGCAATCATGATTGTTCCAGCTGCAGTTCAAACTGTGCAGACAGAGAACCCGGATCTTTTCTGGAAAAGCCACATCCCGACAGCAGTGTAAAAAAAGTGATCGGCGTTGTCAGCGGCAAAGGAGGCGTGGGCAAGTCCATGGTCACCGATCTTCTTGCAGTGGCATTCAGCCGGAAGGGATACCACTGTGGTATCCTGGATGCGGATATCACCGGTCCCTCCATACCAAAAGCCTTTGGCATCACGGAAAAGGCTATGGGAAATGCCACGACTATTTTTCCGGTCAGATCAAAAACAAACATAGATATCATGTCCATTAATCTGCTTTTGGAGAATGAAACCGACCCTGTCATCTGGAGGGGGCCTGTCATCGCCGGAACTGTAAAACAATTCTGGACCGACGTACTTTGGGAAAATGTAGATTATCTCTTTGTGGATATGCCTCCCGGAACGGGAGATGTTCCCCTGACCGTATTCCAGTCCCTGCCCCTGGACGGCATCGTCGTCGTGACCACTCCTCAGGATCTGGTATCCCTGATCGTGAGCAAGGCTGTAAAAATGGCAGAAATGATGAATATTCCGGTACTGGGAATCGTAGAAAATATGAGTTATGCCCTGTGCCCTGACTGCGGTAAACATATTTCCGTATTTGGAGAGAGCCATGTGAAGGAAATTGCTGACCAGTATGGTCTGATCGTTCTCAGCCAGCTTCCCATCAACCCGGAACTCACCAAAGCAGTGGACCACGGTAAGATTGAAGATTTTTCCTTTGATTACATGGATGATGCTGTAAAGATCATCGAAAACCTGGAGGTATAGAAAAATGGACACTCCTGTCTGTTACATTTTTGGTGCAGGGGAATTTTCCACCTGTAACATATCACTGACGGATGAAGATCTGGTCATTGCCGCTGACGGCGGCTATGACCACCTGATTCAGATCGGGCTGCGGGCAGATATTGCCCTGGGAGATTTTGATTCTGTTCAGTCTCTAGAAATATGGGAAGATACAATATGCGAAAAGCACACCTATCCACCGGAAAAAGACGATACAGATATGTTGCTTGCCATCAAACTGGGACTCTCCAAAGGTTATCACACTTTTGAGATCTACGGCGGACTTGGCGGGCGGCTGGATCATTCCATAGCCAATATCCAGGCACTTTCCTACCTTGCCGCCGAAGGTGCCCAGGGAATTCTCCATCACGATCAATATGTGCTGACGGTGATCCAAAATTCCGGTTTTACAATTCCAAAGGATTTTACCGGTTATGTCTCGGTATTCTCCCTCAGTGACACGAGTCAGAATGTAACGATCAAAGGATTAAAGTATGAAATAGAAGGAAGCACCCTGACGAATCAATTCCCTTTGGGGATCAGCAATGAGGCCACTGGAAAAAAGGGAAGTATCAGCGTAGAAAATGGAACTCTTCTGATCCTGTGGCAGGGAGAAAACCTGACTTTATAGCTGATATATCTCCCGCTCTCTCTCAAGAAGCGCTTTGTAATTATATACAAGGGTTTCCTGATCTGCAAAATCATACTCAAAGCTCCCTTTCAGAAAACGATAAGACATCAGAGTCCAGTCATTACACAGCTGGTTCATTTTAATATAATACTCCTGTTGTTTTTTATCAGCAAACAGATTAATAAGCATCTTCAACTGGGGAACATGGGTATCCGTCATAATGTTATGGGCGATTTTGCGGAGTTCAAATCCCCTCAGGGAAGACAGCCCCGAGTAAAGATATTCACAATAATCCAGGCCTGTCCTAAGCCTGCTGCCCTGCTCTAATTTTATATTTTCTTCCATATGATTTTTTCTTTCCTGTACCCAGTCGATCTCCTTCTCTTTTTTATCCCAGTCCACTTCCCCTTCTATGTAAGCGATGGGAATCGGCTGATGCTGACCAATTTCAAGAATGTTCCCAAAAGGAAGAACCCCCTTATGTGTCGTCGGCTGGGATGTTGAAGCACAGACGTCCACGATATGCAGCCCTTCCTTGTCCACTCCTGTCACCAGTGCACAGTGCTGTATCCCGTCATTGACAAAAGCCTTATAATATCCATAATCTCTCGAATTCAGCGAGATCATAAACGCACCATGTTCAGACAAAATCTCATATGCCACTTCTCTTATATGCTGCGGCAGGATCTCCCCCGTCTTATACGCAATCTGATTTTCCGAACAAAAATAATGTATGCCCTGAATAAAATTAGCACTCAGACTGATTCCATCCTGATATGACAAACTGAGCCTGACACCAGCATAGGGAAGCTGTACTTCTAATTCACTTAACCTCACTCCCTTATAACGCAGCATCTGAAGAAATGATCCCATAAAACAATTATTGCATTCGCACAGTGAGAGGTTCGCATCCAATAACAGTTCCATACCTAACTCCATATCCATAATCAGTTCCTCCTTAAAATTCTTTTGTTCTGTAACTATTATACAGGAAACAGGAAAAAGATGGTATACTTTTGCGCGAACCGTGTTATTTCGTGTCTGAAATAACGATGCTTCGTCGTTTGCGGCCATTTTTTATCATTTCAGACACGAAATCGCACAGTTCGCGCACACCCCCTTGTTTTTGTCATTTTTTCCGCTATACTATTACACAACAAGTCGACTGCACCGGTGCATTGCACATTTTTCGTAAAGGAGGATACTGCAATATGGCAGTCATTCACGCGGAACGGTTTCTGGAACAGATCCAGTCATCCTACCAATTCACGGATCTGGAAATGAAGCGGTTAAAGTACACCCTTAAGGCTGTGAGTTCTGAACTGGTCAAAACATTGCTGCTTTCTATTTTATTTTTTAACCTGGGGCATCTCCCCGAATTTTTAATTGGTGTGCTGGTTCTTATAACCATCCGTTGCAATTCAGGCGGTATTCATATGGAACACTTTATTACCTGTTTTTTGTTTACACTAGCATTTATGCTGTTGTCGGTGATCGTGCTCCCTTCCTATGTACCGGTTCCTTATGCGGTCAAACCTGTGATACTGGCTCTGTGTATCCTGATCACATTTCTGGCGGCTCCGGTGGCATCAAAAAAAAGACCCCCCGCAGCACCAGAGACCAAACGCCAGTACCGCAACAGGGCGACAGGACTTTTGTTCCTATACTCAGTTATTATAATTATTTTGAAAACAACTCCAATCGCAGACATCTGCTTCTGGATTATTGTTTTACAGGCATTACAACTACTATGTGCCGTTGCCGCACAGAAAGGAGGAAAAAATGAAGAAATTTAATAGCAGTCTTTTATTCAAGGTCTGCAGTTTATGTATCGCCATGGCTGCCATGATGACCACCAATATTATCAGCTACTGTTTCTGGGGTGAGCCGGAATATCCGACAGAAGACTAATAAAAACCAGATACAAAAAGCAATTAAACCAACCAGACACTATAATAAAAAGGCTTATTTACATGTAAGCCTTTTTATTTTGATCCGCACTACAAACCAATCCGTTTCTTCTACTGCGTACTTATTCATGTACATTTCTCCCTTATAATGGTTCAGCGTATCCAGCACATTATACAGCCCCAACCCACGCATCTCTGCATTTTCTTTTGTACTGTACCCTTTCTTTGAAAAATTGGTAATCTCATGCATATCTGTATTCCGGATCGGGTTAGAAATAGTGAATTCATACCAGTCCCCCTCTTCGTGCAGGGTCAGGCGGATCTCCTTTTTGAGATAGTTGGTCTCAACCTCCTCGATGGCATTGTCTATCAGGTTCCCAAAAGTACCGATCAGCTCTGTGAGGGGAATATTGGTACATATCTTTTTTACAGATATCTGTTGTGAAATATGGATACCCCGGTTTACTGCCCCCGAAAATTTGACTCCGAGAAACCCGGACAGCACTGGATCTTCCACCTTGGTCAAGCTGTAAAAAGCATCCATTCTCTGAATCTTAGACATATAACCTTCCAGTGTCTCTACCAGGCAATCATAAGTCTGGCAGCGATTGATTATTCCATATATTGCCTGTAGATGGGCATCAAACTGGTGCTGTTGCTGTCGGATCCTTGTGATCACATCCCGCATGGGTTTTTCAAATTTGCTGCGTTCCTTTAATTCAACCTCATTTTTTATAAACTGCGACATCATGGGAAACAAGATAACGATCATCAGGATCAGAAAGATAAAACTGTAGATTGGCATACTAGCCAGAACCCGGAAATATGACACGGCAACGAGCATGATACCCCCCACTGCCGCACAAATATAACACAGCATCTTATAGCGGCATTTCACAAAATCCTGGATCATATTCCAGTTGATCCACCTCTTTCTGCGGACGGCACACACCACAAGCAGGGCACCGCCGGTTCCGATAAGACCTGCCTGGGAATCTCCCACCATCTCTTTCCAGAACATGGCGAAAGGAATATAAAAAAGAAGTTCAATGGCACTTACCATCAGAAAACCGATAATACAATACAAAATACAAATACTAATGTCCTCGTGATAGATTATCTTCACGCCACCGATCATAACGGCATACACCAAGAGCAGCCACAAGCCATTTAATTGATATATATTGAAAAAGCCCAAGATAACAGTTTCAAGAAAAACTATGCTTACTTTCTTACTAATATCTTTTTTTAGCCTACCTCTAAACAGACTGTCAACAACCATTATATTGGCCGCCTGTTCTATCCCTGCCATTAAAATACTACTAATCATGCTCAATTACTCCTTGTATTTCCGAAAACCACTTTGTCCTTCCAAAATCGATCATTTGATCTTCTTTGTATACTTTCACATATTTATTCACCCTGTCGATATGTTCCACATGATCCAGATTTACCAGGATCCCGCGATGGCATTCCACAAAAGGGTTGAACCCCATAGCATTCAATTCTTTCTGAATCTGCTTTAATGTCAGCTTGTTCACATAAAATTTATCCGATATCGTATGTATGAGCAATCTTCTGTTAATACAGCGGATAGTAATAATTTCGTCAACTTTTATAGGATAAAAAACAGAATCAACTTTAAAATACAGATACTGCTCCCTGCTGACAGACTTTCTGTCCTTAAGAAGTTTGTCAATTTCCACTGCAAGCTGTTTCTGCTTCTCTTCATCAATCGGTTTTAAAATATAGCTATAACAGGAAACTTCGCGATAAGAATGGAGTTCAAGATTGGCAATAGATGTCACAAAGATAATCGGTGTAACCTCATAATAATCAATATTGCGAATCTGTTTGGCAAATTTTACCCCCGACACATCATTTCCTTGCAGGTCATGTAAAGAAATGTCGACAAGAAACAGATCCATATGACATTCAAGTGCAATCTGCATCGCCTCTTTTTCATTAAAAGCCGGATACACTGTTACTCTTTCTTTGCTTGTAGTAACAATATCACATAACAGCTGGTTGCACTCAACTTCATCTTCAAGTACAAGTATGTTTTTCAATTCATCTCACCTAACACTTTCACTGAATGTATCAGCTCAACGATTTCATCACAAAAGACGTAAGGAAGGAGCTGGCCCCCTGACCATATTATACCTGTATTGTGATAAAATGTAAACAAAGAGAACGGATATATTATCCGTATTGCTTAGGACAATGTATCCGTTTCGTCGTTCCCCTGATATTTTTGCGCCTTCTGTGTCATTTCCAGAATATATTTCTTCATATTCTCATTCAGTTTAGAATAATACTTTAACAGCAAAATCTCCCTGTTTCCGCGAACCAGCCCCTCCATCTCTGCAAAGGGATTTTTTCTCGGGCTGATCTCCAGCACATAATCTGCCGACACATCAAAATACGTCGCGTACTTTGTAATCTCGATGGAATTTGGATAACTCTTGCCCTGTTCCAACAGGCTAATGCGCTGTTGTGTCAGATCCAGAGCCTTACCAAGCTCTTTCTGTGATAGTTTATTCGAAACACGCAATTCCAATAATCTCATACTCACACATCCTTTATACAATATAGCATATATGTAAATATGAGACTTTTTCACATTAAATATACGTAACAGACTGCACACTCACACTGTTTGGGCGTAATCCATACTTATATTACATGTAAATCACTATTTTTTGCCTTTTTTATCCCTATAGCGCCACTAGAAGTAAGAAAAAGGCTAAAAAAATAAAATAACTTAAGGGACAGTATTCTATATCAATACCGCCCCTTTTACTTTTCACACAAAAATTAAAATCTGCGGTTAACAGGACTTGAACCTGCACGGGATTCCCCACTAGAACCTAAATCTAGCGCGTCTGCCAATTCCGCCATAACCGCAAGTATAAATATTATAACAGAAAAGATAACCCTGTGTCAAACACATTCCTGTTTTTTTAGCTTGACGGCGCAAATTTTAAGGCAGCCCAGCAGCAGAAACCTGGCCCGATGGTATTAAAGCCCCAAAAACCTCCGGATCTTCTTCATCTTTTCTTTCGTCATACGATATCCATGCCAGTATGCCGTCTCCAGTTTCTGCACATTGCTCTCAAAACTGTTCAGCAGATAGTTGGGGCGCAGGATCATGACCTTCCCTTCCTTCTCCCATTGCTCACAGCGGCGGACAATCTTATTATAGCGGTCTGGCCGGGATAATATCGCCTCCCTGACAGCTGGGTACTTCCTGGCAAGGATCCTAGCCCCCAGCTTATCATATTTCCCAAGACGTTTGACAAACCCCTTCGGCTGGGTCAGCACTACAAGAAGCTTTTCGCATCCATCTGCAAATGCCTTCTCTAACGGAATCGGATCTGAGATTCCACCATCGTAATATTTCTCCCCGTCCAAGTCGATCGCCGGGAAAAAAAGAGGCATGGCGCAGGTAGCACGAAGCATCGAATACTGCTCATCCATATCCATGGCATTCATATACTGCGCTCCCCCTGTGGAAGCCTTTGTCACACCGACCAGACAGGTCCCCTCATACTTCTTAAATGTTTCCATGTCAAACGGAACAAGACTATTGGGTATCTCTCCAAACACAAAGTCCAGGCCAAACAAGCTCCGGTGCTTCCGGTAATTAGATCTTCCCATATACCTCTTATCATTTCTATATTTTTGCAGGATCTCCAGATTTCTTCCCTTTTGACGGGATATATAAGACACACCATCTGATATTCCCGCAGACACCCCGATACAATAAGGCATCATAATGTCCTCAGACAGTAATGCATCCATCACCCCGCAGCTAAATACCGGGCGAAATGTCCCACCCTCTAAAACCAATCCATTCATACAGCTTTTCCTCCTAATCCGACATGCCGCCTTCTTCGGCATCAAACCAGTTCATATCTCCTTTGTTTAAGGGGTAATTTTATACCCTAGCATCTTCTAGTATGAGAGTATCACAAACTTTTTATGATGTCAATATGAATACTTCAAAACATAGTTTTTGATACTACTTCATGCACTTTCTAAATATAAAAAGCTGCAAAGTCTTCTTTTTAAGACTCTGCAGCTCAAAGATAAACAATTTTAAATAACTAAACAGCCGTTTCTATAAATCAGCTCATCGGCGCCAATGGAACCAACACTAACAATAGGAATTGAACAACATTCCTGTATACACAGACGAAGCATAGGCATACCCGATATCACTCCGGTGGAGATGCGCATAGCTGAACACCTTTTTCTCTACATATTCCATCGGATTCATACTCATATATTCACATTTGTCTTTCAATTCTTTCATAAATTTAGTAGGAATCTTAAACTCTTTTTCCTTATTAATGCTGAGAAATCCGTCCTCTGCAACGGTAAACCCTGCCGCTTCCAGATCTTCTTTATTGGCTGCCACCAGGTTCCGAAGCTCGCATCCCGGCCGGGAAGGTTTGTGCTTTAACTCCCCATACTCATCACTTCTCGATAATAGCTTATTGAACAGATTAAGTGTCTTCTCTGCATGTTCTTCTGCCTCTTCCGATTTTCCATCGAGAGTATTCTGTGCAGCCTCCCCCATCTCCATCGAGATCTCTTTTACATCAAGAGCATAAATCTGTGTATCCGCAGAAAGCTGGATCATGGCAAGGGGATTTGCATTATTCAGCGAAACAATGCTCTTATATTTATTTTTCAGTTCTTTTCTATCATGTACATTTGTCTTCGGAGATACCTTTGGAATATATCCCCCTATAAAATAATTGTATGCTTCAACCATGAAATCACCTCTTTACTTTTTAAAATACCCTGAAGTAAAGTCCTACCTCCATGTAAAGTGAACTTAAAACTCTGGTTATACAAATTCATTATACTACGAAACCTTCATTTGTGCAATATGTACACTGCACAAATTTTTTTTTACAAATATGAGGCTTTTTATTGATTTTTTTATATAAATGCTTTAAAATGAGATTATTGATTTTGATTAAATTTTAACATAATAAATGAAAGGATGGTTTACAAACATGAACAACATGCCAGAAATGAAAATCGGAATTGTTGCAGTAAGTCGTGACTGTTTCCCAGAGACGCTTTCTGTAAACAGAAGAAAAGCTTTAGTTGAGGCGTACACGAAGAAATACGATGCTGCTGACATCTATGAGTGTCCGATCTGTATCGTAGAGAGTGAAATTCATATGGTACAGGCTTTGGAGGACATTAAGAAAGCTGGATGTAACGCACTTTGTGTATATCTTGGAAACTTTGGTCCTGAAATTTCTGAGACTCTTCTTGCAAAGCATTTTGACGGACCTAAAATGTTCGTTGCTGCTGCTGAGGAGACCGGAAACAGTCTGTTAGACGGACGTGGAGATGCTTACTGTGGTATGCTTAACGCAAGCTACAACCTGAAGCTGCGTAATGTAAAAGCATATATTCCTGAGTACCCAGTAGGAACTGCTGAGGGATGTGCTGACATGATCCATGAATTCCTTCCGATTGCCCGTGCCGTATATGCACTGGAAAACCTGAAGATCATCAGCTTTGGTCCTCGTCCACTTAACTTCCTTGCTTGTAATGCACCGATTAAACAGCTTTATAATCTTGGCATCGAGATCGAAGAGAATTCAGAACTTGACCTTTTCGAGGCATTTAATAATCATGCAGGCGACGAAAGAATTCCTGAAGTTGTAAAAGATATGGAAAAAGAACTGGGAGCAGGTAATAAAAAACCTGAGATCCTTGAGAAACTTGCCCAGTATGAGCTGACTCTTCTTGACTGGATCGAAGATCACAAAGGCTACCGCAAATATGTTGCTATCGCTGGCAAATGCTGGCCTGCATTCCAGACACAATTTGGTTTCGTACCATGCTATGTAAACAGCCGTCTGACAGCAAAAGGCATTCCAGTATCCTGTGAGGTAGATATCTACGGGGCACTTTCTGAGTTTATCGGAACTGCTGTAAGCCTGGATGCTGTAACCCTTCTCGACATCAACAACTCCGTACCACAGGATCTGTACGATGAGGATATCAAGGGTAAATATGCCAGCTATACACTGAAAGATACATTTATGGGATTCCACTGCGGAAATACCGCTTCCAGCAAGCTGTCCTTCTGTGAGATGAAATACCAGAAGATCATGGCCCGTTCCCTTCCAATCGAAGTTACCAACGGAACGCTTGAGGGGGATATTGTTCCTGGAGACATCACATTCTTCCGTCTTCAGAGTACCGCAGATACCAAACTACGTGCTTACATAGCACACGGTGAAGTACTTCCGGTCGCTACAAGAAGCTTTGGTGCTATCGGTATCTTTGCAATTCCTGAGATGGGAAGATTCTACCGCCACGTACTGATCGAGGGCAACTATCCACATCACGGTGCAGTTGCATTTGGACATTTCGGAAAGACATTGTACGAAGTATTCAAATATATCGGCGTAGATGTAAATGAGATCGGATACAATCAGCCAGCAGGCGTTCGCTATCCAACAGAAAATCCATTTGCATAAGTACATGCAGTTGAATAATCGTTTGTAATTTACATGCCAGCGGCCCTGAGGTCGGCACCTCGCCCCTCTCTGGCCGCTGCTTTTTTATAACTGTCTGGCATTATAATTGCTCACTGCTGGCAGTTATTTCCAAACATTAAGTTTATTTAGGAGGATTTATATGTATTACATAGGTGTTGACCTCGGTACATCCGCAGTGAAACTTCTTCTCATGGAGGCAGATGGATCGATCAAAAACATTGTTTCAAAAGAATATCCCTTGTCTTTCCCAAATCCAGGCTGGTCAGAACAGAGCCCGGAAGACTGGTGGAATGCTGTTGTTGCAGGGATCAAAGAACTGACTGACGGTTTCGATGCTTCCCAGGTGGCAGGCATCAGTTTTGGCGGGCAGATGCACGGACTGGTGATTCTGGATGCGGATGACAATGTGATCCGTCCAGCGATCCTCTGGAATGACGGACGTACCACAAAAGAAACCAATTATCTGAATGACGTCATTGGCAAGGATAAATTGTCCCAGTACACAGCGAATATCGCTTTTGCCGGTTTTACAGCGCCAAAGATTCTGTGGGTAAAGGAAAATGAACCGGACAACTTCGCTAAGATTGCAAAGATCATGCTTCCGAAAGATTATATCGCCTATAAAATGACAGGCGTTCACAGCTGCGACTATTCCGACGCTTCCGGTATGCTTCTTATGGACGTAAAGAACAAATGCTGGTCAAAGGAAATGATGGAGATCTGCTCCGTAAAAGAGGAACAGCTTCCGAAACTTTTCGAGAGCTATGAGATCACCGGCGCACTCACCGATGCAGCTGCCGCAGAGCTGGGACTTACCACCGCATGTAAGATCGCTGCCGGCGCCGGAGACAATGCCGCTGCTGCTGTCGGAACGGGAACCGTAGGCGACGGCGGATGTAACATTTCTCTCGGAACCTCTGGAACTATCTTTATTTCCAGCAAGGAGTTCGGTGTGGATAAATTCAACGCCCTTCACTCCTTTGCCCATGCCGACGGAAATTATCATCTCATGGGCTGTATGCTCAGCGCTGCTTCCTGTAACAAGTGGTGGATGGACGATATCATCGGCACAAAAGATTATCCGGCAGAGCAGAAGCCAATCACCGATGACAAGCTGGGCGAGAACAACGTGTATTATCTCCCCTATCTGATGGGCGAGCGCTCTCCCCATAACAATCCAGACGCCCGCGCCCTCTTTATCGGCATGTCCATGGACTCCACAAGAGCGGACATGACCCAGGCAGTTCTGGAAGGTGTGGCATTCGCCATCCGTGATTCTTTTGAAGTCGCTAAGGATCTTGGCATCAACATCACTGAAACGAAGATCTGCGGCGGCGGTGCAAAAAGCCCGCTCTGGAGAAAGATCATCGCTAACGTTCTGGGAATCAAAGTAAACATTATCGAGAGTGAAGAAGGTCCCGGTCTTGGTGGCGCCATGCTGGCTGCCGTAGCCTGCGGAGAATACGCTTCTGTGGAAGAGGCTGCTGACAAGATCGTCAAAGTCATTGACTGTGTGGAGCCGGACGCTGCCCTCACAGCTAAGTACGATGCAAAATATGCCAAATTCAAGGAAATCTATCCAACAGTGAAAAATCTGTATGATACGTTAAAAGCATAGTGTGCTGAAATGCTTATACAAAACAGGAATCTCCCCACAGAATCCAGTGCTTATCTGGGTTTCTATGGGGGATTCCTGTTTTATGGTGTTTCTAAAGATTCTTTTGCGAATTATATCATCGCAGTGTCCTGATCTTTACCTTTTTTTCCAGTCCGCTTTTTCGTAGCATCTTCGTGTACTTTCTCTTCCTGCTTTTCGGAACCTTGATCACTACTTTGGAAGAAAGACCAGAAAAGGAACCTTTGGCAATGCTTTTTACCTTTTTTGATTTTATTTCGATCAGGCGGAGGTCTTTAGTTGGCAGCTCGGAATCATTATTTACAGCAAAAACTTTATCTTTTCCACGATAAGGCATCCCTTTTTTTATTGTTGTTACATTTTTCGGCAGCGTGATCTTTTTCAGTTTTGTGCCAGAAAAAGCGGACATGGACACAGTGGTCACAGCTTCCGGGATATCCAAAGTTCTCAGGTTCTTACAATTGGTAAAATCATACTGCTTAATTTCCTTCATGCCTTTTGGCAGCTTGATCTTTGTAAGGGATGTACATCCAACAAATAGCGACTCATATGTCTTGGACACGCTATCCGGTATGATAACTTCTTTCAGTTTTGAACATGAACCAAATGATCCCAGGGTTTTCAGAGTATCCGGCAGTGTGAGGTGTTCCAATTTGTTACAACCATAAAATGCTTCCCCCTGTATACCTTTAATATTTGCAGATAACTTGACAGACGTTAAATTCATACAAAATATAAATGCTCCATCTCCGATCCATGTTATCGAATCAGTCATGACAACGGTCTTCAAGTCTACAAATGAATAGAATGCCCATTGTCCTATTCCAGTAATTCCATCGTTTATTATGATGTGTTCTGCCTTATCACTCCAGACATACCAGTCTGGTTCCGGACTATGGCCATCCATCGTAAAATCTTCTATACCTTTATTTCCAGAAAAAGTGAGGGTCTTCGTCTTTACATCATACACCCAGGTATTACCGTTTCCATCTGTTCCACTGGTCTTTTTTGCTGCAGCATTACAAGGGATACTGCCTGTACACAAAATAATACAGAGCAACAACATGGTCCACTTTTTTATTTCCATCCTTCCACCACCTTCTTGATATTTGCATTCCCAGCATTGTTTACGACTGTTTTAAGCTTGTTATTATCTCCTGGTTTTAGATACTTTGTTAAATTCAGTATTCCATAGGATTTTATCACATAGTTTTTCTTATCCGATTCTTTTTTGATCTTCGACGCTTTTTTAACAGACTTATAATAATAAATGTATTCAAACACCTTTTTGTTTCCCTTTTTATGCTTCAACACAGCCTGATTTATGATGGCACTGCATACGTTTTTTGCACTTTTACTATACCTGCTTGATATACATTTCGTGGAATCCGCAAAGTTTTTATCTGCACTAAATTTACCATTAGAATCTTTGGGACCATGCTTTAACACATCCCACTGTTTACAAAGAACTTTTAATTTTTTTTCTTTCAAATTTTTTCGGTCATTTCCCTTCACTCCCGTCGTGCTGTGGGAAAATATATCAGCCGCCGTATGCAGTGCCATTCCATATACAAAGTTTGCCTTATCTTCTTTCTTTGTTATTTTATAATTTTTAAACCCTAAATTGGCAGCCTTTTTAAAACTATTATAATAATCCTTATCTAATTTGGGGAATTTCCCATTTTTGTACAGTTTTGAAGCCGCTTCAGTCATGGTAATGTAGGCATCCACATAATTTTTTTTGAAATATCCATGAAATTCCGGGTGGTCCTTCATTCCCCTCACTGTGGATTTTTTGTTATCAGACCATATTGCACCTTTTTTTAGAAAATCAAAGTCTCCTTTTGCAACGGCTTGATGATTTACACCACTCCAGTACCCCCGTACCACTTCTTCATCTGTCAGCAGTAATGTATGGTCGTTATCCGCCAGCAGGGACATCTTCTCCGCACCTGCTGCATGATATCCCTCCGCAAACTTACCGTACTGCTCCAGGGCGTAGGCGCAGTCGATCAGGCCATACCCATACTTTGCAGGTTCCCCAAGGGAATGTGCCGAAGCACCAATCAGCTTACGGATGAAATCGGCAGACTGGGAAGGATCCTGCTGCCACAAAATAGCGGCCAGGGCGGACACCTGTGGGGCCGCCATGCTGGTGCCTGACTGGTTTGTCAAGATCTCAAAAGGACCATAGGTGGTTACGTCTTCCCCCGGTGCGACAACTTCAATCTCGTTTCCAGTGGGGGAGGATCCGGTCTGCTCTCCATTGCACTTTACTGAGCCCACGGCCATCACTTCTTCATACTTCGCTGGATACTGGACGGTTTTTCCATCCCCCGCTGCGGCAACGATCAGGATCCCTTTGGCAGAGGCTTTTTTAATGGCGTTATGCAGTTTAGCTGAATCTTTTTCCAGTCCGCAGCTGATGTTCAGGATCTTAACGCCCTTTTCCACGGCCCAGTTGATTCCATTCACCAGCTGGTCCACAGTGGTTTTGTTTGATTCGTCCAGAACTTCGGCGGAGTAAAGTTTCACATAGGGATTGATTCCACTGACTTTTTCTGTGGTCAGCTACTTTAAGTATTTGTTGTCAAACTGGTAAGAATCTTCATTCCGGGATGGATCCGAAGCGAGGATCCCTGCCACGGCTGTCCCGTGTCCCGATAAGTCCCCAAAGATCGGGTTCTTTTCGGTATAGGCAGTGACAAAATTTTCAACTGCTGCCACTTTTATATTCGAGGAATAGTCGATTCCCGAATCGATGACACCTATTTTTATCGTGTTCTTGTTTTTTTGAAGCGCTGCCAGTACTTTATCATCGTTGGCACGAATCATGGTCCGGTTCCATTCCTTGTCAAAATCAAGATACCAGTCATCCTTCCGGTACTGGTATAATTTGATGTCATAAGGTTTTTTGAACTCTGTTCCCTCGGGAAAATGGATCTGCATACCGAAGGTTTCACTTTCCCCAGGTCGGATCACCGAATTGTACTCACAGTTGGCTAATTTATATGTATTTCCGTTACGGCTCTCTATTTTTGCTCTCCAAATGTTCTGTATCTCGAAATCGAAACCGTACTCCATGGACCAGTTTTCGATATTTTTATCCGAGTTGTTATACAGGGTAGCGTTCATGATACAGCCGTCATGCCATTGGTTTACCACATCGAACTGGATCCGGCATTCCTTATTGTTCACCACAAGCCTGTCCCCCAGAATTTTTAGGACCGGGGAATATCCACGGATTCTTCTTTGTATGCCGCCTGGAAGCCGAAGGAAACTGACTCTCCGGGCCGGATGTTCTGGTTATGACCTGCATTTTTTATATTGTAATATTTTGCCCCACGATAGTCAACACAGGCGTTCCAGATATTGACGTATTCATCCGAGGACTGATAGGATAATTCCCAGTTTTCAATTGTTGTACTGCCTGTATTGAATATGGTCACGTTGGCTATGTAGCCGTGGTCCCACTGGGATACGATCTGATACTCGATCCTGAAATTTTCTCCTGCATAGGTTGTAGTTTGCTGGTCTGTTCCTGCAGAGCAGGTCGTTTTGCTGAATGGCTGGCATACCCCTGACAGCATCATTCCGATAAATAATAGTATTGCTAAAGCTCTTTTCATATTCATTCAGTTCCTTTCTTGTGTTTATTTACAACTTCCCCTAGTGCAAGTTGTTATTTACATTATACATAATCTGACATAATACAACAAGAACAAACATTCGGCATATATCGACAAAATTCGACAAGGAGAATGTAATCCTTTTGAGTTACGTGCTTCCTGCATATTCTTAAACAAGAAAAAAAGATGGCCAACGTCAACCATCTCTTCCTCAATAACATATTATATTTCTTAAAAAAGCATATATGTAATAATAAAAATCGCTTAAGCGTACCCGCAGGATTTCAATTCCCATTCAGAAGATTTGCTGTCTCTGACAAGCAGCCAGCTAAATCCAACATTCTTCTCATCCGGTTGAAAATCACTGCCAGAATAGGATACATCTGCACAATAATCAGATAACAGCACAATCCCCTTTGTATTGTCTGACCCGAACTCAATAACAACCTCAGCTTTTTTCCCTGCTAGACATATTTTTTATATTAAATAAATGCACCCATTATCCCTATAGATAAAATTTTCACTCCCTATTACCAAATGGAATTTCTATAGGTGATCTGGGAGAACAAATGATTTGCCCATTATTACTATATCGATCTGATTTCGTCACTTTTACATAATGAATAAGATCTTCTATTTTCTTCTTATTCTCTCCTTTTTGTATAAGTTTCTGCCAAAGAAATCTTTCCTTGGATTCTATTCCTTTGGGAAATTTTTGACGCCCTGGTGAAACAATAAATGCATGCTTTTCAACTCTATGATCCACTAAACCTTTTAATTGCTCTTCCTTTTTTAAATAATCCACCGTATCACTAATTTGATTATAGGGATTATACCCTTCTTTGATTGAAATGTTTTCCCCTTTAAGTTCAATAAAACATGACTGTGGCTTACTTTGACAATATATTAGAAAATCGCATTTACGCTGACCTTGAATATTAGGAATCAGTTTTCCATCAGGCTTTGTTAAAAATACTTTTTCATCAACTACTTTTACCGGCATAAAAGAATTTTTATCCGATTTTGAATCCTTAAGCGTCTTTTTCTCACCTATATTAAGATGCTCAAATGACTCATTATACGTTCCAAATGGCAATGTACATAACGGATCAGATACCATCTTTTTATTATTCTCTTCCTTCCTCATCGTTTCCTCCCCTCGTTATTCTTTTTCCGTTAAAAGATAAAACAATTCTGTGTATTTCTCATTTACTCTATCTGAAATTTCGTCAATCATTTCCGTATTAATTTCACCATATTCTTCGTTAATTAAATTTTGTATACTTGTATCCTTATTTATTTTTAACGCCATAACTTTCTCTGGAAAAATCTCACACCCATTTCCAATTATATCATATACTTTCTTTTTCAGATTAGGAAACTCCTGAATGGTTTTTCCCGCACAATATAATGCATTTACAGAAGTCAATACATACGGACTATGCGTTGTAACCATAATAGAACTTTCATTCACATTCGCAAAATAAGCAATAAATTCAACCACCTTATTCTGCAGATTTGGATACAAGTGAGCTTCTGGTTCCTCTATAATTACAAATGCTTTCTCCTTTTTTAACATCAAAATATATAATTGATTGAGCAGCCACAAAACTTCCTGCTGCCCCGATGATGCAAAGTTAATTGGTATTTTTTCACTGTGCAGTTCTTTATCCTTTGTAATGATATATTCTTTTCCCGCATTATATTGATAATCACCTTTCAAATCAGAGATTAATATTTCTGATATTTTTCCAACATCAAACTTTCTTTCCCCATCTGGATAACGTTTATGAACGTTTCGAATTCCATCAGTAAATGCCCCATGAATATTGTCAATAATCCGCATAAACTCCCGCGATATCAAATCCAAATTTTCATTTTCAATTAATGAACGATTATTAACCAACAAAGTTATCATACTTCTTCCAGCTGGAATATAATAGGTTTCTTTGAAATCTTCAAAAATTTTATTAACGTTGTTTCTAAAATAATCATAGTTTCGCAATCGTTCTTTACTTGCGTAAGAAAGGCTGACATTAGCATCTGGTTTTTGATGATACAATTTTAAAGCTTCTTTTTCTAAAATTTCTATTTCCTGGGTTAATTTTTGAGAATATGAGACGCTTATATATTTTCTTTTTGCAGATCCATTCAAATCTACTTTAATGGAAATATCATCTGCGTATTCATATTTTAAATACAAACGTTGATCCAAATCCCAGCTAAAGCCAAATAATGAAATGAAAATTGATTTCAGTTCCTTTTTTATAACTTTTTTAAATCCGCCACTAACATCATTTCCATTATATAGGGCATCATCATATAACTGACAAAGATAGTCCGTTATAGTAGCTTTTATCATTCTAAAAAAATATATTGCCTTTGCCACTGTACTTTTCCCAGTTGCCTGTTCACCGATAAGTAAATTAAAATCTCTTACTTGAATTTCTAATTCTCTTATAGGGCCTAAATATTTTATTTCTATTTTCTGCATTTTTCACACTCCCTGATATATTTTCAAACGGACAAAACATGGACTCCCGACACTGCCGGAACGCCCATGTTTTTATTGATCAAATATTAACGTGTACGGACACTAACTCAGCGTAGCCGCATAGTCATTAAAGACATAATCCATGATGGATGCCGTTCCCACGATCTCACAGCCATAGATATTACCATCCTGCGTCTCCTGATGGCGCACGATACGAACCACACAATTTAACGTACCACTGTCACATAGCACAAGCCTGGCATTGAAATAATATCCCACCGGCAGAACGCTTTTGGTCTTAAATCCAATCCCCACCTTGGAGACATCAAACACCTCGATCGGCGCATTGATATTTTCTACTTTTACATTATCCTGTTTAAATAATGAAGAGATCTCCAGTTCCAGCTTTGCCGGCCATCTCTTTTCTTTTCTCATCTCAATCATAAATAGCCCCCCTTTGCCACCAGCTGTTACTATTATTATCGCTTAGAAAACGCTTGCCGTCAACCACTTTCTTAAAGAATCTGAAGACTATTAACAACTAATCCAGCAATTCTTTGAGAATCTGGTTTACCATTCCAGGGTCTGCCTTGCCTTTCATGGCTTTCATAGTCTGCCCCACCAGGAAACCAATGGCTTTAGTCTTTCCTGCCTGATAATCCGAAACCGATTGTGGGTTTTCAGCGATCACTTTCTCGATTGTCTGCCTGAGCGCTCCCTCGTCGTTGACTGTCCTCAGACCGTTCTCCACCACATACTGCTCCACATCAATATTTTCGGAAAACATTTTTTTAAATATTTCCTTTGCCACCGTAGAGTTGATGGCATTCGCATCGGTCAAATGAATGAGCACCGCCAGATTCTCCGGTGTGAAAGTGATATCCTCCGGCTCCATGTCCTTTTCCTTTAAAAGACGCATGGTCTCCACCATAAGCCAGTTGGATACTTTTTTTGCATTGTGGCAGATCGCTGTGGCCGCCTCAAACATATCCGCCAGACTCTTTGAGCTGGTAATAATATTGATGTCGTATTCGGGTATGTCAAACTCTTTCTTGTATCGTGCTGCCTTTTCCTCCTGAAGCTCCGGCTGGCGCGCCTTTACCTCTGCGATCCACGCATCACTGATGCTGACGGGCACCAGGTCTGGATCAGGAAAATAACGATAGTCCTGGGCATCCTCTTTGGAGCGCATCGCATAGGAATATTCCTTATTATCATCCCAGCGTCTTGTCTCCTGGATGACCTTTTTACCCTCCTCGATCAGTTCGATCTGACGCGCCCGCTCTCCTTCGATGGCTCTGGATATTGCCTTGAAGGAGTTCAGGTTCTTCATCTCGGTACGGGTCCCAAACTCGGAAGCGCCCGCCTCACGGACCGAAAGGTTGACATCCGCCCGCATGGAACCCTCGTTGAGCTTGCAGTCCGAGGCTCCCAGATACTGAATGGTCATACGGAGCTTTTCCAGATAAGCGATGACCTCTTCGGCGCTTCTCATATCCGGCTCTGACACGATTTCGATCAATGGCACCCCGGAGCGGTTAAAGTCTACCAATGAACAATCTTCCCATTCGTCGTGCACCAGTTTTCCAGCATCCTCTTCCATATGAATCTCATGGATCCCAATGGTTTTTTTTCCTGCCGGCGTTTCAATATCAACATGGCCGTCCCGGCAGATCGGCAGATACAGCTGGGAGATCTGATAGTTCTGCGGGTTATCCGGGTAAAAATAATTTTTCCGGTCGAATTTACAGTACTGGGTGATCTTACAGTTGGTGGCGAGTCCCACTGCCATGGCATATTCCACCACCTGCTTATTTAATACAGGAAGAGATCCCGGCATTCCGGTACAGACAGGGCAGGTGTGTGTATTAGGCGCACCGCCAAACTCCGTGGTACAGCCGCAGAATATCTTTGTCTTTGTCGCAAGTTCTACATGAACTTCCAGTCCGATCACTGTTTCATATTGTTTTGCCATGATATCCCCTCCTTTTATTGTTCCTGTGAGCGATGTTGCTCAAAGGTATAAGCCCCGCGGATGATCTTTTTCTCCTGAAAGCAGTCCCCGATCAGCTGCATTCCGATGGGAAGCCCTTTGTCGTCTTTTCCGCAGGGAAGGCTGATCCCGGGAAGTCCCGCCAGATTAACAGAGATGGTATAAATATCTCCCAGGTACATCTTGATGGGATCGCTCAGGCTCTCACCGATCTTTGGCGCTGTGGTGGGCGCCGCCGGAGCCAGTATCATATCGTATCTCTCAAAGGCCTGGTCAAAGGCTTTTTTGATCAGGGCCTTGGTACGCAGCGCCTTCAGGTAATACGCATCATAATAACCGCTGCTGAGAACAAAGGATCCCAGCATGATCCGACGCTTAACCTCTGGCCCAAAGCCTTCCGAGCGGGTCTTCTTGTACATATTGTGAAGTCCCTCGTAGTCTCCAGTTCGGTATCCGTATTTTACTCCATCAAAGCGTGACAGATTCGAGCTTGCCTCCGCCGATGCGATCACATAGTAGGCAGGGATCGCATATTCCACAAGGCTCAGGTCGAATTCTTCCAGGATAGCACCTCTTTCTTCCAGAACCCCCGCTGCCTTTTCTATCGCAGTCTTTACCTGGGGATCCAGCCCCTCCCCAAAATAATCTCTGGGAATCCCGATCTTCATGCCCTTGACGTCCGCCACAAGGGCGGAAGTAAAATCAAGATCTTTCCGCTGAATGGATGTACTGTCCTTTTTGTCATAGGAAGATATGGCTTCCAGGATCGTCGCACAGTCTGTCACGTCCTTTGCGATGGGACCAATCTGATCCAGAGAAGAGCCGTAGGCGATCAGACCATACCGGGAAACGGTGCCATAGGTGGGCTTAATCCCTGTCACACCGCAAAATGAACTGGGCTGGCGGATGGAACCGCCAGTGTCAGATCCCAGTGCGTAGGAGCATTCACAGGCCGCCACCGCCGCACAGGAACCTCCGGAAGACCCTCCTGGAACGTGCTTTGTATTGTGAGGATTTCTCGTGATACCATAGGCCGATGTTTCTGTGGTACTGCCCATGGCAAACTCATCCATATTTGTCTTTCCGATTATGACCGCCCCGGTTTTTTCCAGGTTCCGCACCGCTTCCGCAGAATAGGAAGGTACAAAATTCCCCAGGATTTTTGAACTGCAGGTAGTCAGGATTCCCCTGGTACACATATTGTCCTTTATCGCTGCCGGCACTCCCGCCAGAGGACTGTCCAGTGCGCCGCTGTCAATCTGCTTTTGAACCTCTTCTGCCTGTGCCAGAATGGTTTTCTCATCCAGAACTGTCACATAGCTGTTGATCTGGTCCTCACGCTTCTGGGTTTCTTCCAGAGCCGCTTTTGCCGCCTCTGCCACTCCGATCTCACCGCTCTTTATCTTTTTTCCAAGTCCTACTGCTGTTAAACTCATTATACTCATAGCCGCTTACTCCTTTCCCCGGATCAGTCAAATGTCTTGGGCACCATATAGGTCCCCTCCTTCTTCTGTGGGGCGTTGGCAAGCAGCAGCTCCCTGTCATCCCCATTTGTCACAACATCCTCCCGGAACACATTCTCAACCGGAAATACGTGGGACATCGGTTCCACACCCTCTGTATCCAGTTCATTCAATTTGTCTATATAATCCAGCATACTTCCCATGTCCTTCTTTGCCTGTTCCTTTTCCTCCCCGGAAAGTTCCAGCTTGGCAAGTATGCCCACATATTCAATCGTCTCATCCGAAATAATATTTGCCATAATAATCTCCTCCGTCCTAAATATATAAATACCCGGCTGCCTGTCTGTTATGGTTCCAGCCGTGACAGGTCACGGGGAAACAGTGTTGTCTCCCTGACATTTTCTTCTCCCAGAAGCTTCATTGTGATCCGTTCCAAACCAATCCCCAGTCCCCCATGGGGCGGCATGCCATGTTTAAAGATCATAAGATAATGCTCCATTCCCTCCTCTGTCATGCCCCGGGCCTCCATCTTTTCTTTCAGCATATCCAGATCATGTATTCTCTGGCCTCCGGTGGTTACCTCCAGCCCTCCAAACAGCAGGTCGAAACTGAGGGTGCATGCCGGATCCGCTGGATCATCCATAGCATAAAAAGGACGTTTTCTCGACGGGTAATGGGTCACAAATACAAAATCCGCATCGTATTCCTCCTTAAAATACTGGCCGATTAGCATCTCCTCTTCTGGCTCAAGATCATAGGGGTTGCGGATCTTTCGGTCGTATTTCTCAGAGACCAGTCTTTTCGCCTCATCAAAGCGTACCTGGGGAATCTGATCCACCTTCGGAAGTTTCACTTCCAGAATACTTAATTCCTTTGCATACTCTTTTTCCAAAAGATCTATCGTATGCTGCAGAAATCCAGTTTCCATTTCCATAATATCCTGAAAACTTTCGATATACCCCATTTCAAGATCCAGGGACGTATACTCATTCAAATGGCGTTTGGTGTTGTGCTTTTCTGCACGAAATACTGGTGCTGTTTCAAAAACCCGGTCAAATACACCTACCATCATTTGTTTGTAAAATTGTGGGCTCTGTTCAAGAATTGCTGGTCTGTGAAAATAATCCAGTTTAAAGATATTTGCACCGCCCTCCGCACCTTTGGCGCCGATCTTCGGTGTATGGATTTCTGTAAATCCCTGTGAAAACAGATGATCACGGAAGCCTCTGACAACGGCCTCCTGAATTTTAAATTTTGCCCGCTCCCTGATGTTTCTGAGAGCAATGGGGCGAAGCTCCAGTTTGGTCTCCAGTGAGGTATCCAGTTTCCATTTACCCACTGGAATCGGCACAGGCTCCTTCGGTTCCGATAAGATCCTGACCTTCTTAAGCCGGACTTCAAATCCATGGGGCGCCCGCTCTTCCCTGCTCACCCTTCCCTGAATCTCCACAGTGGCGGCTTCTTTCAGATCCTTCAGCGGCAGATCCACCGCTCCGGTTTCAAAGACGGTCTGCACCAGCCCTTCCCGTTTTCTGAGAATGACAAAGGCGACCTCCCCCATATCGCGGATGGCGTGTATCGCTCCGTTCATGGAGATGTCCCTGCCTTCATAGTCACCAGTGAGAATGTCTGAGATTTCCACTACATCTTTTTTTGTCTGCCCTGAAACAAATTCCATGATCCTTCCCCTCTCTTTCTTTGTTTTTTGAGGTTTTGCTCCATCCGGGACTAACGCAGACGCGCAACAAAAAACCCGTCCCAGTGAAACAAATGTTTCGCCTGGGACGGGCATGAACGTCATTTATTCATAACCCGCGGTACCACCCGCGTTGAAGATTTTCTTTACAATTTAAAAAGATAATCTCCCTCTCAATATGCATATAACGGTGCCACCGGGTATGCCTACTTCAGGTTCAGCATACCAGCTCCGGAATGTTCTCCTGCTTACCGCTCCCGCGGGACGCTCTCAGTCGGTGACGTCTCTTCCTGTCGTAAGTTCACTGCATAAGCAATCGTTTCCTTCAATGCCTTTGACTAAATTAGGCTCATTTTATCACACTTAATTCCTAAATGCAAGCACAACTTTTTCAAAATGATGCTGCTATTTTGTTGTAGCCACATGAATCGTAAGCTTCGGTGACCAGCTTACTGTCCCATGCAGCTTCGCGCTTTCCACCCAGGCAAGATCAGGATTATCTGTAATTATAATGGGCTCAGTAACCATTCCATTATCATCAATACCATTATTCTCTACATATATTTTGCAGGCATTTCCATTGGCATCGGTTCCAGAAAGAATATATCTGGCAGACAGTGTTTCGATCTGCCCGTTGAATTTCAATCTCGTATCCACACAGTCTGAAACAATCTTCCCCTTAAAATTCGCACAATCGGAGGCTCCTCCAAAATGGATCATCGAGGCTTTCCCTGTATTTCCTGTCACAGATGTGGTGCTGCCAATATCGATGGTAAAGGTAAAGATTTCATTCGTATAGGACTGGCTCTCATCCGGCCGTATCACCGGGGAAGGGGACACTGGCTCTGTATTTGACTCATTCCACAAAATGTCAATGGTCTTTGTCCCATCGCCCTGATCTGTGACACGCCCCTGCAGATCTGCTGTTTCAAGCCAGGATAATGCAGCGCTGTCGGTTATGATGATGGGGGTTGTGACGGCCTTTCCGCTCTCGTCAACAGTTCCATTGTCCTCGATGAACATGGAACATTTTTTGCCCTCTGTGTCTGTGCCGGATATCATATATCTCGAACAGAGACGTGTCTCCCCCTCTTTATAGTCTTTTATAACAACCGTACCTTCTTCTGTGATCTTCCCGTTCAGATATTCCCCGGCCACTTCACCTGTAAAATACTGCATATCAACGTGACAGGTATTTCCTTCCACAGAATATAACTCCGTATCAGACATGGTTACTGTCATGACCTTTTTGGTATACAGGTCAGGGGTTGGCGTCGGTGTCTCGGTAGGCTGCGGCGTCGCCTGGGGTGTGGTCTGCGGGGAAACTGCCGGTGTATCCTGAGGCAATGACGGTGGTGTTACCTGGGGCGTACTGGTGGGCTGCAGACTTACGGATGGTTTATCTATGAATTTCTTTTTACAGCTCACGGCAATTACCCCTATCTTCTTGGATGATTTTTTAGGACCCTTTTTCAATTTCTGCATCACTGTGATCTTAGCCTTGCCCTGTTTTTTAGCCGTGATCACACCTTTTGAACTGACCGCCGCGATCTTCTTGGACGAGGACCGGAAGGTATACACTGCTTTTTTATTTTTGTTCTTGATGGTGATCTTTTTCTTCTGTCCCACATTCAATGTAAGTTTTTTAAATGATAGAGATGGTTTTTTAGCAGCATTTACCGTTTGCCAGTTCCCCAGGATCAACCCGGACACAAGAACCAGACATAATAGTTTTTTCTTCATTATTTTCACGCCTTTCCGTAATTATAAAATGACTGTTACCTTACACAGATATATACCCAGTACCCGATATAGAGAAAAACCATGCAGGCGCCTTCGGCGCGGTTCACACGCTCTTTGGTCCAGGTAAAGATCCAGACGATCAGACTCATCAGGATCAAAAGCACGACGTCAACAAGATTCTCTGTAATGACAGCGATAGGACTGATAGCGGAACTGATTCCCAGCACAAAAAGAATATTAAAAATATTGGAGCCGATAACATTTCCCAGCGCCATATCTACCTGCTTTTTCCTCGCCGCCACCACTGACGTAACAAGTTCCGGAAGGCTTGTCCCGATGGCACAGATCGTCAGTCCTACCAGAGTCTGACTCATTCCAAAGGTAGTGGCGATCTTAGAAGCAGACTTTACAACAAAATCCCCGCCAAAAGCAATGGCAGCAGCACCGCATACAATGAACAGAATGCTTTTCCAGACTGGGATTACAGCATACTCTTCACCTTCATCTTCTACGTCCTGCCCTGCTGCTCTGGCTTTCAGGGCAGACATCACCATATAAAATAAAAACAAAATAAAGATCACGAGAAAAATCCATCCGTCCATCCGTTCCAGTTCCATTCCCAAAAATCCAAGAACCCCCAGCAAAACAGCACATAGGATAGAAAATGTGATATCACGGTTTCGGGTTTCCGCTTTGACGATCAGTGGAGCAAATAAAGCACACACGCCACATACCACCATCAGATTAAAAATATTAGATCCCAGCACGTTACTGACTGCCAGCGAATTTTCTCCTGTTAATGAGGCATTGATACTGACAGAACATTCCGGCAGGCTCGTTCCCATGGCCACGATGGTCATTCCCACAATAAGAGAGGGAACTCTCAGTTTTCTGGCAATACTGGCGCTTCCCTCCACAAAAAAGTCTGCACCCTTGATCAAAAGCACGAAACCTGCGATTAATAGTAAAAAAGTAGGGATTAATGCTGCCATAAAATATGTCCTCCAAATTTTTTTAGCCTGACTATTTGTCGATTTAATCTATTGTTTGCAATTACTTCATAATTTTATAAAAAAAATATGTTATTGTCAATAAATACCGTTGCAGGTCTGGGTATTATGATCCATTCCTGTATATCCTATAACTGAAAGGAGCGATTTATTATGCCATTCTTTTTCCCTTATTTTGATCCCACTTACATTTTTGTCATTGCAGGCGTACTGATCAGTATTGCCGCCTCTGCCAATGTAAACGGGAGTTTTCGCAAATACAGCCAGGTTTTCAGCCAGAGAGGGATCCGCGCTGAACAGGCCGCAGAAATGATCCTTAGAAACGCCGGGATTCAGGATGTATCCATCCAGCGAATATCCGGAAACCTGACCGATCATTATGATCCCCGGTCAAAGATCCTCCGGCTGTCCGATTCCGTCTACGGCTCTTCTTCTGTTTCCGCCATCGGTGTTGCCGCCCACGAATGCGGCCATGCGATCCAGCACGCCAGGGGGTACGCTCCCCTTGCAATCCGAAGTGCCATCGTACCTGTTGTAAATTTTGCTTCCCGTATCTCCATGCCTTTGATCCTGTTCGGCCTGATCCTGGGCTATGTCCAGCTGGCTCAGATCGGTGTGATCCTCTTTTCTGCCGTTCTTATTTTTCAGCTAGTAACGTTGCCGGTGGAATTTAATGCCTCCCGGAGAGCTTTAAACATACTGGAAAGTACCAATATCCTTTATGGAGATGAAAACACTGGCGCCAGACGAGTCCTCCGCGCTGCTGCACTTACCTACGTCGCTTCCGCTCTCGCAACGGCCCTGCAGCTGTTCCGGCTGATCCTGCTCACAAACCGCAGACGGGACTAATTAGGATGCTAAATCACGAACAGCACGAGACCGACCTGCTCCCCAGGTTCGCTCAAATCCCCTGGGAGCAGGCTCGCTGGATTCTCACTTTACCTTCGCGTAAAATTATAGAATTCCGATTCCCTGCTTTTAAAGGAAACCGGAATTCTTTTCATTTTACATTATTTTCTGTCAGCGGAATTAACCTGAAATCACCCTTCTCGCACAATATGGCGTACGATAACCGATGTTGCTGGTGGTGATTCCTGTGGTCGGATTGCTGGCATGCACAACTTTTCCTCCGCCGATGCAGATCGCCACATGGTTTACATGGCCATTCCGGGCATAAAAGATAAGATCTCCCGCCCTGGCACTGGATACGCTAATCTTCTTTCCTACACCAGACTGCGCACTGGATGTTCTCGGCAGATTAATTCCAAACTTTCTAAATACTGCCTGGGAGAAACCGGAGCAGTCTGTACCATGAGTCAGACTGGAACCTCCATACACATATGGATTTCCTACAAACTGCAATGCATAGGAAGCGATTGCAGAACCGTCGCCACTGCCGAGGGCACCGCTGGAATTGTTACTGCTGCTTCCGCCGGAAGACTTATCCGAGGAATCAGATTGATTTGACTTTCCAGCAGATCCTTTCATCGAGGATCCGCCACCCCCTGATTTGTTACTTGAACTTCCACCGCCTGAATTTCCTTTTGAACCACTGGAATTATTGGAGTTATCAGAACTGCCGGAATTGCTGGAAGGCTGGGATGACTGCTGCTGTGCCATATCTTCTCTCGCCGCCGCTGCTGCCGCTGCCGCCTTCTTCCTAGCTTCCTCACGCTCCTCTTCGATGGAAACTGCTTTCTTAAATTTAACGGAAATATCTACATACTCTTTAGAAACAAACCCTTTCGTATCTCCGTCAACCATGATCTTTACCCATTCCTTGTCCTCACGGAGAATCTCAAAACTTTCTTCCCCGGATACGAGGGTAAGAACTGCACACTCTGTATTTTTTGCTTCTCGGACTTTCAAAGTCTCTGTATTTACAGTAGCGATCTTGGTTCCGAATTTATCTACCAGTTTTTCGGCACTGAACCCGATGGCAAGATAATCTGACTTGATGTAACCCTCTACCTGCCCTGACTTGATCTTTACCCAGTCTCCAGTTTTTTCTCTGATCGTAGCCGCACTTCCACGGTACAGTTTTCCCAGCACTTTGCTGTCCGTATTTGGCTTTTTACGAACATTTACATAGTCTGCTGCCACCGATATGCCGACATTATCGTATTCTGATTTTGGTTTCGGTGTTGCCGAGGGTGTCGGCTCTGGTGCCACGGCGCCATCAGAAACAGCTGGCGCATTCGGATCAGTACCTGGTGCTGCGGGGGCATTCTGAGCTGGATCATCCGGAAACGCCACAATTGCCTCAGGATCAGAAGCAGCGCCCGCCGACTGGGTATCTACATACTGCTGCAACGTATAGGACATACCAGCCAGTTCCTTTTCCGTACACATCGTAGTAGTCATCGATGTTATGTGATTTACCATTATTCCGGCAGTCAAACATATTCCTGCCCCTAAGAAGATTTTAAGGATTCTTCCTCTCCGCATGTTATTCCCTCCAGTATGTACTCTATCAGATAATTAATCTCTCCTAAAGTTCTTCTTCATATTTTTTAAGAATTTATTACAAAAATATTACATTCCAAATTTAAGTATATCAATATTATACTGCCTTGTCAAGAAAATTACCAATTTGCCGGCATTCCTCATTCTTCCAGCAAATCAGCTCTTCTATTTTTCAACAATCGCTTCGATCTCGATCAGTACATCTTTGGGAAGACGTGCCACTTCCACACAGGAGCGGGCCGGAAAATCCTTTGTAAAAAATTTTGCATAGATCTCATTCACCAATGCAAAATCATCCATATTTTTAATGAAAACCGTGGTCTTCACCGTATTCTCAATACTGGCACCGGAAGCCTTGATCAGCGCCGCCAGATTACCGATCGCCTGTTCCGCCTGGGCTTCAATGCCGCCCTCCACAAGTTCTCCTGTCTCTGGAATGATCGGGATCACACCGGATGTAAAGATCAATCCATTAACTTCAACTGCCTGGGAATACGGACCAATCGCTGCCGGAGCCTGTTTGGTAGTTATTATTTTCTTCATGTTCATCACCTGAACCCTTTCCTGTCTTTTTTTCAATATCATTATATAATACATTTCTAAGATATGACAAGTTATTTTTCAAAGAATCCACTAGTATTTCCGTTAAAAATTTTGTATAATTAAAATATCAGTTATGAATTATTAAAGATTTGTTCTAAATTGATAGAAAGGCATGGTGATTTTCAATGAAAACAGTAATCACGATTAGCAGACAGTACGGAAGTGGAGGACGCGAGATCGGGAAAAAACTGGCGGATCAGCTGGGGATCCCATTTTACGACAATGAGATCATTTCCAGGGCTGCCAAAGATACCGGATTCTCAGAAGCCGCCTTTGAATCGGTGGAAGATAAGGCGACAAACAGTCTTCTTTATTCCATTGCCATGGGTATGAACGTTTTTACCAGTCAGGACACCGGTTTTGCCGGTCTTTCTTTAGATGACCGGATCTTTCTGGCTCAGTCCAATGTGATCCGAAAAGTGGCAGAGGAAGGCGCCTGTGTGATCGTCGGAAGATGCGCTGACTACATTTTGAAAGATTTGGATGATATAATAAATGTATTCATAAGTGCTGACCTTGATTTTCGTATCCAGCGCTCCATCGAGATCGACCAGCTCTCACCAGAACACGCTGCCGAGACCGTATCAAAAAAGGATAAAAGCCGGGGGAACTATTACCGCTATCATGCCGGGGAACGTTGGGATAATCTTTTCAATTACGACCTGGTACTCCGGAGTGACCGCATTGGTATTGACAAGACGGTAGAGTGTATTAAAAATTATGTACAATCTATCTTAGATTAATAAAA
>CAJUFM010000002.1:0-48736 GCA_910585745.1 uncultured Eubacterium sp. | reverse complement strand
ACAAGACGGTAGAGTGTATTAAAAATTATGTACAATCTATCTTAGATTAATAAAAGGAGAAGGAGAAGGAAAATGACAAGACTCAGGAAAACAGTTACCGGGGTACTGACAGCAGCGCTCTGCATAACACTGATCGTCCCCGCCGGGGCTGAGGGTGCAGCAAAAAAACCAAAACTCTCAAAGAGTAAGCTTAGCGTGAAAACCGGTAAAACAGTAACTCTGAAAGTAAAAAATGCCGCCAAGGCAAAGATCAGCTGGAAGAGCAATAAAAAGAAGATCGCAAAGGTAAAATCCAGCGGGAAATATGGTTGTAAGATTACCGGGGTAAAACGCGGAAATGCAGTGATCACCTGCCGGATCAAAAAGGGTAGAAAAACTACTACATTAAAATGTAAGGTGACGGTTCAGCAGTCAAAGAAGATTGAACCATCGAAAAAGACACCAGTTCCGGCGAATACGCCTCCAGCCATTCCAGCTCCAGTGGTTACCCCACCCGTTCCGGAGACACCAACACCAGCGCCAACACCAGATCCCAACAGCATTTTAGGGAAATATAACGACATTTTTCCATACCTTGGAAATTGTCTCAACAGCTGGCAGCTTCAGGATGCCGAGACAATGAACCATGTAAAAAAACATTATAACAGCTTTACCCTTGAAAATGAGATGAAACCGAATTCCCTGCTGGGCTTTTGGGCTACTCCCATTTCCAAAAAGCAGGCAAGTGAAAAAGGATACATCCTTCCAGATACATATACGGAAACTTACGTACCCCAGCTCAATTTTGAACAGCTGGACAAAGCCCTTGAAAGCGCATATGATAATGGTCTTAAGATGCGAGGCCACACCTTGCTCTGGCACAGCCAGACTCCCCAGTGGTTCTTTGTTAAAGATTACAAAAACGGAGCAGATGTTGTCACCCCGGAAGTGATGGACGCAAGACTGGAATTTTACATTTCCACCGTTATGTCCCATGTTATGGAAAAAGAAATAGAACTGACCGGAGAGGCAGGAAGTATTGTTTACGCCTGGGATGTGGTAAATGAATATCTTCACCACGGTTATGCCGGCAATATCACCACCTGGACCTCCGTTTATGGTGAGCAGAACCTGAAACCTACCTATGTAAAGAAAGCATATGAACTTGCTTATGAGCAGCTGGTAAAATACGAGGCACAGGATAAGGTGACTCTCTTTTACAATGATTATGATACCTATTTCAATTCAAGTCAGCTTGTGAGACTCGTGGATTATATCAATGAGGATGAAGACGCCTATATCTGTGGCGGTATCGGCATGCAGACCCACTTAGACGTGGACCGCCCAACCCTTGATGTCTACAAAAAGGCATTAGATATGTTTTTGGAGACTGGTCTGGAGATTCAGATCACAGAGCTGGACGTAACCATCAACTGGGATCACAAGTCAGCATATGATTACAGCGATGAAGGACAGACCGATGAAGACCAGGCAGCTTATGTCCGGGACTTTATGGAAATGGTCATAAACACCCAGAAACACCTGGACAAAACAGTCAATCCAAAAGGTATCACCAGTCTTACCATCTGGGGGCTGTGTGACAGTGTTTCCTGGAGAGGTGGTTTCCAGCAGAAGGGAAACAGCCGTCCCACACTATTTGACACTTCCATTAACGATCCGAAACCATCTTTTGAAGAGTTTCTAAGTGCAGCGGAAGTATGGCAGCAGCCATGATGCTATAAAGGTGACTGCGAAACGATGGGCAGCTTGTAACGTTTCGCAGTCACTAATACTAATTTATACTAAAGAGGAAACAAAAATGGCCGAAATTACAATAGCTGGTCAGGAGAAAAGATTTACCTATAGATAAGGGAGAGGAAAAAATGAGCAGAAAAATAAAAATAATAATTGCTATAATTATAATAGCCATAATTGCTGCAGCTGGTATTTTTGCATACAACTACTACCGGAATGAACAGATTCGTGAATCAAAAGAACACTTTAAAAAGGCGGAGGCCTTATATAAAAATGAAGAATATGATAAAGCAATTAATGAATATTCTATGATCCATAAATGGGATGAAGAAAATTATAAATTAAAAGCAGAAAAAATTTCGACATGCAAAACGAATCAGGAATCTGTAGGATATATTGAAGAAGCGAAGAAATATGAGAAGGATTATAATTATCCAAAGGCATTAGAGACATATCAAAAGGTATCAGAACTGGATTCCAGATATTATCCTACAGCCCAAAACTCAGCAAATCAATTAAAGACGACATTAGACAATGCTGAATTTATTTTAAAATATACAAAATCTATTGAAAAGAAATTCGGTTTTAAAAACAAAGACATAGAAATAGTGTATTTTGCAAAAGATTCCGGATTTTTTGAAGATACTGAGGTTGTTGTTCAATATAAAGGCAGGGATGACAGACTTTATATAGTGACGGAAAAGAAGCCTGACGAATCAGATTATATGACTATATATAAAGTAAAAGAAGCCCCTAAATATGTTTCAGTATGGGGTGAAGTGCAGCAGGAAACCGGTTGGTTATCCTATTCTATAAATTCACTTCGGGAAATGACAGCTGAAACTATGATAGATAGTTTCGAGGCAATAGACACAAAGGCAGATGATACATTATTGAATTATATTCAAAAAAACTGATAAAAGCAAAATTGGTTATCAAAGAAAGAAATCCCGTATTCAAGCGGATTCTAGCGTTTAACACACGCCTAATATCAATATAACTTAAGGAGGTTATCATGAAACGAAAACAACACATTGCACTGCTGATGGCAGGCACACTTTTACTCTCGGCAGTGTTACCCTGCACTCAGGCTTTTCAGACAGACGCCGCTGCGAAGCCAAAGCTGAGTGTCAAAAAGATATCACTGAACCTTAACAAATCAAAAAAAGTCCAGGTTAAAAATGTTAAGAAAAAGCAACTGAAAAAAGTCACCTGGAAAGCAAAGAACAAAAAGATTGTTACTATTAAAAAAAGCGGAAAGCTCGCTGCAACTATCAAGGGGAAAAAGACCGGCACTACAAAAGTAACGGCAAAGATCTATCTGAAATCAAAGAAAAAACCTGTTTCGGCTGTCGTAAACGTGACAGTTAAAAAGGTTAAAAAACCAGTCAAAACTCCTGTCACTACACCAAAGTCCACCGCTGCTTCACTTCCTCCAGCCGGAACACCAGCAGCATCCCAGCCCCCACAGGGCAGTAATAAGCCCTGGCAGGAACCATCCACTATACTGGAAGCCTACAACGGCATTTTCAAATATATGGGAACCTGCGCGAACTACTATGGATACGATGAGAAAAAAGACCAGCTGAGAACCCGCGGAACACTGGATTTTATCACAGATAATTTTAACAGCATCACACTGGAAAATGAGATGAAACCAGATTCGATACTCAGCACCTGGGGCATAGGAGTTCAGACGCTTACTCTCGCTGAGGCAAAAGAAAATGGCTATTATATCCCTGAGAACTATCCAGAGACAATCGTTCCTGTCTTAAACCTGGAGACTGTAGACCGGACACTGGAGACTCTGAAAAAAGAGGGACTTCAGATGCGTGGCCACACTTTTGTATGGCATCAGCAGACACCTGTAGAATTCTTTGTTAAAAACTATTCTGGTAACCAGAAAGTAACTCCAGAAGTAATGGATGCGAGACTGGAGTATTTTGTGAGAAATGTTATGCGTCATGTCATGGACAAAGAAAAACAACTAACCGGGTCTGCTGGAACACTAGTTTATGCATGGGATATGGTCAATGAATATATACACCGCACCCACGATGCTACAAGTATCACCTGGCATAACGTATATGGCGATATGGGACTGGAGCCCTCCTACTTGAAGAAAACCTTTGAGATCGCCTATGATGAACTGGAGCGCTACGGTGTTCAGGATAAAGTTGTTCTATATTATAACGACTATAATACCTACGAGTGCGCTGACGATATCGTTTCTCTCGTAAACTTTATCAACCAGGATGCCACAGATAAAAACGGAAAAGCAGTCAACATCTGTGGAGGTATCGGTATGCAGAGCCATCTCTGTGTCGATTATCCAACCATAGAGAACTATGGTGAGACACTGGATAAGTTCCTGGCTACTGGACTTGAGGTCAGCATCTCCGAGCTGGACGTCTCCACCAACTACGGTAAAACCGGTCAGGATTCCCAAGGATGGGATAAGTGGGAATATATAGATCTGGGACAGACCGACGAAGATCAGGCAGACTATATTAAAAGCCTGATGGAAATGATCGTCTCCAAACAGAAAAATCTGGATCACTCCAAGAATCAAAAAGGAATTGCCGGGGTGACGATCTGGGGACTTTATGATAAATGTTCCTGGAAAGCAAACACAAAACCGCTTCTCTTTGGAAACTCTATTACAGATCCGAAAGCAGCCTACTATTCCTTTATGGACGCGGCTGCAATATGGTATTCTTAAATCGCTGCATTTACGAATTTACAATATACATGAATTTATCTGAATAACAAAACGAAAAATGCTTAAAATCATTTCTCTTGATTTTAAGCATTTTTTTATTTGTTATTGCCCCAATCATCCTCTAAAACTCATTTTTA
The DNA here is from genome assembly GCA_910585745.1 of uncultured Eubacterium sp. GTDB lineage: Bacteria > Bacillota > Clostridia > Lachnospirales > Lachnospiraceae > Eubacterium_F. The sequence continues at coordinate 44,143 of CAJUFM010000002.1, read as the reverse complement.
AGGCTTCTGTTAAATAGTTCTGTCAAAATACTTTACTTCCGGTTATAGCTGATGTTCCTATTTTTTTGTTCTTTTTTAAAAAATAGTAGATAAACAGAGACAAATATAGTATGATATCTTTGTATACAAAATCAAAAAGGGGCAATTGAAGTATGAAAACAGTACAAAAAGAAGATACGACAAAAAAAGATATACATGCGCTGCTTCCCGTTCTGATCGCGCTATGTCTGATCCCTCTGGTCATACTGACCAAAGATTATCAAACGGAATTCAGCAAATTTTCCTGGTTTAATAACACAGAAATCAATCAGATTGATTCCTTTGAATATGCCAAGGGAGTCCTGGTGATCATCATGGGAGCCATCGCCGCTGCTGTCATTGGCTTTAGCGAATACGGCAAAATGCAGAAAAAGAAACGGCTTTTTGAAAATGCAGATCTGAAAGTCGTTATACTGATAGCAGTGTACCTGATCATGGTCATAATTTCCTCCCTTTTCAGCCAGTACACAAATCTCGCCTTTCACGGGGGCGGATATGGACAGTGGCAGTCAATGTGGGTTCTTTTGGGTTATGGAATGCTGTTCATGTACGCATATCTTTTTATCAACTCTGAAAAACGGGGACTACTTACCATTAAATATCTCATGATCTCCACTGGTATCCTGGCGCTGATGGGCGTCCTGCAGACATCAGGGCACAATCCTCTCAGCTGGAAATGGGTTCAGAATATTATTACAAGCCAAAGTAATGTAGAGGGCATTGACTTTAAAGAAGGGGTATCCAATGTTATCCTGTCTTTCAACAATCCTAACTACGTCGGTCCCTATATAGCACTTATTCTTCCTATATCAGCTGCTTTTATTTTTCTTCGGGCATTTGAAGAAAAGAGCAAAGCCATTGCTGCCAAAATAGCAGGTGCATTGATTGTCATTGGACTGATCGTATCACTGATTGGATCCTCATCCTCGGCAGGTTTCATCTCTGTCCTGGCAGGCGCCGTATTGGCACTGATCCTGGTACTCTCCGGAGTATTCTGGGGAAAACGTGCAAAAACAGAGGATCAGGCAGATTCTGACGAACAGCCCCACAAAAAAAGCATGAAGGGACTTATTATTGGTCTTTGCGCTGTGGCTGTGCTGGTCACTGCCGGAATTTTCTCTTTCCGGAGCGGCTACCTCCAGAACACCATCAACAAACTGCTTGAAGGTGGAAATGATACAAGAAATGTCGCTTCCATCGTCAACACTAAAGCGGATGAACTGGAAATAACACTGCGGAATGATAATCAATTTACTCTGGCACCAAAAATTGATGCAAATGGCCAGTTTTCCATTACCGCCTATGATGATTCTAAAAAACCGCTGAGTATTCAGCAGGTCGGAGAACAGAAAACTTATACTTTTTCAGATCCGCGTTTTTCTATGCTCACATTAGATGTGAATAATTTTACTATTGAGGACCAGGTTTATTCTGGATTTAGAATAAACGATGCTCCCAACAGCATCTCCTGGATCTTTGTATTTAAAGACGGTAAATGGAAGTATTATACTCCCTTTGGTAAATTTATCCGGCTTCGGAAAGTGGAAAGTTTCGGCTTTAAAGACTATCAGAATATTGCAAACCGCCGTGGATTTATCTGGTCCCGAACCATCCCTCTGATGAAAGACTACTGGTTCAAAGGAATTGGGCCAAACGCCTTTATCATCGCTTTTCCAAACGACGACTTTGTTGGATCAAAACGTGTGGGCCAAACCACTGCTACTAACCTTGTAGACAAGCCCCATAATGCCTTTTTACAGATCTTTATACAGACTGGAGGGCTGTCTGCGCTGGCATACGGAGGACTCTGGATTCTCTACATGATAAGCGGTATCCGTATCTTCTGGCGCAGAAAACGATACCGTAACATTGACATAATAGGACTTGGACTTCTGGTGGGAATCTTTTCTTTCGCCGTATCAGGTATTACCAATGATACGATCATCGGCACACAGGTGATCTATTGGACCTTACTGGGCACCGGATATGCGGTAAACCGCATCATCCGGTCAGAAGAAAGGAAATAACAAATACTGACATGAAAACAGAGGTGTACCATGAGAAACTTTGATCCATATAAAAAGACGATCCTGTTCTTCTTATCCCTGCTCAATATCCTTTTGATGACGATACTGTTTTCTTATTTCTGGTATCACTATTTTGCAGAAACCATGTACACTTTTCGCTTTTACCGGAGAGGAAACTATGTCGTCATCATCCTCTATGCTGTGTTCCTCATTTTCTTTACCCGTATGTACGGCGCAATGAAAATAGGACAACTGCGCCGCATTGAGGTTATTTTATCCCAATATCTTTCCATATTTATCTCAAATCTTATCACATATGTTATTGTTTCCCTGTTGGCATTCCGTTTTGTCAACTTATTGCCGATGCTCTTTATGACCATGGGGGACTTTGTGATTACTACCCTTTGGACTTTTCTGGCTGGGCGGATCTACGGACGTATTTTTAAATCCTGGAAGATCCTTCTTATTTACGGGGAGCGTCCTGCCACAGACCTTGTATATAAAGTGGAAGAGCGCCGCGACAAATATGCCATTCACGATGCTATTAACGTAAATGAAGGGATGGAGATTATTGCCGAGAAGGTGAAAGATTTTGAAGCTGTGATCATCGGGGATATTCCTTCCCATCAGAGAAATGACGTACTTAAATTTTGTTATGGCAACGGAATCCGGGCCTATGTCATTCCCAAGATATCTGATATCATCATGATGGGAAGCGACCGGATCCATATCTTCGACACCCCCTTTCTTCTTGCCAAAGGGTATTCTCTCAGTTTTGACCAGCGGTTTATGAAGCGGGCACTGGATATCTTTCTCTCAATTCCAATGATCCTGCTCACTTCACCAATTATGCTTATTACCGCTGTTGCAATTAAGCTTTATGACGGGGGGAGCATACTTTACCGACAGACCCGTTGTACCCGGGGGGGACGGATTTTTTCCATAATCAAATTCCGTTCCATGGTGGAAGATGCAGAAAAGGATGGGGTTGCTAAATTAGCCTCCTCCCATGATGCCCGTATCACTCCTGTGGGAAAGTTTATCCGCTCTACCAGGATTGATGAACTGCCCCAGCTCTTCAATATTTTAAGAGGAAATATGTCCTTTGTGGGACCGCGGCCTGAACGACCGGAGATTATTGAGGATTATCGGAAGGAAATGCCGGAATTCGAGTTTCGTATGCGGGTAAAAGCAGGCCTTACAGGCTTTGCCCAGATCTATGGAAAATATAACACCGTTCCCTATGACAAACTGAAATTAGATCTCTTTTATATCGAACACTATTCTCTTTGGCTCGATATAAAACTCATTCTTATGACGATGAAGATCATATTTAAACGCGAATCTACAGAAGGTATTGACGACGAGCAAACCACCGCATTAAAGGAAAAGGACGAATCGGACGTACACCAGGTTCTCCAGGAGATTTCAAACAAAAAAAGGGGCGGCTGAGAACCGCGCCCCTCTGAAGAATCGCTGAAAGCGATTCTTCGCTCCGCACCCTTTGAATATTCAAAAAAAGGGGCGGCTGAGAAACGCGCCCCTTCAAAAGAACGTCCACATGGACGTTCTTTTTTTCTAATTTTCTTATCGCAGCAACACCAGAGGATTTATCGTCTCCCCTTTCTGCATCACCTGATAATACAAATTGGCACCCTCCACAGAATAATATTTCGTAGGCTTGGCGATCTTACCGATCACCTGCCCCTCGCTTACTTCATCTCCTTTAGATACCGTTACATTTTTCAGCTGACCATAGATCACTTTAAAATCATCACCAATTGCCATGGTCACTGTCGTACCTGTCTCATCATTTTTCTCAATTCGTTTCACAATCCCAGCTGCACTTGCCTTTACATCTTCTCCCACTTTACTTCCAATGATCAGTGCGGGATTGGTCTTAAATTGTGACAGGGTCGGGAAAAATACGACCTTATCGGCACTATACTCAATCAGTATATCCCCTTCTACTGGCCACAGAAGTCCCGTTTCCTGATCAAAATGAAGCCGATCCTCAGCTGACACTTTTTTCATCGTTGTCTTTGCTTTGGGCGTAGGTGCCGGAGTTTTCTTTTTCACCTCAGATTTTACATGATCCGTGGTTGCTTCCTCCGTCTGTGGTTCCTGAGTCACCGCTGCCTCGGCTGGCGCTGTCGGCATGGGGGTTTCCTGAGCCACTGGTATATTTCCCTGATCTTTACCACTATCGGAGAAAACATTCATGCAGATCGCACCAAATGCCACCAGACATACGATTCCACAGATCAGCGATATATAAAATCCCTTTTCTTTATAAAACATTCTATCACCTCAATTCAAGTTTTATCTATATTCTTGCCTGAATTCAGGTGATTATACAATATATAGGTAAATTAGGTCTGGTAAATATTTCTGAAAAGCGGAATCAAAATGGGTTCAAAATGGCGCCCTCTGATTAAAAGGATCAGTGCAGGATCTTTCCATTTGCCACCTGCATCAGATGTCTTCCATAACTGGAATTCCCATAGGAATTTGCTTCTTCAATCAGTCTGTCTCTGTCGATCCACCCATTTTTATAAGAAATTTCTTCTATCGCAGACAGCATAATACCTTGTCTTTTTTCAATAACACGAACGAAATCACTGGCATCTGCCAGGGCATCCATCGTGCCGGTATCCAGCCAGGCAAATCCACGCCCCAAAGTAACCACATTCAACTTTTCTTCTTCCAGATACATGCGATTTAAATCTGTGATCTCAAGTTCCCCCCGCGCCGAGGGCTTTACTTTTTTTGCCAGCTCTACAACCCGGTTATCGTAAAAATACAAACCGGTAATACAATAATTTGATTTTGGAACTTTGGGCTTTTCCTCTATGGAAATTGCCTTTCCGTTTTTATCAAACTCCACGATGCCAAAACGCTCTGGATCATCCACATAATATCCAAATACAGTAGCTCCTTCCTTTCTCGCCGCCGCATTCCGCAGATGCTGTCCGAGTCCACTTCCATAAAAAATATTATCTCCCAGCACCATTGCACAGGAATCCCCGTCTATAAACTCTTCACCGATCAAAAATGCCTGTGCCAGTCCATCCGGACTAGGTTGTGCTTTGTATTCCAGATGCATTCCCAGACGGGAACCATCTCCAAGAAGGCGCTCAAAATTCGGCAGGTCCGTCGGTGTGGATATGATCAGGATATCCCTGATACCAGCTAGCATTAACGTGGAGAGCGGATAATAGATCATAGGTTTATCGTATACCGGAAGCAGCTGTTTGGATGTCACTTTTGTCAAGGGATACAATCTTGTTCCCGATCCTCCTGCTAATATAATCCCCTTCATTACGTCCCTCATTTCTTTATTTTTTATAGAACTGCCACAGGCAATTTTGCCTGTGGCAGTTCTGAATGTCTGAATATAGAATATCCAAATCACACGTAATTATAACCGTTTTTCTTAATCTTCTAACAGAGGCTGCATTGTACCATTGTTGATGTCGATTACCATCTGCATAACCTTCTCATAGTATGCAGCCTGAGCCGCATTCTTGCTCTCATCATAATTATGGACTGTTAACTCTGTAAACTGAACATCCAGACCAAGCTCATGGAACTTGAATACTGCATTCGGAATACTATCAACAGCTCCATTTTCCGAAGGCTGAAGAACCTTTTCGTTTTTATCAAAGAAGGTGTTGTTAGGGCCTCCAAGATAACACTGCATACCTACACCGTCAATCAGATCACCCTTTCCTCTTTCATTTCCAAAGTCCATGATGCTCTGAGCCAAAGCACATATCGCATTGCGCTTGTCTTTCGTATAACATCCAAAGTCATTATAGAAAAGTTTGATCTTGATATCACGATGCGGATATTTTGCCTTCAGTTCGTCCACTGCTTCTCTTGCAAAGAGGAAGGAGTATTCTACATAGTCGGATCCAATGGTATCATAGAAGAGGTTGTGGGTCCTCTGAATCTTACGAGGATCATCCCTGTCAGCATCACTTGGTACGATCGCTTCGTTTACTACATCCCAGGTATGGATCGTTCCAGGATATTTCTCCTCAAAATATGTGATCGTCTGTTTGATGATGCTTCTCATACGCTCCAGCATAACTTCTCTGGAAGCAAGTTTTTTCGTAGTGTCAAAATCTTCATAGAAAAAGTATTTACAGTTTGTATCCATATTGGAATCACATACAATGGTATGGCCACGAACGCCGATACCGTTCTCGTATGCCCACTTAACCATATGTTCTCCACTGAAATCTTTTCTTAAAACAGGCACACCACTTTCAACCGTCTTATCCTGATCAAGAAGTCCATAGAGTTTCAGGTCATTATCAATGGTCATGCTGGAGAAGTGCTGATTTATTACCTTTTTGTAGCTCTCCTCTTTGAAGCTCGTGTTCGACATTACGCCACCGATTGAGAATCCAAAATCCTGCTCGGTATTTTTCCACAGCGGAGAATATGCCAGAGTCTCCTCGGAACCATCCTGCTTATCAGAAACAATCTCTGAGATCTTTACGTTTTTGATATAAAAATCATCAAAGCTGCCCTGTTGGTTACCATACCAGTTGATGATCATATAAACTTTAGGATAGCTCATCCCCTTCGCAGAGTAAACCGCATTAAAGGATTTCCAGTTTCCAGATGTAATCGGCTCCTGAAGAATTACCGGATAATCGTTCACTTCAGCGCCGTTTTCATCCATATACTTAATCTGCGCGTAGAAAGATTCTCCGTTATGCTTAAATCCTGCCTCATGCCTTACATCCAAAGCAATCTGATAGTCTTTGGCAGCATATTCCCCAGATTCATCTTTCAAATAATCCGTAATCTCAATCTCAATTCCGTGCCAGTTCTGCTCACGTCCTGATACAGCTACAGCCGGTTCTCCGCTATCAGCAGTATCATCCAGGGTATTTCCATCTACAACTGTCACCTTCGTGTCCTCACTTGAACTTCTGGCATAAAAATCTACTGAATTCTGTACTGTATCACTATATTCTTTTGTATCCCAGTTCAGTTTACCGGTAGTAAGAATGGATTTAACACTTGTACCTGTCTCACCGATGGTATACAGAGATCCTTCAGATCCTTCCGTATCCGGTGTCTCATCTTCCATCAGTTTCATGGAATTAAGGGACTGTGTCGTCTCTGACGTAAACAATTCGTGAAGCAATTTAAAATTGTCTTTTGCCTCATACCACTTTGAAAACAATCCTGAAAAGGTTCCAAACTGGCTGTAATCATATCCAGTCGTCAGATATGGATTGTCACGAAGTCCCCAGATCGTAACATTACTAATGATCGGATCTGTGATATTGCTCGAATGTTTGATTCGTTTCTCACCAGCATTTGGAGCAGCAGGGTCATACGGAGTTGCTACTGGTGTTGCTGCTGGCGTCCCCGCAGGCGGAGCCTGTGGTGTAGTTGTCGGTGTACTGCTCGCCTTAGGAACCACTGTTGGTTTTGGTGCTGCATTCTTCACAGTAACATTAGCTTTAAGACTTACCGCTTTTTTCTTCCCTTTCAAGGTAATCTTTGCAGTGATCTTTGCCTTACCTGCCTTTTTACCAGTGATCGTAAAAGCTGTTTTTCCTTTTTTCTTTACCGTGGCAATTTTCTTCGCACTGGACTTAACTGTAAGTTTTTTGACTTTTTTAGCTTTTACATTTTTAATTGTTACTTTTTTGGACTTTTTAACCTCAACTGTCACTTTTTTCGTGCTAAGCGCCGGTTTCTTTGCAGCAGACGAATCCGGAGCCTGCACGCCAGCCATAGTAATAGCCATGGCAGCGATCAGCGTTTTGGCTAATGCACCTTTTACATTTTTGTGCATATGTAATACCTCCTTCTTGGTTTAACTATTTTTTAAAAAAAGGTGCATACGCACAGGAATGCACCTTTTTTTGTTTTAAATCAGTTAACTATTTACCTATTATTTGATTGGTTTTACAAAATGTTCTTACTCTGCTGGCTCTTCTGCCGCGTCCTTCTTTGCATTCAGTACAACCTTATCAATCGTAACCTCAAGGTCACCCTCTGTAAGCTCTGCAGCATTCTGGAAAAGCAGTTTCAACATCGTAGAACCACTCACAACAGTCTGCAGAGAAGATGTAGCAGAAATAATCGACTTTCCGCCTCCCTCTTCGGTTGCTGCCAGTCCACTCGACGTAATATCAAACACAGTAACCAGTCCTGTGCTGGAGTTATCCGAATTCACAAGCTGCAATGTCAATGTCTGACCGGCCTCTAAAGCTTCTCCATTGTAGGTGACACTACCAAACAGCGTAATATTCTCATAATCGGCAAGATTTACATCCTTGATAAGTTCTGAAATGTCAATTTTGCCACTTCCTTTATTTATAGGAGTATCCTTCGGAATAGTAACCTTGTTATCTGCTGTCAAGGTAAGTACCTTATCTTCAATTACAGGCTTAGTATCTGTAACAGTAACATGTGTAGTGAAGACAGCGGTCTTATCTTTCTCAGTAACGATCTCCAGAGAAACGGTCTCTACTCCTGCCTTCAGGGCTTTGATCGTTGCTTTTGTCTTATCCTCTGTATTCGGTGTGATAGAAAGTATATCAGATGTTCCTGTTCCAACGCTCCATCTCGCCTCTTTCACAGCACCAACGATAGAAGCATTTCTTACAATAGCGCTGGCATTGATCTCCTGACCAGTCTGAATCGTAGCTCTGTCAAGTTCTGCCAGAATATTCGGCTGAACAGATGCGGTTTTGTCAATGGTATCTCCTGGCTTCTGCTGTCCCTCTGTAACTGTTACATTCTCTGAGGTTAATACACGGATATTGCCAAGCTTATACTCTGAATTTTCAGTACCCTGTGTTCCATCCAGGTTTATATACAAACAGAAACGTATTGTATTATTTTCGATACCCCCTACTAAGCCAAGCTTATCAGGATCAATCAAAATCTCATCCTCTACAGGTGTGTCTCCTGTAGGACCATCAAAGCTATAAGCATAGCCAGAATCGGAAACATCTGTTGCATTTACAAATGTACCATCATCACTCTTATAATCAATTTCATTTGGAAGTGCATCTGGATCAGTTTCCTGTGCTTTTGTATTTGCAGCTATAAGATGTATCTTTTTATGACCCAGATCCCCAGCAATACCCTGGAATGCAAATTTAACACTGTGAAGATCCCTCACTGTAGCCCCCTCTGGGAGAACTACATCAAAGTAAGTGTATACATGGCCATAACATGCCAGCTTATCTGGATTATCCTTGTTGTAAATCAAATGAGCGGTACCGTCTTTTACATCAAATAAAGTCAGTTCCTCGGCACCCTCACCGCCAACCTGGATGTTCTTCACATTCATAACTTCCCAGTTCGGCTCTGGAGTTCTCGTCTTCCTTGGCTTTTGAGTAGCTGTCGCAGTAGGTGTTGGAACTGGAGTTCCCAACGCCGGCGGCGTAGCAGTAGGAACTGCTGGCGTTACTGCTGGTGTATTAAGTGGTGCTGATGATGTCTTAGGCGGTGTTGCATTTTTAACTTTTACCTTTAAGACCAGCTTTGTAGCTTTTTTCTTTCCTTTAACTGTAACTTTAACTGTAACTTTAGCATTTCCAGCCTTTTTACCAGTTACATTAACAGCTGTTTTTCCTTTTTTCTTTACAGTAGCAATCTTTTTGTTAGAAGTTGATACTGCAAGTTTTTTAACCTGCTTTGCTTTCACGTTTTTAATAGTTACTTTTTTGCTCTTTCCCTTAACTATTGTTACGGACTTCGCGGAAAGCTTCGGAGCTTTCGCCTTCTTAGCAGCGTCAGCTTCCGGTGCTGCGGTTCCTGCCAGAGCAACTGTCAGGGCAACTGCCATAACTTTAGCTAAAGTTCTTTTGAAATTTCTTTTCAAAACTCTTACCTCCTAATTTTTTATAGAATTTATAAAATTCCTTAAACAGCGGTCTCCCCCTAGGGGAAGACCCCCGCTTAATACATAATTACCGTGGCGTAATCTCAATGTGATCCAGAAGATATGCCAGAGGCTGTTCATCTGGAGAACCAATTGCCACTTCTGATATCTTCCCGGCTGCCACCGTGATCTTGGATTGGATCTGAACCCAGTCACCTGCTTTTGACAAGTCCACAGTTGTCGCCTTGTTCGTTTTCAGTCCGGTTACACATTCATAAGCTTCATAGTTTTCATACTCCGGTTTCATAAAGTTCTTGGCAGCACGTATGGTCACTTTGCCTTCCGTTACTGTATCTGCCTTTACCCATACACTTACAGTATAGTTTTTATCTGTCTCACCGGTACGGTTGTCAATCAGGATGCCCGGTATATCCCCGGCAGCAACCTTCAGATAGTGTTTACCGTCTTTTGCTTCGCCCTCAGCTACAGTTGAATTTGCAATTCCCTGAAGGGCAACACTCTCACCTTCCATGGACTCTGCAAACTTATCTTCCGGCATATCTGCCACAGGAAGTTTCGGCAGATCACCTTGTGGTTTTGGTGTCAGCCGCAGAGAGTAGATCAAGAACTCTCCAGGACCATTTTCATTGCAGGCATTTCCAATAGCAACATATTTAACTGCGTTGAAGTTACCTGCTGTCGCCTCATCGGATTTTAGAGAACTCAACAGTTCTGAGAAGGTTTCAATACCACCTGTAACAAATTCACCCTTATCATTTCGATCTGGTGATGACCCATCAAAGAATGGCTGGGTTGCGATTGCCGCGTCCTTCCACCAATCATAGTCCGTTTTCTTCTGCAGTTCTGGCAGATTCTTATCATAGAGATCCAGTGTCATCTGGAAGGTGGAAAATCCTTTCAGTTCTGCCTTCTGATATGCCGACAGATTTACTTCTTCCGGTAGTTTAAAGTACATTCTCTGGTTTTTATCTGTAAATGTAAATTTCCAACACTCAGTACCCTGATCGTCAACCGTCTTCTCTGGTTTCAGATCTCCGGAAAGCTCAGGATCATACCAAGCGTCCAGATCCACATAATATGGCACCGTAGGAAGCACCAGTTTGCAGACCTTAATAGTCACGCTCTTTGTCAGCGCAGGATTTACCTTAGATGTAGCAGTGATCACTACCTCAGCGGTCTCAACACCTGCATAGTCAAAGTCCTCTGGAACTGTCACTTTACCTTCACTGCTTACTGTCACCTGTGCATTGTTCGATGTCCAGGTAAGTTCCTTCTGTGTTGTATCTTCTGGTGCAAACTTCACATTAACGTTTGTGGAACCGCCCGGATAAACAATATCAGCGCCCTCACTCAGGGAAAGATCAAATCCGGTGATCGGAATATCATCCGCTACAAGAGCCACATTATCCATGTAGTACACAAGGCTTCCGTTTGTGGATGCATACAGTGTATTTCCCTCATAGGTACTGCCCATAACCACGTCAAACTTGGTCTGATCCAACAGTGTGGCATCCGCCTCTTTGATACGTGTGGTATTGAAGGCAAGGTTTCTGGTACCAAAGCCAACCTTTGCCTGCGCCTCAGTCATCTTATATCCTTTTGAACAAGAGTCCTTGATGAAATGGGTCGCTGGCTCTTCCATCTTCCATACGTTATCATGGAATGTTGGAAGATATTTCTGCTGCTCTTTCGAGTCAACACCATTATGGAGCTTTATTCCTGCCTCTTTATCACTTCCCGTTGCCATGGAAATATTCTTTCCAAAACGGTATTCCGGATGACCAGGCATATGAGCCGACCCTGTCTCGTTATTTGTTGTAGAGAAGAAATCTGTTGTCTTGATCGCCCCAAACTGGTCAAAATAGCAGCGTATCTCTTTGTATTTGATATCCGCTACATTTCCAACCACACGCCAGTCCGCACGGATCGTGGTGTAGTTGCCCAGTGTCTTTCCTGCTGCGGAAACACCGTCAGAGTCTTTCAGTTTAGAAGTATCTACGCTGAACACCGGTGCAAAGTCAAATGCCTTCTCCGGTCCGTCCATCTTGATCTCCAGACATTTGTTTGTCGGATCTTCTGGATCCTGTACAACCGTCATATGTCCTGAATTCTTTCCTGCTGATGTATATTTTGTCCAGGTTGTTCCCACTGGATAGCTCTCGAAGTCCTCGATCATCGTATACTTTCTGTTATCCGGAGGAGCCGTCGGTGCCGCTGTCTTATCTGTTATGAACTTAACCACTTTCAGTTTTACACTTGCCTTCTTGCCACTTCCGTCTATGGCAGTTGCCGTGATCTTAGCTGTTCCCTCTTTTTTGGGGGTAATCTTTGTGCTGGAACCAACCCTGAACGCTTCCGGAATGAAAGCCACACTGGATTTACTGGATTTCCAGTACAATTTTTTACTGGTCGCCTTTTTCGGAGAAACAGAAGCCTTGAGTGTCAGTTCCCTTCCTCTCATGACCGTATATGTACCCTTTTTCAGTTTCAATGTCTCTTTATATTTTGGATACACCTTCTGTTTCTGTCCGTTTACGGTCTTAAGTACCCAGTTAGCACTGCTCCATGAGGAAACAGCTTTGGAATTAATGGATACCTTTTTTACTGGTGTACCAATCTTAACCTTGATCGTTGCTTTTTTCTTTTTATTCTGTTTGGATGTCACTGTGATCTTCGCAGAACCTTTGCTCTTGCGAGCCTTTACAACACCCTTGGAGCTGACACTTACAGCAGATTTGTTACTCGACTTGTAAGATACCTTTTTACTCGCTTTTTTAGGGGTCACAGAAACATTTAACTTTTTCTTCTGTCCCTTTTTCAACACAAGTATGCCAGAACCGCTCACTTTGACTCCGATGTTGACTTTTTTAACTTTCTTAGCCGCCGCCTGGGAGTCAACGGATGAAACAGCCAAAGATGTCAGCACCATGGCAAATGCCAGTAAAAATGTGACAATCCTTCTGAAACACTTGTGTGACTGTGTACCGATTTGTCTCATCAAAATACCTCCTAAATTGTTTTTCTTATTGCGAAAAAACTCCAATTCTTCCGCAATGAAATTATCATCATTATATCACCACTTTGTACAATATGCAAGGCTATTTTTCATTTTAGCCCCCTCTCACATCCCCCCTTGTTTTAACATTATTTACAATTTATTCACATTTTGTTTCTTTTTAGAATTGACTTCTTTGGTTATTTCAATATACAATATATAGAAACATTTTGTCATTCCTATGGCGTATATATACTATTTGAAAAATAAGGAGAACTTTGAAAAAATGAACACAAATCATTTACTCGATGACATTCATGAAATCTTTCAGATCAGCCAGAAAGAGACCAACAGCTACTCCCCCCTCACCCTTGCCTATCTGGGAGATGCCGTATTTGAAATCGTGATCCGGACGATCATCGTCGAGAAAAAACCTGGCACTGTAAAGTCCCTGCACCGGCAGTCCAGTGGTCTTGTCAATGCAAAAGCCCAGGCTGAACTTATGTCCCGGATCATGAATACGCTGACAGAAGAAGAAATTTCTGTTTTTAAAAGAGGCCGCAATGCCAAATCCCATTCTGTGGCAAAAAACGCTGATATCCATGATTACCGTACTGCCACTGGCTTTGAGGCGTTGATGGGCTACCTTTATCTGAAGGGTGAAATGGAACGTCTTCTGGAACTGATCCGTCTGGGACTTGGGGAGCTCTCTGTATAGACATCAGAACAGAAATTCAAAAACAGATACCACATTGAAAAAATGCGGAAACAATAGTACCGCCCCACAAAACAAGCTGATCACCGTCACACAGAGTCCAAATCGCATTCTGCTCATCGGCATGCACACCACCAGAAGCACAGCAAAACTTACAAATCCACCAGCCAGCAGATTTAATGTCGAAACCACCACTTCGCTCATATGGAACAACCGGCAGAAAAATGAGATCACCACCAGACCTCCGGTCAGGGTGGCTGCTGCCGGCAGCGATATACGCAGAACATTTTTTAAAAACCCTTTGGGAATCGTATCCTCGTGGCGCTCCAATGCCAGCACAAAACTTGGGATACCGATGGATGTCGCTCCGATCAGGCTGAGCTGGATCGGTATAAAGGGGTAAGTTTTCCCGATGATGATAAAAAGCACACACAAAAAGATGGAATATAATGTCTTGGTCAGATACAATGCACTGACTCTTTCTATATTAGATATGATCGTCCTTCCTTCATTTACGATTTCTTTCATGGATGAAAAATCAGAATCCAAAAGCACGATATGAGCACTCTGTTTTGCGGCATCGCTGCCAGATGCCATGGCGATGCCACAATCTGCATCCTTCAGCGCCAGAACATCATTGACACCGTCTCCCACCATTCCTGTTACATTTCCCTCTGCTTCAAGAGCCTTTATGATATACTGCTTCTTTTCGGGAGAAACTCTGCCAAACACCTGGTATTTATCGATCTCTTGCCGAAGCAGCTCCGGTTCTTCCGGCAGTTCTCTTGCATCTACATATCTTTCTGCTCCGTCAAGCCCTGCACTGCCTGCCACTACAGATACTGTCAAAGGATTATCCCCCGACAGTATTTTGATATTCACACCTTTTTCCCGGAAAAAACGAAATGTCTCCGGGGCATCCCTTTTGATCACATCTGCCAGGACAATGAGAGCAAGAGGCTTCTTTTTTTCATCTGACAGCAGTAAAACCCGCATTCCTTCCGCGGCAAACTGCTCCGCCTGTCCCAGCGCCGCCCTGTCTTCGGTAAGGTATTCCGGCGCCCCAAGAAAATATTGGCTTTTACCCTCTGCTTCCCTTACAGTGATCCCCATATATTTTCGCTGGGAACTAAAGGGAATCTTATCTATGATATCCAGTCTTTCCGTTTTCCTAAAATAATCCCTCAGCGCTTCCGTGGTACTGTTTGTCTCTTCAAAGGCATAAGAGAGACTTTCCATAACAGGATACACATCCTTTTCTTCTGTTTCCCCTGCCAGTATAACCTTCTCTACCCGAAGTTCCCCAGTAGTGATCGTGCCTGTTTTGTCAAGGCAGAGCACGTCCACTCTTGCCAGTGCCTCGATGGCCTCCATCTCCTGGACCAGGGCATTCTTCTTCGCCAGCCTTCCTACGCCGAGTATGAAGGATATACTGGTCAGAAGCACCAGCCCTTCCGGGATCATTCCCAGTACTCCTGCTACTGTATTCACCAGGGAATCAGATATATCATTTCCTGCCACCTGCCGCTGGATAACAAACAGCACTGTTCCAATAGGAAGGATGGCATAACCTACATATTTTATTATCTTTTTTATGGCAATCTGCATCTCAGAAGTAGCCCGTCTCTTTGTCTTTGCTTTTTTTACGAGCTGTGTCGCATAATTGTCTTCACCTACATGTATAACTTCTGCCGTCGCCGTACCCGCTGCCGCCGTACTCCCTGAATACAGCATATCGCCGCCTTTTTTTAAAACTGCCAGGGATTCCCCGGTAAGAAGGGACTCATTTACCTCCAGCCCCTGGGATTCCCTGGTTACACAATCCACCGGGATCTGGTCGCCTATAGAAATCCGGATCCTGTCTCCTATCTTCAAGCTTTCAATCGGAACTTCACGAATCTCCTCCCCCAGAACAAGTTTTGCCTTTGTGGCAGTGACTACAGACAGTGCATCCACCAGTTTCTTCACTTTTATTTCCTGAATGATCCCAATCAGGGCATTGGTAATGACAATCCCCATAAACAACATATTTTTATATTGTCCTGAAAAAAGGATCAGTCCCGCCAGTACAAGATTCAGAAAATTAAAATAAGTAAAGGTATGGGAAGCAATGATCTCCCATCTGCTCCTTGAAGCGTCCATAACTCCCTCCTATGTGTTTTCCTAGATCCAAACGACAATTATCCGCCAGATTGCATTCACGGGTGCACCCGAATTCCTTACGGGCAAGCCCACAAATATTCTTACTTACCTTCGCATAAATTGAAAAAAGAGAATCCCATGAGCTAACTCACGTCTCCTCTTTTCCTATCTTCCACAACTTAATATTTTATAAAGCTAGCGACGGGAATCGAACCCGTGACCTCTTCACTACCAATGAAGTGCGCTACCGACTGTGCCACGCCAGCTTAGATTAATTTTTAACCCACGCAATATTGTAGCAGAGTAATATCATTATGTCAACAGGTAATCAACACAATTCACCTAATTTTTTCTTAATGCGCTGAAGAGCATTATCAATAGACTTCGGCGTGCGCTCCAAATACTCTGCAATCTGCTGATAACTCATGCCCTCAATGTACAGATTTACCACTTTCTTCTCAAAAGGGCTTAACTGATTCTGAATGTATGCTTCAATCTTCCCCACCCGTTCTCTGTCGATCATGATATCTTCTGGATTGGATATCCCATCCTTTTCCAAAGTTTCTCCCAGGGTCTGTCCAGTCTCTTCGGTTCCCGCACCTCCCACCGGGACATCCAGGGAAACATAAGTATTCAGAGGCGAGTTTTTCAGCCGGTTTGCCCCTTTGACTGCATTATACAGCTGCCGCTCGACACACAGATTGGCAAATCCATAAAAGGAATTTTCTTTTTCTGGCTGATAGCCGCGGATCGCCTTAAACAGGCCGATCATCCCCTCCTGGATCAAGTCGTCACTGTCCCCTCCGATCAGGTAAAGCGCCCTTGCCTTTTTGCGTACCAGATTCTTATACTTTTCCATAAGATAATCTACACCGGGATTATTCCCCTGCCGGATTTGAAATATGATTTCTTCATCCGTCAGATCTTCATACCACTCTGCCATATAGTTACCTTCCCCTCAGCCCAGCAAACATTATGATTATTACTTAACATCCGTTGCACCAGCATATTTCCTCTGCCTCACAATTTCAAATGCAAGAACACCTGCCGCCACCGAGGCATTCAGAGAATCAATATCCCCTGACATGGGGATCGCTGCCTTAAAATCACAGTGCTCCTTCACCAGCCGCGATACGCCAGACCCTTCATTGCCGATCACCAGGCCAACAGAACCTCTGAGATTCTGGCGGTACATGACCTCTCCTTCCATATCTGCACACACAAACCACATTCCCTTTTCTTTCAGCTGCTCCATCTCAGCAGAAAGATTTGTCACCTTTGCCACCGGGGTATAATGGATCGCTCCAGCGGATGCCTTCACCACCGTAGCAGTCAGTCCCACTGCCCGGCGTTTCGGGATGATCACCCCATGTGCCCCTGCCAGGTTGGCGGTACGGATAATAGCTCCCAGGTTGTGGGGATCCTCAATACCATCCAGCAGAAAAACAAAGGGATCTTCCCCCCTCTGCTCTGCCAGCTCAAACATATCTTCCACAGAACTATAATGAAATGCTGACAGCACTCCCACCACACCCTGGTGCTTCCCCGTCTCGCTCATATGATCCAGACGTTCTTTCGGCACAAAGTCTACCAGGGTTCCAGCTTTTTTTGCCTCCCTTAATATGCTCAGCACCGGGCCATCTTTACACCCTTTGAGCACAAACAGCTTTTCAATCAGCTTTCCCGCGCGAAACGCCTCCAATACGCTGTGACGCCCTTCCAGCCTGCTCTCTTCTTCCATTTTCTCTCCCTCTCATTCCAGCAGCATCTTCCCTCTCAGGTGATGTCATTTATATATATACGTAATCCAGTTACTTCCTCATTCATATTCAGTGCCTTTGCCATGATATATGGCTTCTCAGACTGTATGATCCGGATCCCCTCACCGGACACCTCTCCCAAAAAATATCCATCCAAAATCGTAATCTTTTTGCCCACTTCTTCATCCAGACGGGTGCATAATGATTCTATGACTTTCCTTCCGTCTCTTGGATCACAGATCACTTCTGTCACCTCATAAGCGCCTTCTTCCCAGGTGTAGGCAGCCATGCCACAAATCTTCCCACCGTCCCATAAAGCAACCACTTCACCATCTAATGCCTTCATTTCCTCATGAAGCTGTACCAAATACTCTGTGCTGTGATTCATATAGAGATCCAGACTGGAAGCCGCCAGAAGATCACAGGAAAATCTCTCCAGCTCCCTCTGTTCTTCCTTGCTCATATTAGAAAAAGACAGCATTTCATACCATTTCTTTTTATTCCCATACACCTCAATCTGCCTGCGGTAATATACTGGCAAAAATCCAAGGGGTCTGTAGATCTGCTCATCTGCCGGACTGAGAAAGGCAAGTCTGGCACCAGCCTCCTGAAATTCATCCAGCCCCCGTTCTATATTTTTTCTCATGTGCCCCCGTCCGCGGCTCTCTTTCCTGGTCGCCACGCCCACAATATAGGGACAGGAGCAGAGCTCCCCCCGGTATATCATATCATAAGGTGTAAAAAATGCCATACCCGCCAGCTCGTCACCCTCATATCTGGAATAGATCTTACTTCTTTTCGCCTTTTCACTAAAATAGTAATCGACATATTTGTCTGTATCACCAAATATTTCTTTCCAAAGTTTCCGATGGTTCATCCCGGCAGATCCCTCCCTTTAGTCCGCTGGCACCACAAAGCCATGTTACATTTCATTGATCAGTATGCACACCGCATGGGACGAAATCCCTTCCCCGGTGCCCGTAAACCCAAGCCCTTCTTCTGTAGTGGCCTTTACACTGATCTGGCTGAGTTCTATGGAAAGCGCTCTGGCTATATTTTCCCTCATATTCTCTATATGCGGTGCCATTTTGGGGCTTTGGGCAATAATAACGGAATCAATATTCCCAACAGAGTATCCATTTTCCTTTAGCAGCCCTGCCACGTGCTCCAGCAGGGCAATGCTGGAGATCCCACGGTAGGCTTCCTCCGTATCAGGAAAATGTTTTCCTATGTCCCCCAATGCCGCAGCTCCCAGAAGGGCATCCATAATGGCATGTATCAACACATCTGCGTCGGAGTGACCAAGCAATCCATATTCATGATCAATCTTTACCCCGCCAAGTATCAGATCTCTGCCTTTAACTAGTCTGTGTACATCATACCCTGTACCAATCCGCATAAGATGACCTCCTTATTGCTGAGAATTTCTCTGCCCGCACCCTGTCCCTGCACGCCGTGCTATTCTTCGCTGCTACGCAGCGAATCATCCATGCGAACTCTGTTCGCTATGCCCGCACCCTGTCTCTGCCCGCCATGCTATTCTTCGCTGCTACGCAGCGAATCATCCATGCGAACTTTGTTCGCTATGCTGGCGCCCTGTCTCTGCACGCCGTGCTATTCTTCGCTGCTACGCAGCGAATCATCGCGGGCTGGCGCCCTATGTCAGAAAACACTCATCTACTTTTATGTGAGCAAGCTCACAACAAGTAGATGGTATTTTCTGACGCACGGCTTGTAGCCTTCGCGCAAAAAAAGCCTTGAACAATCAAGGCTTACAAGTAGCGGGAAAGGGATTTGAACCCCCGACACCACGGGTATGAACCGTGTGCTCTCGCCAACTGAGCTATCCCGCCATATGCCATATAAAATGGCTATATATAAAGCTGCTACAAAATAAGAAAATAAATGGGACCTACAGGGCTCGAACCTGTGACCCTCTGCTTGTAAGGCAGATGCTCTCCCAGCTGAGCTAAGATCCCATACGCCATTCGCTTATCAGCAGCGCCATTGATTATTATATTAGGACAAGACATATTTGTCAAGCCCTTTTTTACTTTTTTCTGTTTTTTTATCCGAGTATGTCCGAAAACTGCAAATCAGAGCCTGCAGAACATAGGAATAAGTTTTCAGACATGCCCTGGTTGTTTTCTATAATAAAAACTTATATTTATAAAATTTTTATAGGAATAATGTCGCAAATGTTCCTGCCGCAACCACGCTGAGCGTATACATGATAACGCCTGCCAGCAGCACACCACCCATAGCCGCTAAAACGCTGGATTTAAAATCCATATCCAGAAGGCTTGCCGCCAGTGTTCCAGTCCATGCGCCTGTCCCTGGAAGAGGAATACCAACAAACAGAAGAAGTGCTACAAAAAGACCCTTTCCAGCCTTTTCTTGAAGCTTTTTCCCTCCCTTTTCGCCTTTTTCCAGACAGAAAGTGAAAAACTTTCCGATAATTGGCTTGTCCGCCCCCCATTCCAGCAGTTTTCTGGCAAAGAGGTAGATAAAAGGAACTGGAAGCATATTTCCCACCACTGCCACGACAAAAGATATCGGCATGGAGATATCATATCCAGCCGCCATATAGGTTGCCGCAATGGGAATCGCTCCCCTCAATTCAACGATAGGTACCATAGATACTAAAAAAACAATTAAATACTGTAACATGTTATCTTTATCCTTTCATTTGGTAATGCCGTCAAGAACGGCATGTCATGCTTTACAAATTTCCACCATGATTTCTCCATTATTTATAAATTCAATCACCCCATAGGTCGGAATATGTTCGCTCTGTCTCGGTCTGGATATACTTCCAGGATTCAGTATCGTCATAGTGGAAGTCTGTTCTACAAACGGAACATGGGTATGGCCGTACATAACAACATCCGCCTCTTTCTCCTGTGCCCAGTACTTCAATGTGTCAAGTCCCATATTCACATGCTGTCTGTGTCCGTGAGTCATGGCGACGCGGTGTCCATGCAGCTGAAACACCAAAAAATCCGGCGCATCCAATGACCAGTCACAATTTCCCCTGACCATATAAACAGGTCCTGGAATGGAATTCCTCAGCCTGTCTCCATAATTCTCTATATCTCCCAGGAAAAAAATCCCCTCTGCTTCTTTATGTCGTTTTATAATGTCCAGCATTTTCTCATCTCTGCTGTGAGAGTCACTGAATACCAGGTATTTTGCCATATCCGATTCTCCCGTTAAAGCTGCTGCCAGTATACTGGTACAATGAATACTAAGTTTGTTTTCACTATACTTGTTTTGTGTACTACTTCAATTTCTCTACCATTTTCCTCAGGGCAATCCCCCGGTGACTAATGCGGTTCTTCTCTTCCGGCTCCAGTTCTCCAGTAGTGCAGCCTCGTTCTGGCAGATAAAAGATGGGATCATAGCCAAAACCATTGGTCCCTTTCGGCTCATGTGCCAGCACCCCTTCAATCACCCCTTTGGTGGTCTCAACTTTTCCATCCGGGTAAGCACAGGCAATCACACACACAAACCGAGCCGTTCTCTCGTCCTCACTGGCTGCCTCACAGCGCCGCAGCAGATCTGCATTTTTAACATCGTAAGAGGTCTCCTCTCCCAGATATCTGGCAGAATAGATCCCCGGCTCTCCATTCAGATAATCCACCTCAAAACCAGAATCGTCCGCCAGTACCATCTCTCCTGTCTCTTCACAGATGGCCTTTGCTTTGATCACAGCATTTTCTTCAAAACTGGCTCCATCTTCCACGATATCTGTATGTATGTCCAAATCTTTGAGAGAATATACATCATACCCTTCTCCTAGAATCTGCCGGATCTCATTTACTTTTCCCTGATTATTGGTCGCAAATATAAGCTTCTTTGCCATAATATTCCTCATTTCCTTCTTAGTATAATTGGTACGGCGTAAAATAGCAAGCACACTTTTACATAAAGTAAAGCCAAGCGTATGAGAATTCACCATGCCTGCATGAGGGGATTCTCATACATTTGGCGCACCTCCGGAATGTCTTGGTGGTTTTATCCCCATGTACTGATATAGGTAAGTCTTCATCATTCCATTATAAATCTTCCGGTTTTTCGTCGCCTTTTTTCCAATGGCCTTCTGGGCTTCTTCAAAACCGCTCAGCAGAAAGAAAGACCAGGTCTCATTTTCCCGGATGATGTTTCCAATGGTACGGTATAAGAGCTCCATTTCTTTTTTAGAAGAGAGTCTCTCTCCATAGGGCGGATTGGAAACGACAAAACCGTATTTCTTTGGCGAACTAAAATTAATGATATCTCTCTGCTGAAAATGGATCTGCTTGTCCACGCCGGCAAGCGCAGCATTTGCCCTTGCCATTTTCAAAACTTCTCCATCGATATCGTAACCCTGAATATTCACTTCCGCTTCCTCTTCCATTAGATCAGAGGCTTCTTCTGCCGCTGAGTACCACTCCTTTTTGGGAATGAGATCAGTCCATCCCTCTGCGGTAAATTCCCGGTTTATTCCTGGAGCCATATTCATGGCGATCATTGCCGCCTCAATGAGGATCGTCCCGCTGCCACAAAATGGATCCACCAGGATCCGGTCTTTTTTCCAGGGCGAAAGAAGTAGGATCGCTGCTGCCAGCGTCTCCGTCACTGGTGCGGGAGCTGTATACTTCCGGTATCCCCTCTTGTGGAGAGAGATGCCTGTCGTATCGAGTCCCACTGTCACAACATTTTTTAAAATACTGATGCGCAGGGGATATTCCGCCCCGTCTTCCTGAAACCATTCCTGGTGATAAGTCTTTTTCAAACTTTCTACCATTGCTTTTTTCACAATTCGCTGAATATCCGACGGGCTGAACAGCTGGCTGTTTACCGAGGAGGCTTTTGCTACCCAGAACTTCCCGTCTTTTGGAATATATCTGTCCCATGGCAGCGCCTTAATATTCTCAAACAGCTCATCAAAGGTAAATGCTTTAAATTCTGCTACCTTTAAAAGAATGCGCTCTGTTGTCCGCAGGAAAATATTTGCCCGGCAAATTCCCTCCGCATCTGCCCGGAAGGTAACTTTTCCGTTATCCACTGCCACGATCTCGTAACCAAGATCCAGAATTTCCCGTTTTAACACTGCTTCCATTCCAAAATGGCAGGGTGCGATCAGCTCATATGTGTTATTATTCATTCAGCCTTCGTTTCCTTTCTTTTCCATACCTTATATCCCTGATATCCCCCGGCAATACTGATGGCATAGTAGCCCTTCCTGTTCATCTCTCTTGCCGCATACATACTCTGATTCCCTCGTTCACAATAAAACACCACGGTGTCGTATCTGTGGGTCCAGGTCTCTTTTTCCACCTGCCAGCGCTCATAAGGTATATTTCTGGCGCCTTTTATATGCCCCTGTTGAAAATCTTCTTCCTCCCGTAAATCTATGAGAATTGTTCCCGGTCTTCTGAGATAATTCTCCAGATCCTGGATGGGTATTATCGAAAAACTCATACTTATCACGTTCTTTTTTATTACATTATATGACAGGAATATGTAAAACGTGACCGCCTTTGCGTAAACCAAGCCGTCCCCAAATGGTGACGGCCTGATCGCTGTTGCAAACTACTTTGTGCTGTTGTAAGAATTGTTTGCATTCTTTGTAGAATTTTTGCTGGAATTCTTACTTGAGCTGTTGCTGGAATTGTTGCTTGAGTTGCTGCTTGTATTCTTCGTGCTGTTGTTCGAGTTGTTATTTGCGCTATTCTTGCAGCCTGAAGAATTCCGGCAGTTTGAGCAGTTTGACCTGTTGTTAGTACTATTGTTTGTACTATTCTTTGTGCTGTTGTTCGAGTTGTTGTTTGTGCTGTTCTTTTCATTGAAATCGTCTAAAAAATTCTTAGCCATTGTTGTATTCCTCCTGTTTGTAATGTGTTAACGTTACAGGAATAGTATGGCTTTTTTATATGACGTTATACAGATCAAGCTTTTCCAACCGAACCAAATAATTCCATTTTTTCTTTAACTGTAGCTTTAATGGCATCCGCACCCGGCGCCAGAAGTTTACGCGGGTCAAAGCCCTTTCCTTCCAGGTCTTTTCCAGCTTCGATATATTTACGTGTCGCATCCGCGAAGGAAAGCTGGCACTCAGTATTTACATTAATCTTGGATACTCCAAGGCTGATCGCTTTTTTGATCATATCCTCAGGGATTCCTGTTCCGCCATGCAGTACCAGTGGCATATCTCCGGTCAGCTGCTGTACGGCATCCAGTGTCTCAAAGCTGAGGCCAGCCCAGTTTTCCGGATATTTTCCATGAATATTTCCAATTCCGGCTGCCAGCATGGTGACACCCAGGTCAGCGATCATCTTACACTCTTCCGGATCTGCACATTCTCCGGCACCAACGACTCCGTCCTCTTCACCGCCGATGGAACCAACTTCTGCCTCAATGGACATTCCTTTGTCATTACAGATGGCCACCAGTTCTTTTGTTTTTGCTACATTTTCCTCGATAGGATAATGAGAACCATCAAACATAATGGAAGAAAAACCTGCTTCGATACATGCCTTCGCTCCCTCATAGCTGCCGTGGTCGAGATGAAGCGCTACTGGAACAGTGATTCCAAGCTCCTCCAACATACCATTTACCATGCCCACAACAGTTTTATAACCGCACATGTACTTTCCTGCTCCCTCAGATACACCAAGGATCACAGGGGATTTTAATTCCTCTGCTGTGAGAAGAATTGATTTTGTCCACTCAAGATTGTTGATATTAAACTGTCCTACTGCATATTTACCCGCTTTTGCTTTTGTAAGCATTTCTTTTGCTGAAACTAACATATCCTTACCTCCATTTTATTTTGATCATCCCTCCCATAAAGAAGGATTATTATTTTCTACCGCAACAATGTTTGTATTTTTTACCGCTGCCACACGGACAGGGCTCATTTCTTCCTACCTTTGGTTCTTCATTGCGCACTGTGCCAGAGTCCTTCTGTTTGCGGTATAGCTCCTTCTGACGCTCTTTAGTCAGAATCTCGTCCCACTGGGGAAGCGTATACAGCCACTCCGCATTGCACTCGACCATATTGTAGTATAATTTTTCACAATCAATATCGAGCTTTACCTGAGTATCCTTCTCCATGGTGTCAATGGGATTGGGCTCCTTCAGACTGTCATTGATACCGTCTAAAAATCCAACCATCATAGAAAGAGGTACTCCATATTTTTCTGCCAGCCCTTCTACCGTCCCCTCGACTACTTCCTCTGGATTCGTCAGAAGCTGCTCATAGATCCCTCTTTCCAGTTCAAAATAATTTTTCCAAAGTTCTTCTCCCTTTTTGGAGTTCTGCATATCCTCCGCATATGCATAATCTCTCCATTCCTGTAATAATGCCATTTAATTGTCCTCCCTGGCTTTTCTCTGTTTTCGTTCTGCCGGACAGGGCGGCAGCCCCATGATTTACTCATTTTATACTGACTGGCATAAGCAGTCACACGTAATCCGCATAAGCGTTCACGTCGAAACCTACGGTTTCCCCGTGTTCATTGTATCACAAAAAATGGCATCAAGCAAGATAGGAATCTATTCCGTCTGCAATTCCCTTCACCATCTTTTTCTGATAAGAAGCCGAAGACATTTTCCGGTCTTCCGCCGGATTGCTCATAAAGCCCATCTCAATTATAGTTACAGGTATCTTACACCAGTTGATGCCTGTCATTGTGTCTATATACATAACTCCCCGGTTCCTCGCTCTAGTGGCGCGGCAAAAGGCAGCAATGACTTTTTTAGAAAGTTTCTGGCTCGCCCCGCGCACCTTTTTTGACAAATACCGGTTTTTGTTCGTGGGAGCAATGGTCAGCGCTCCGCTGACCGAAGAGCTGGAAGCAGAATTTGCGTGGATTCTCACAAAGACGTCTGCCTTTGCCCGGTTTGCCACCTGTGCCCGCTGAACATTGGATATATTTACATTGTGTCCGGTGCGGACCATAACTACCTTATAGCCCCGGCCTTCCAATTCTTTTTTTAACTTTTTAGCCACCTGAAGGTTTAATTTATATTCAGGCAGTTTCGTTGCACAGCCAGAAGTACCTGATGTAACCTTTGCCTTTTTTGTGGAAGAGCCCGGTCCATTAGGCTCCTTGGCGTTGTTTCCCCGCAGCTGATGCCCCGCATCGATCGCTACTACCTTCTGCCTCGCTGCACTGGCTTCCCTGGCACCTGCTGCCGAAAGTGCCATACAAAATCCCACCAGGAGAACTGCCGATACCTTTTTTATCTCTGTCTTCATATTCAACTTCATCTGTTTCTCTCCTCTCATTTTATACCCGTCTCCGGCCCGATCATGCCATCGAACCATACATAACGACAAAAACCGCCTATCTAAGGCGGTTCCCATCTTTTTGTTAATGCGGAGTATGGGACTTGAACCCACACGTCTCAGAGACACATGATCCTTAGTCATGCCTGTCTGCCAATTCCAGCAACTCCGCATGCAATTTAACACTGCTTGACTATAATACCAGATTTCCCTCCCATTGTCAAATGTTTTTTCCTTCTTTTTCAATTTTTTATCTGCTTCCCGCAAACCAGGAAAGAAGGCTGCTGTTTTCCCGGGTGATCTTCCCCAGCTGTGAATGAGGAAGCGGACACATGACAGATCCAGTCTCCACCGTCACATTGGGAATTTTTTTATTGTAGATCAGCCAGTCACCAAAGCCGCCATTGGGATCTGTACTGATGGATTTTGGCATAAGGCGGTATCCAGTAAATTGATTCACCTTTTCCGCCAGTGCCTTCTGCCTGCTATAGAGCGCAGGTGTTCCCTCTACGTTATAGTTCCAGTAGAGAATGCTTCCGGTGGAATGATAATTCAGCGCCTCCCTGAGCCCGGATATGTTGTTGACAAACTTCATCATCGCCTTCGTCTCTTTTTCCGAGGCCGCCTTTTCCCCCGGATAAGTCATCCCATCAGGTTTTTTAGATTTATTTTCTGTATTCCAGCCACCGGGAAAATTAAAATTCAGGTTTACTCCTCTGGCATTTCCCTTCCATGTGCGGGCAGTTTTTTTGGTTTTTTTGCAGATTTTTCTTAACTTTTTATTCCGAATGGAACCAAATCCCGACTGAGAGATCGTCACGCCGTCCGGGTTGATCATTGGCACCACATAGAGACACGTATTTCGCATCGTATTTTTATAATCGGGATACTGCCTCAGGATCTCCTCGCTCTTCCGCATAAGCATCAGGGAGTTCAGCCATTCTCTCGCATGGATGCCTCCGTCCAGGAGAAGTTTTCTCCCCGCGGAGGGATTGCCGATGCGCAGGCACCAGATATTTCTTCCGTCCTCGCTGGTTCCAAGACATTTCAACGCCGCCCTGCCCCGGTATTTTCTGGCAATCTGCCGCAGATCCTCTGTCATATCCTCATAACTGTAGACCGTGTCCCGGTCATTGACCAGCCAGGGCTCTTCTTTTACAATGATCTTAACTTTAACTAAATTCTTCTGAGACCCCTTGACTTTCGCCTGGATGACAGCCGTTCCTTTCTGCCTCGCTGTCACGATACCTTTTTTATCAATGCGGGCTGCTTTTTTATTTGATGAAGTGAATTTAATCTTTTTGACAGGATAATTATAGGACAGCTTTGTCGTCTTCCCCTGATACACCACCTGCTTCACCGGCGTCCTCGTATAGAGGCGCGGAGCAAAATAAATGTATACGTAAATGCTCTCCCCGGTTTCTTTCGCCGTCACCTGCACAATGGCATACTGCTTTTTGTCCCTTGTCTTATCGGCGCAGGATACGATCCCAGCCTGGGAAACCCTTATCTTTTTAGACGTAATGTCCCTTTTCCGTATCCCGCCAGTCACCTTGAAACCAGACTTTTTTGATGGCAGCAGCTTTACAGTATCGGAACCATAGGAAGAAATGCGGTATATTTTTCCCTTTTTTATCTTTCCATATCCAATCCCCTTCTGTTTCCCTGCGCGGTATACCGCATTTTTATTTTTAAGGACCAGTGGCGCTGGTGAAGCAGTGGGGATGGGAGCGGCTGTCGATGGCAATGGTGTTTCTGCCAGAGCCGGCCCTTCTGTAACAGCAGGTGTTTCCGAAGGCGCTGCGGAAACTTCAGGAAGCAGTGTCTGGATCCCGGCGGGATCCCCTGTTCCATTACTCCTCTGCTCTGCTTTCACAGGCGCCCACAACAAACTGCCCAGGACAAATGACAGAACCAGGCATATTCCCAACCATGCCTTTTTACCATAGATGTTCTTCATCCTTTCCCACCTCTTTCACTCAAGGGAGCTTTCAGTTCCCTTCTGGTCTAAAAAGGGTACCTCATCTGGATGAAGTACCCTCTCTAAATTCATTATAAACAGTTTAACAAAAAACTATGTCAAACTTATGCAAGTTTGCTCTTTGCCACGTCCACAAGAGCTGCAAATCCTTCTGGATCACTGATCGCCATCTCGGAAAGCATTTTGCGGTTTACGTCCACCTCAGCAAGCTTCAGACCATGCATAAACTTGCTGTAAGAAAGTCCGTTGATACGTGCTGCTGCATTGATACGTGCGATCCACAGCTGTCTGAACTGTCTTTTTCTCTGCTTTCTTCCTGTGTAAGAAGTCTCCAGGGCACGCATTACTGACTGCTTTGCCACACGGTACTGTTTGGATCTGGCGCCTCTGTAACCTTTTGCCAGCTTTAATACTCTTTTATGTTTTTTCTTTGCGTTTAATCCGCCTTTAATTCTAGCCATTTGTCATTTACCTCCTTCGCCAATCCATCAGATATATGGCATGATCTTCTTCATTGTCTTTACGTTAGTATCATCCACAAGAGTAGATTTTCTGAGATTTCTTTTTCTCTTCGTGGTCTTCTTGGTCAGGATGTGGCTCTTGTAAGCTTTGTTACGAACCAGTTTGCCGGTTCCAGTTACTTTGAATCGCTTTGCAGCGGCTCTTTTTGTCTTCATTTTCTGATTTGCCATGATTATTTCCTCCATTTATATTTGGTAGCAGATATCTACCACTATTTTACGGCTGTTAAAAACATGATCATGCTTCTTCCTTCCATTTTAGCTTCCTTATCGATCACAGCGACATCTTCCAATTTCTCATAAAACGCATTGAGAACTTCGCGTCCGACATCTTTATGCGCCATCTCACGGCCGCGGAAACGAAGGGTCACTTTCACCTTGTCACCCTTGGACAGGAATTTACGAGCCTGATTAGCCTTTGTATTTAAATCATTTGTATCAATGTTCGGCGAAAGACGAATCTCCTTCACATCAATCGTTCTCTGCTTCTTCTTGGCTTCTTTTTCTTTCCTTGCCTGATCATATCGGAATTTACCGTAATTGATGATCTTACAAACCGGCGGTTTTGCCGTCGGGGCAATCTTCACTAGATCAAGGTCAGCATCTTTTGCTTTCAGATAAGCCTCTTTCGCTGACATAATTCCAAGCTGTTCTCCGTCCGGGCCGATCACGCGCACTTCTCTGTCGCGAATCTGCTCGTTAATCATTAAATCGCTGATAACCTGCACCTCCAAATGTAATAAAAAAAGATAACTGTTTTTAAAGCCAGCTATCCACATAAATTCAGTATTCTCTCATTTCGAAAAAATGGTTGACCATTGCGCGCTCCTCATATGGCGGCAAGGTGAGAGTGGATAACTCTGCTTTTTGCACCTATGCCATTTTACCACAGAGAAGCGCGGTATGTCAAGGTTTTTTTGTACTTTCTTGTTTTTCCAGGGGAAAATAAAAACAGGAAACGGACTTTTCACCATTTTTCATCTGGTTTTCAAGAAAATATCTCTCGTCTTCACCTTTGTACACCCACCCCTCTACAACGTAACTGTCTGAACCGAGATAATAAAGATTATCTTTTTCCGTGTCTATCACCTTATGCAATTCATCCTCCCCATATTCAGCCTCAAAAATCCCTTTGCTGGTAGCTGTAATGATCGTATTCTCTTTCACTCCCAGAGCAAAGGAATATGAGTACCCCTCCTCTTCACTGTACGATGCCTCTTCCTGGGTGTCCAGTACATAGGAACCTTTTCCGTCGGTATCGCATACATGTATCTCTATAAGCATTGTCTCCCGGTTAAGTTCATACCAGCAGATAAAATCATCCCCGGCAAAAACCTCTCCTGCCTGTCCCGGAGAGGAACAATCAATATCCTTTCTCTTTTCCCCGGTCTTTCCATTGTATACCGCAAAAATATTCCCCGTCCTGACAACATAATCTCCGTTGGCCAAAGCCGCATAGCAGTTAGGCACTACCAGGTTCTCCGGACAGTCCTCCGCATCACCATAAACTTCCCTTACTTTTACCAGGGGAACTTTTAAATCATTCACTTCCCCGGTCTTCTCATTCACCCGGTAAAGATACTGGCCAATATCATAAAAAATATCCTCATATGCCTCCGGGTTGCTGTTGTAGACCTCATAAGAAAAAGGAACAGTGGTTTTTGCATAACACAGATACAGACAACCATCCACACCATAAAACATATTTCTCAATTCCAAATTTTCTTTTCCCTTTTGTAACTTCTTTAAATTTTCTGCCCAGTTTATTTTTTCCGGCTCCCACACACCGTCCTGATATACCAGTTTCACCGGCTCGCGTTTAATATCTGTCAGTGTCTGGTACAAATACCCAAAGTTAACCCATCTTCCCGCGGAATCACAAAACAATTTATCCCAGCTGATATTTTTCCGCTCTTCCGCTCCGATCCCCGGTGTTTCCTGATACTCTTCCATCACAGCCTGTTCCGTAAAAACCAAATCCCTCTCCTTTTTTTCTACATCAGGCTTTTTCGTCGTCTTTTCTGGTGTGGAAGTAATCCCGCAGCCGCAAAAGAGCACCATTACTGTCAATATTATCATCATTTTTTTAGTTGGTTTTTTATATCTCATAACATGATGTATCCTTTCGTTTATAATACCTGCACCAAATGCCGTATTCGCACCTAACACACTGTTTTCTCCGCTTGCCATCGACAGAAGGAGATATGAATAACGCTTTCTGGCAGTCCCTCCCAACCTGCCAAGCACCACCTCATCACAGGAAATCTCCATATCCTTCATCATCAGCCGAAAGGCGATCCATACCAGTGGGTTGAACCAGAGTATGGAAAATGCCAGAAACGCCAAGGGTTTCATACGGTAATCCTGCCTTTTTATGTGGACACGCTCATGGCACAAAACGTATTCCAGATCCTGTCCCTCCACCCCTTCCGGGATATAGATCTTCGGAAAAATGATCCCTCCCACAAAAGAACTGCAGTCGAAGGGGTGGCGGTATATATTGGCTGATATTGGCTTCGCGTGCCGGAACATCCTATGATTCGCTGCCAGGGAGCAGACCAAATAGATCAGGCAGGCAAGCACACCTGCAAACCAGACCAGACACAGAACAGCCTCCATGGGTATGGCTGACGGCCGGGGCTCCTGTAGCATATTTCTCCCGGTTTCCGGCATGGTTTCATTCGCAGCTTCCAGATCCTCTGTATATGAAATCCCTTTCGTCCCATCTTTCTTTAAAGGATAAGTATGGCTTCCTTCGCCGCTTAAATCCCCTTTTCCTGGTTCCAGCCTGTCCTGAATCTGTACCGGAGACAAAATCTGCACATTCTGGGATATGGCACGTTCCACCTGTTCCGGGAGCAGATGATAGATCCCAGTGATCGGTACAGGGAGCAGGATTTGAAATACCACCAGCACCCAAAGAAGATACATCCCGATCCGGGGCAGACGCTTGAACAATGGGCGCAGCAGCAACAAAAACAAGATGCTCACAGACACAGACATACACAGTTCCCATATGTAATTCAGCAGGGCATTTGCTGTAAAGACACCTGCCGCTTCCTCCAGCCATTCTCTCATTTACTCACACTCCTCGATAAATTTTTTCAATTCTTCGATCTGCTTTCTGCTCAATCTAGATTTGTCTGCAAAGGCTGTTACAAAACGGGCGATGGATCCATCAAAGCGGTCGTTGACAATCTTACTGCTCTCCTGCGCCAGATATTCATCCTGGGTCATGAGGGCTGATACTACCGCATCTTCATTTTTAAAGATCCCCGCCTTACAGAGATTTCTGAGCACAGTGTAAGTAGTGGGTTTCTTCCATCCCAGTTTATCACCGCACAGTTTAACCAGCTCCCCGGAACGAATTGGCTCGTTCTGCCACACGATCCGGGCAAATGCCATTTCGCTTTCTGATAATAAATTGTCTCTCATGAAAATCCTCCTGATATATCCGGTTTATTACTTATAAACCTTTTGTTTAGTTTATCATCTATAAACCACATTGTCAACCCCGTTTTGATGTGTTAAAATAAGTTCTGACGAAATTACTTGCGCAACTTGGCTTGTGCAGAAAGCAGGTGATCCCTCTGACTGAAAAAATTATATACCGCCTTGGCATTTTTTTGTTTATCGCCGGTATCATTGTATCTGTTCTGCAAAATCTGGGGATCGTAAATCTTTCACATCTCTTGTACCCCTGCCTGTTTCACCGGATCACCGGCTTTTTTTGTCCCGGCTGTGGAGGAACCCGAGCTTTTACAGCACTGTTACAAGGGCATTTTATCTCCTGCTTCCTCTTTCATCCCTTTGTGTTTTATTGTTTCGTGATGTATGTCCTGTTTATGACAAGCCATACACTGGAAAAGATCTCAAAACGAACTTCCCTATCAGATAAAAAGAAAGCCCCCTGCAGATTTCCTTTTGCAAGAGGACTCTCTTTCCGTATCACTTATGTTTATCTGGGCATTGTCATCATACTTCTTCAGTGGATGCTCAAAAACTTATTCCTTCTAGTGGCCTGACGGATTCACGCCGGGCTAAACTGTCAGTTCCAGTCAATAAGTACTGATATCTATCCGGAAAAACTGCTGCATCCAGTCTCGGATCTGATTCTGGTCATTGGGGTCGATCTTCTCCATCTGCTCCCAGATCTGCGGATCCATTACTTTATCCCAGTTAAGCATCATTCCCAGACTGAACAGAGCATAAGCGCCTAACAGGAATCCAATCCCATTCAGGATGATCCCGACGATTCCCAGTGTTTTGCCAGAACCAGTCCCCTTTACAATACAGATGATCGAAAAAATCATGCCGACGATCGCCTGTACTATTCCAAGGCCCAGACACATACAGCAGAGGACGGAGAATCCTCCCAGTATGACTGCTGCGATACCCAGTCCCCTTTTTGCATTTTCTTCCATTTATTTCCACTCCTTTTAATATGATCAGGGATAAAAAATCTTTTGTCCCCAGATGTGAATTGCTGTCATTATTGTATCATTGCCGGCAGGAACTGTTCCCGGATCCCAGCCGCCTCCTTTTGAATACAACATGATACTGACCACTACCAGTGTTATACTCAGCGTTAGTCCCACCGCTCCCACTACAATGCCAGCAACCGCCAGATCCTTCTGCCTCGGATTTTCCTCCCGCAGAGCGATGATCCCAAGTACAATGCCGAACACAGCACACAGTATCGCCAGCTGCCACAGACAGCAGTTCAGCACGGATATACAGGACGCTGCCAGGGAGGCAATCGCCTTTGCATTCGGCCTATTGTTTGTCTCCATCTCGCATCTCCTCTTCAATCTTTCGGATCTCTTTAGTCCGGATCTCTTCTACGATATCCTGAATGAAATCAGAAAGCGCCACCTGACCTTCATCTCCCTTATAACGGCTCCGCAGGGATACCAGATTTTCATCCTGTTCCTTTTGGCCGACGATCAGCATATACGGAATCTTCTTCAGCCTCGCTTCACGGATCTTAAATCCTATCTTTTCTGAGCGGCTGTCCACTGTGGCATCCACACCATTCTTATCCAGTTCCGCCTTTACCTGCTCTGCATACTCAGAATATTTTTCTGAAATAGGAAGAACACGAACCTGTTCCGGACATAACCATGTGGGGAACAAACCTGCATATTTCTCAATCAGCCATGCCAGCGTTCTCTCATAGCATCCCAGGGAAGTCCTGTGGATGATATAGGGGCGTACCTTTTCACCATTTTCATCAATATAGTACATGTCAAACTGCTCTGCCAGCAGGGCATCCCACTGAATGGTGATCATGGTATCTTCTTTGCCATAGACGTTTTTCGCATTGATATCTACCTTCGGGCCATAGAAAGCGGCTTCGCCCACATCCTCGGTAAAGGGAATGTCCAGCTCCTGAAGAATATTGCGGATATGCTGCTCTGTCTCTTCCCAGACTTCTGCATCGCCAATGTACTTCTCTTTGTTTTCCGGGTCCCATTTGGACAGATGGTAAGTCACATCTTCTTCCAGGCCAAGGGTCTGGAGACAGTACTGTGCCAGTGCGATACAACCTTTAAACTCCTCCACCATCTGGTCAGGACGTACCACAAGATGTCCCTCTGAGATCGTAAACTGTCTCACACGGGTAAGGCCATGCATCTCTCCCGACTCTTCATTCCGGAAGAGGGTAGAGGTCTCTCCATAACGGCAGGGCAGGTCACGGTAAGATTTCTGGCTTGCCTTAAACACGTAATACTGGAAAGGACAGGTCATGGGCCGCAGTGCAAATACCTCTTTGTCCTTTTCCTCATCTCCCAGCACAAACATTCCATCGGTATAGTGATCCCAGTGCCCGGAGATCTTATACAGGTCGCTCTTTGCCATAAGCGGCGTCTTTGTCCGGATATAGCCCCACTCTTTATCCTCCAGATCCTCGATCCAGCGCTGAAGCTTCATGATCATTTTCGATCCGTTTGGCATAATGAGCGGAAGTCCCTGCCCGATCACATCCACTGTGGTAAAGAGCTCCATCTCCCGGCCCAGCTTATTGTGATCCCGTTTTTTTATGTCTGCCAGGTGTTCCATATGGGCATCCAGGTCTGCTTTTTTTGTAAATGCCGTACCATATACGCGGGTCAGCATCTTATTTTTTTCATTTCCTCTCCAATACGCACCAGAAGACGAGATCAGTTTCATGGCCTTTAATGGCTTCGTGCTCATCAGATGGGGACCAGCACACAGGTCGATGTATTCGCCCTGCTGGTAGAAGGAAATTTGTGCGTCCTCCGGAAGATCTTCAATCAGTTCTACCTTATATGGCTCTTCCCTCTTTCTCATCAGTTCGATCGCTTCCTGTCTCGGAAGGGTAAAACGCTCAAGCTCTGCCCCCTCCTTCACGATCTTTTTCATCTCTTTTTCTATTTTATCCAGGGCTTCCCTGTCCAGTGACTCCATGTCAAAATCATAGTAAAATCCGTCGGTGATAGAAGGACCGATGGCGCATTTTGCCTCCGGGTACAGGCGCTTGATCGCCTGCGCCAGCACATGGGAAGCGGTGTGCCGGTAAGCAGCCTTTCCTTCCTCGCTGTCAAAAGTAAGTATATTCAACTCATGCTCTCCGTCCACCACTGTACGTAGATCTACCGTCTCACCATCCAGCTCAGCCACACATGCCACTCTGGCAAGCCCTTCGCTGATGTCTTTCGCAATATCAATGATCGCCATTGGCTCCGCATATTCTTTACTGGAACCATCTTTCAGTAATACTTTCATGATTCGTTCATTCCTTTCCTATATTGAGTCTCTACAATCCCATCGAGACACGCACCTCGCCTCTTCGAGGCTCAGTCGTGACAGTCGTCACCACACTACTACACTCCCAACAAGACACGCACCTCGCCTCTTCGAGGCTCAGTCGTGACAGTCGTCACATATCCCCCTGGAGACAGCCGATTTTACATGCAGGCATGAAATCGGCTGTCTCCAGGGGGATGCGTGTCTCGTTGTTTACACGCACGAAGCCCCGTCCCGGCAAACATCACTGTTTACAGGGACGGGGCGTAATCATCTGTTAATTCCCGCGGTTCCACCCTAATTGGCATCTCTTCATCTAAAAGATACCCGGCTTCATTTGACGATAACGGAGTCACCGGACCGGATGAGGGCCACTCAGAGGTAGTTTTCAAATGTTTCCTATGGGGGTGCTTCCAGCCTGATACCTTTGGCCACTGTAAAACCACCTGTATTCCGACACCCTTCTCTGTCATATTATCGCATTCTACTCGTCTCTTCAACGTGTTATGGATATTATAATCATTTGGATGCGTATTGTCAACCGGAAAATTCTTTGAGTTGTTTACTCCGTTTTTTTCGTCATCATTTTAAGAGCAGGCAGCAATGCTGTGACAAAAAGTGCACACTCCACCGCCGGCAGCGCATAACGGGGATCCTGGGCCGGTATTGTAATGAATAGAAGCATATTATGAAAAATAACTGGAATAAAAGGAATGCAAAATGCCCCTTTCTTCTTTCTAAAAAATATAAGTATGACTGCAAAAATGGTGAAAAGACTGAAACCAGCCCGCTGAAACAGTGAATGGGTAACAGACATTTCTTCCCCAGACCGCCACCATGGATCCGTAAAATTATGAAAAGCAGTATAACGGATCAGTCCGTTTGGTTCGACCTGGCA
The DNA here is from genome assembly GCA_910585745.1 of uncultured Eubacterium sp. GTDB lineage: Bacteria > Bacillota > Clostridia > Lachnospirales > Lachnospiraceae > Eubacterium_F. Next base: position 8,125 of record CAJUFM010000002.1, on the reverse strand, counting down.
GATCGGTCCGACTAAGGTATCATCATAATCGGAAGGCTTGCCGATCTCCCAAAGAATACTATTCATGTCAAAAAATGCCCGGAAATATAGAATTGGATTTTTGGCTAGTATTTTTGCATTCATTTTAATTAAAAATTTACCATAATCCTCCTCCTGGAGCAATTTTTCCACGGTATCTATGCGAAGCCCAATATCTCCCCACCAGCGGGAGATAGAATCCGCCCAATATTTGTCATAACAATTTCCCCACTCTTCCAGCGGCATTACTTTCTCAAGCTGCGCCAGATCCTCTTCATCAAACTTCATGCCATCCTGAACAGCTGCTCCGATCATCGCCATTGGTGTTCCATATTTTATATGAGCTGGGTTTTCTGTGACATGGAAATATTGAAACAATACAACGCTGAACAAAATAAAAAATCCCAGCTGGATTCCCAGCGTCACAGCGAAACGGATCAAGAGTTTTCTTTTTTTCCAAAAAAATACGATACAGGATAAGCACATCATGATCGTTATCGCCACTCCGGCATGGCGAAAAAGTGTAACAAAAAGGGCTGAGATATTTAAAGCCCAGAAGTCAGCTTTAGATATTTCCCTTTTCCGAACGATTTGAAAAAGGGCCACGGTTATCCCCAAACCCCCCATTGAAAAAAGGGTATCTTTAAACATAACAGCCAGATAGGTAAAGGGAATGGCTGCTATACAAAGAATAACGGTATAGATCAGCATACAGCGTATCCGAATTCTTTTTAACACACTTAAAATATAATATTGCAGAAATAACCAGGCAATCGTCTGAAAAACATTTATGGCAAAAGTTGAATGAAAGATTTTATTTCCAAGCCAGACAAGAAGGATGTAAGGAAATGGATGCCAGTCAGACCATTCATTTTCCACATAATACATAACCGTAGCCACATCGCCTTCAACCCAGATTCCTGGAAAAGCCGAGAGCAGTGATATGAGGGATAAGGCTGTTATAATACCCATGCACAGCCAAAAGAGCTTTTTCACCTGGCTTTCATTTAATACAACGCAGGGTTTTCCAGCGGCCGCCATTGTATGTCTATTTTCCATTATTTCAAAAAACGTATGGATGATGATCCATGCACTGATACCGACAGCCGGAAGATAAAGGGCATATGCCCAGAAAAGAATGGCAGGGCGGAACACTGACGGGTAGGCTTCCCAATATTTAAAAGAAAAGAATGGACTTCTTACAATGCCATCAAAAGAAAGCATGATAAGAAACAATAAGGTGACAGGAATGGTGATCTTCAACAACTGCTTCGTAACCGTAAATTTAATGTCTTTAAAATCCCAATAAATACAAAGACACATCGCGATAAATATAACTGCCCATGAGCAGATTACAGCTTCAGGAGTATCCCCTTTGTTCACAAAGAAAAAAGGAAAAAGGACAATTCCTAATATATATTTCAAAATGCGGTATGGTCCCATATTCAGGATGTTATTGTTCATGATCTTCTCTCCTTTGCTGCTTTTTCATATTTTCTATTATATTCATCTTAAATTCAAAATCCTGTCTGTCCCGCTGCCGCAGGGTCTGAAGGATCAGCCCGACTGAGAATAAAAGCATCGCCATCAGAAAAACAAACCCACACATAAATAAGGTGGGAAATTTGGCTACCAGCCCCACTTTCAGATAATCCCAGAGTACAGGGACAAAAAATCCTATGCTGACAAAAGCGAGCAGCAGTGAAATACTGCCAAAAAACTGAAAAGGCTTATAATTTTTGTAAAGGCTTAAGATCGTCATAAGTACCTTAAACCCGTCAGAGCAGGTATTAAGTTTGGATTCACTCCCATCCGGACGGTCCCGGTATGTGATCACCACATTTTCCATCTGCATATTTCTCTCCACCGCATGAATACTCATCTCGGTCTCGATCTCAAATCCTTTGGAGGTGACCGGATAGGTCTTAACAAACTGGTAACTGAATGCCCGGTAACCGGTCATGACATCCTGAATGGAGGAATGAAAGATCTGATTGACACATTTGCGTACCAGATCATTTCCAAAGTTATGAAAGCGCCGTTTGTTTTCCGTAAAATAAGTACTGGAGAGCCTGTCTCCCACTACCATATCCGCCTGTTTTTCCAATATGGGCGCCACAAGCTCCGGAGCGACATCTGCCGGATAGGTATCATCGCCATCCACCATGATATACACTTCCGCATCTATTTCCCGGAACATCCTCCGGATCACATTTCCTTTTCCCTGCTGGTATTCATGACGAAGGACAGCCCCCGCCTCTTCTGCCAGCTTGGCTGTATCGTCTGTCGAATTATTATCATATACATAAATAACTGCTTCCGGTAATGAATTACGAAAGTCAGTCACTACTTTTTTAATCGTTGCCGCTTCATTATAGCATGGGATCAGTACGGCGATCTTATCCATTTTTCTCCTCCATTTCCAGCAGATCTTCCACAACTTCCCGGTAGTCCTGCATCGTCGTACAATTCGGAGCATAGTCGATCAACAGCTTCTTATTCATCTGGGCTTCTTTTGTCTTCACACATTCCCGTACTGCAGTGGGAAATAGTCTGGTTCCGATCTGGTCAGCCACTTCCTGTATCTCTTCTTTTACATTCTTTTCAAGATTTGATCGTCCTGCATATTTTACCAGCAGCAGCCCGGCGATCTCCAGCTTAGGGTTCTGCCGTTTCTGCACCGCCTTGATGGTCTCATTTAATTTGGACAACCCCTGCATTGCATAGGCATCCGCTGTCACCGGGATGATCACCCGGTCTGCAGCGATGAGACAATTATACAGCACCACATCCAGCGAAGGCGCTGTATCGATCACGATATAGTCGTATCCCTCTAATAAGTCCAGTGCGTCCTGCAGGCGGTAAAGCCCCTCCACGTTTCCATCCAGCATTTTCCCTGCTTTGGCCAGCAGTGGATCTGACGCCACTATATCCCCATTGGGCATGTGCTGAACTGCTTCCTCGATGGGCAGGGCGTCGGAATCTACCATCACATCGTACAGCGTAGCCTGATCTTCTATGAGTGCCTGGTAGGTACTTGTGCTGTTCCCCTGGGGATCGGCATCGATCAATAATGTTTTCCCCTTCGCCCCTAGTATCCCAGCCAGCGTCGTCGCTGTCGTTGTCTTCCCTATCCCGCCTTTTTGGTTTGCGATCACATATGTTACTGCCATAGTTCTCCTCCATCTTTTGCATTTAAGCATAGATCAAAAGGCAATCTGCCCTTCTATCTTTTTATTTATCACATAAAATACTGCCTGTTCCTCTGGTTTTACATATATGTCAATATCCTCGATCTCTGTCTCCTGCACACCCTGATCCAGAATATCCTGATAGATCAGATCAAGCAGATGTTTTTCCGAACGCTCCCGCCCCTGGTACTGGATGATCAGATTTTTTTTTGCACTGGCAAAGCTGCCAATCTGCTGGTTTGCCCTCTCTACACTGCATCTCCTTGCCATAAAATCACCTCCGGAATTAACGGTTTTTAATTTTGTATATTACCATGTCCCATTGTATCATTCTTTTTATGGAAGGGCAAGTATACTTTACTTTTTATACAGTCATGCACAGTATTCATTAGGTGTTTTATATTTGTATGAAACTGGTATTATCTAACAATCAGATCATTCTCCGGCGGCAGACAGACATGCCCCCGGCAGACATAATACGTTGTCTGGTCATTTTTCAGCGGGTATTCCTTTGTGTCCCCTTGAACCACCCGCACAAGCACATCCAGCGGCACCCGCAAGGGAAGAGACTGAATTTCCTTCCGTTCCCTGACTGCCACTGTAATCTTCTCCGGGCCATGAAAGTAATCAGACAATGCTATAAGAAACATAGCATAGCCCGCTGGATACCCCTCTGCCACACCGCTCATAAAGGCAAGCTGGTTCTCCGCCCATTCTTCATATCGTTTCTCTCCCGTGAGAAAGGCAAGCTGCACAAGATTATACACCATGGCAGAGTTACCGCTGGACAACGCCCCGTCATAGGTTTCCTTTGGGCGGAAGATCAGCTCTTCATTTTCCCTGCCATAAAGGAAAAAACCCTGCTTTTCCGAATCGTGAAAATCCTGGACTGCCTTTTCGCAAAACTGCTCAGCCATCTCCTGGTACTCCTCTTTATATGTCGCACCATACAGAGCAAGGAGAGCATAGATCCCATAAGCATAGTCATCCAGAAACCCTTTTCCGCTCCATTTCCCATTCCGGGTACTAACATACAGTGCCGATCCGTCATACAATTTTTCCATGACAAAATGCCATGCCTTCTCTGCTGCCTGCAGCCACTTTTCCTTCCCGGTCACACGATACAACTGACAAAGTGCCGCCACCATAAGGGCATTCCACGAGGTCAGAATTTTATCGTCCCGGTGCAGTGGAACTCTTTGTTTCCGGTATTCGTAAATCGTCTGCCGCTGCTCCTCCAGCTCAGCAATATCCAGCGGTCCACGTAACAAGTTGGGGATGCTCTTCCCTTCAAAATTCCCCTCTTTCGTAATATCATACCGGCTGTTCCATTTTTGCCCTGCCTCCTCACCCAGAAGCGCAATAACTTCCTCCGGCTCAAACAAATAAAAAAGACCTTCGCACCCCTCACTATCTGCATCCTGTGCACAGTAAAAACCACCCTCCGGCGCCGTCATTTCCCGCAGAATATAAGCAGCAGTCCGTTCTGCCACCTCACAGTACATCGAATTTCCCGTCATCTGATATGCCTTGCAATAGGCATGGATCAACAACGCATTATCGTAGAGCATTTTCTCAAAATGAGGGACAAGATAAAACCGGTCCGTAGAATAGCGGCAGAACCCGCCGCCCACATGGTCAAACAAACCACCCCGTGCCATCTGTTGCAGCGTCTTCTCCACCATCTGCAGGACTTCCTGGTCGCTGTTTCTCTCATAGTATCTCATAAGAAATAAAAGATTGTGGGCAGCTGGAAACTTAGGCGGCTCACTGAAACCTCCATATAGACTATCATAGTTTTTCTTATATATGTCAATGGCTTTCAAAATCAGCTTCTCATCCAGCACACCACCTGTTTCATTTCTTCCATTCAAATACGACAGCACCTCATCAATCGGTTTTAGGAGAGTACTGCGGTCTGTCATCCATTTTTCATGAATGATCAGAAGCAGTTCTGTCAGACCGATCTGACTGTACCGGGCCTTCTTTGGAAAAAATGTACCGGCAAAGAAAGGGTTACGGTCCGGTGTAAGAAAAATAGTCATGGGCCAGCCGCCATTCCCGGTAAATGCCTGACAGACCGACATATAAACACTGTCCAGATCCGGCCTCTCCTCCCTGTCCACCTTGATGGAAATGAAATACTCATTCAAAAGCGATGCCACCTCTGGATCTTCAAAGCTCTCATGTGCCATAACATGACACCAGTGGCAGGTACTGTACCCAATGCTCAGAAACACAGGCTTGTCCTCTCTTTCTGCTGTTTCAAAAGCTTCCTCACACCACGGATACCAGTCCACCGGATTGTTTGCATGCTGCAGCAGATATGGACTTGTCTGATCACTTAACCGGTTTCTTGTCAGAATTTTTTTATTCCCCATGACAAACTCCTTTCCCTCGATTTTTGCAGATTATTCTACACAAAACCAGGGAAATTTATGTATGCGGCATCCAAAACACTTTTTTCTATCCTTTTCTTTATGTGCAATTATATGACAACTTTCACATTGGATGCCGTCACTCAAAAAACTCTTGCAAAGACCGGTCGGAAAGAGTAAAATAAAGTATATACTGTACATTAGTGTAAGTAAATAAATGGTGTCACGCTTTGCGTACCATTTTATTGTAACAACGGACAATATGCACGTTTTGCAAACTGTCCTTAATTTATACCTAAAACATGGGAGGATAAATACATGAGACTCATTACTCGCTCTGATTTTGACGGGCTTGCCTGCGGTGCCCTGCTTAAGGAAGCCGGCATTATTGATCACTGGAAGTTCGCGCATCCAAAAGATTTACAGGACGGACTCGTGGAAGTGAATGAAGATGATTGTCTTGCCAATGTGCCATATGTCGAGGGCTGTGGCCTTTGGTTTGACCACCATTCCAGCGAACACGAACGACTGCAACTGGAAGGGAAATATAAGGGCGAAAGCCGTGTGACACCTTCTTGCGCCCGTATCATTTATGAATACTATGGTGGACGTGAAAGATTTCCTCAATTTGATGACATGATGGAAGCGGTTGATAAGGTTGACTCCGGCAATCTGACAATTGATGAAGTCCAGAATCCAAAGGGATGGATCTTAGTAGGGTTTTTGATGGACCCACGTACCGGTCTCGGACGCTGGCGCAATTTTACGATTTCCAACTATCAGCTGATGGAAAAACTGATTGATGCCTGCCGTACGATGACAACAGATGAAATACTCGCCCTTCCTGATGTACAGGAGCGGATCGACGTATATTTTGAACAGACGCAGAAATTCAAAGAAATGGTAGAAGCCCATACTGTCGTAGAGGGCAATTTGATCATTTCAGATCTGCGCGGGGTAGATCCTATTTATTCCGGAAACCGTTTTATGATTTACAGTATGTACCCAGAGCAGAATATTTCCGCATGGATCGTCAGTGGCCGCGGAGGCCAGGGCTGCAGTGCAGCCGTTGGTTACAGCATTCTGAACCGCACATCCAATGTTAATGTGGGAAGTTTAATGTTAAAATACAATGGCGGCGGCCATAAAAAAGTAGGTACATGCCAGTTCTCTAATGAAAATATGGATACAGAACTTCCGAAAATGCTGGAGGAATTAAAACAACTGAGCAATCAGTAAATTATCAGCATGTGTATGACACACCGCTGTATTCCTGCTTTTGGAAACACTGTCTGTATGGCTTCCTTAAATTCTGGCAATCCGTCCACACAGAAGAATAACACATCCTTCCATTCTCCCAGACTTTGTCATGGGTGCAGTCAATAAATGCAAAGTGATAAACTGGGTTGAGTGGACGGGACTGCCATTCAATGACCTGTACCAAGATCTTGTCTTAATCTTGCTGACCATCTCTACTGACAGTTCGATTTGCATAGCAGATTTTTTCATATAAGAATATGATTCCTATTCTTTCACTATTATTCATTTTTACACACTTCCCCCAATCCTACATGAAATATTTACTCTGATCATAATAAAACTTTTGTTCCTCCTCAAAAAGTGCGATTAATTTACCCAATACCTTTTTTTCCCTGTATTCCTTTAAACCCTCCAGATATATATTCCTATTCGCATCTTCAATTACAACCGGCGCGATTTTATTTTTCAGGCATTCCCTGAAAAGAATCATTCTTCCAGTCCTGCCATTCCCATCTTGAAATGGATGAATGCTCTCATATTTCGCATGGAACTCAGCTAATACAGAAACATTTATTTCCCGTTCATGATACCATTCCAAAAGTAAATACATTTCCCGTGGAACATTCTCAGGACTTACCGTTTGATACATACCAATCATATTAGGCCGTTTTTTATAATCACCAATCGCATATCCATTCGCACGATCTTCAAATACTCCTGACTTCAGCTCAAAATGAAAACCTTTTATCATTTCCTGGGACAATGGTTCATTCAATGTATCCAGCATTTTATTAAACATCAAGAAATGCCCGTTCATTTCTTCTACATCTTTTGCCCTATAATAGTCATCTGACTTTGGAAGCATTCCATTATCAAACAGAGAAGCTGTCTGCTCCTCTGTAAGCGTGCTTCCCTCGATCTTATTTGAATTATAAGCAAGTAAACGCTGCGTATAGGCATACACACCGGATCTGTCAAATTTTTTTCTTTCTATCCTGAATCTTTCTAAAAGAAAATCAAGAAATTCTTTATTGGTTCCAATCATAATAATCCCCTTTTCAATCTTCGGCCATATCACTTTATTAGTAAGTATAACACCCACAAAATCATTGGTCAATATACATTCTTTCGTCAAAAAATATTTCGCCCCCACGGATTCTGCGGATTGCTTCGTTGTTGCACAACAGGTAAGATTATGTTATAAAGAGTACATATACTAAGATAGAATAACTTCTCGGAATCTCAATGAATGTGATTCTAACTGAAAATTGACAACTG
>CAJUFM010000001.1:70343-117642 GCA_910585745.1 uncultured Eubacterium sp. | reverse complement strand
CGGAAAGCTCCTTTCTATGAGAGTTTACGGTGTGGGGAAATTCGTTCAAGTCCCAGCTTCCACCTGCTGTTCTTTGTTTACATACACTACACGGCTGACCGGGCGTCTCAGAATAATCTCCAGCACCGTGCGGCAGGTCTCTTCATCCCACATGACTTCCCCAAACAGGAACCCGTCGGAAAGATCCAGCCCCGACAGGGGCGCTGCTCCTGCTGGAAACTGCCCCTGCTGAGAGATGCCGTCCTCCTGTATTATCTCTTTTTGTTTTCTTTTTCCCATCCATTTTCCTCCCTTTTACAGGGCGGAAATAAACCGGACTGCCATCCCTGGCTCCAAATCCCCGCCCTGCTTATTTTTCTTTCATTTGAATTAAGCAAAGACTTCGATTCGGAATTTTACATACGATAATGCCGCTGAATGTGGCATACTCATTTAGAAAATACTGTTGTATTTAGAACCTTAGAAATTTTGCTTTTAATTAGTATAACATTATTTACTGAAAAGTGCAAGATGAGATTACTTGAGTTTCCACAAAAATTCCCATAACCATGCTCTTTTTCTCAAAACTTATCCACAGATTGAAAAAAATTGCGAAAATATAAGGAATCTTCTTTCCAATCTGTTGAAGAGTATTACTTTGTGTCCCGAAATATTTGTTGTTTTAATGACACAAGGTAAATTAATTTTCCTGTTATTTCGTATACAAAGAATCTGTCAGTTTTCCCTTTTTATTTTTCAGGGTAAGTCCCATCGGCAGACACATTTTATCCAGCTTAGTTAAAATACGCACCCTTTTCTTTCCTTTTGCGGGTGTCGGCTGGTAATTATTAATCCCTTCAGCAGAAGACACTGAACAAGGGATGATTTTCACCGTCTCCCTGCTTTTTGTCCTCTTCTTTTTCCCAAACACAAAGGTCTGCTGAAAGATCATGGTATCTTTATCCGGCGGGTTAGTATTACCACCGAAGCAGAAATTACCGAGACTGTAGACGATATAGACGCCCTTGTATTTTTCGATTCCCTGAAGATTATGGGGATGATGCCCAAGCACCAGATCCGCTCCCTTATCCACAGCATAACGGGCGATGCTTTTCTGCTCTGCCGAGACAGAATAGACATGTTCAATACCAGCATGCATACTTACAATACAGAGATCCGCTCTCTGTTTTTTTAACTTCTCCATCCCGTCTGCGATCAGCTTCTTGACGGAACTGATACTTTCCAGACCATTCACCGATATCATACCGATCTTTTTACCTTTTACTTTATAAATAGCCACTTTTGAGTAGGAGGAATATATCACGCCAGCTTTGCGAAAACACTGGATCGTATCAGTATAACTTCCACTTCCGAAATCACGGCAATGATTGTTAGCAAAGGAAACCGCATCGATGGAACCTTTCTTCAAGATATTAACATAGTCCGGAGTTCCCTTGAATGCAAATTTCTTAGGTTCTCTTGTGGTGCGCTTTGTCAATGTCCCCTCAAAATTGATCAAAGTCAGATCGTCCTGATCAAAAATCTTTTTTACCTTTTTAAAAAAATAGTCTGCGGCCTTCTTTCTCTTCACTGCATAGAAGTTCACAGAAGAAGGGGAACTCTGGTCCGATCCTAAGGTACAGTCGCCGGCCGCACTGATGGTGATCTTCGTCTCCTTCTGCTCCGCCAAAGCACAGACCGGGATAAAAGCAGGGGGCTGACATAAAATAAACGTCTGAACCATCAGCAGCCCGATCCATGCAAAACATTTTACTCTTTTGAATTTGTCCATTGCTTTATCTCCTTACTTGTAATCATTTTAAAACATTTATGTTGATCCGTAAAGGATATATTTTCTCAATGCTCTCCCACATACAAAACCCACATTTTGTAAGATTTAAATCTATTCATGTAATAGTTAAGCCATTTGATGTAAGAATTAATGCCAGCATTTACTTTTTCAAAATTCACAGGTAAGGTTATAATATATGAGATGGTTTCGGTTCAAAAAATAAATGGTATGTAGCACTGAAACTATTAAACTTATAAAGAATAAATCAATGGAGTGACTTATGATAACAATAGGAATATGCGATAATGATCCTGTATTTTCAGATAATCTGTACGAAATTATCTGGCATACCATCTCCCCGACTGATGAATGCGATATCCATATTTTCCGAAATGGCAGGGAAAAAATGGAGGCGATTGAACATAAAGCTTTCGACTGTCAGCTCTTATTCATGGATATATTAATGGACGGCGGCACAGCATCGAAAGCAATCCGCGGAAAATAGCGATTCATACCTACCAGACAACGTATTATTGTTATCAGAAATTAAGCGATATTGCAGAGCAGCTCAAAGACGATGGTTTTGTCCGCTGTCACCAGAGTTATCTGTTTCCCCTCAATAAAGTAACGCATTACAGCAGCACCCATGTATACATACATGACATTCAGTTTCCGATCAGCAGCCAATATCAAACATCCGTAAGAGGATTGCTTTCCCAATCCAACATGGAAAAGGGCACATACCTTTCGCCCGCTAAATCCAGAATTGTCTCTTATAATGACATTACCACATTTTATTACCTCGCACTTCATTATTCTTGTCGTACCAGATTCCGAGTTCAATCCGCGATTCATTCTGCCAAAGTAATCATTGATAATTCGAAAGCGGTATTAAATCGTGAATCCATTATTGATAATGAAAAGGCTAAAAACCATGCGAACTTGTGATGGGCTATTGTCATTGATGTGATTTGTAGGCACTGTTTTAACATACTCGTAAAGGGAAGATGATATCAAAGAGAGAATTATAAGCTTTCATTCTATAAAAATAGTAGATAATGTTAAGATAATTTGTTATAATATTGATAACAGTTCAGAGAAAGTTAGAATAAGCGGGCAATTACCAATATATACATCATATTCGAGTGTTGATGTTTTGCGTGATGGCGGAGTCGTTATTGAAGCAATTTATGAACTGCCGTGGAGTAAATGCTGCGCCACTGTTATTGATAAGTATGGTGTATGTTGGTGGATTGCTATTTAGCGGGCAAATGCTTTATGGGTACGGAAACTTGAAGTGATTTACAAATTTTTTTGATTCGGAGGTAGGGAATATGAATAAAGGAATAAAACGAGCAGTTATTTTTATGATGGTGTTTACGGCTTTGGTGGCCGGTCTGACTTCATTTCGAGGTTTTTTTGTAAAAGCCGCCGACACAGATGTCATACGAAATGATAAAACGGGAATCCCGGATCAGGCTCTGTATCAGATGATCCTGAAAGAATTGGGCAAGACACCGGACAGTACTTTCACCGAGGCAGAGGCGCAGAGTGTACGAGGTATACAACAGGATGTATTTTGTGAGGATGATTCGGATAGAAAAGAAGAAGATCAGGTGGTTTCTCTTCAGGGGATAGAAAAATTAACAAATTTGAGTAAACTTGAACTTGGCAGAAATAAGATCACGGATTTAAAACCATTAGAAAGCTTAACAAAGTTAACTATCTTACACTTAAAATATTCATACTGTATCACAAGTATTGAAGGACTCCGAAGCCTCACCCAATTGGAATATCTTACGCTTCCCCCTACGGTGACAGATTTAAGTCCGATCGCGGGGATGAAGGGATTGATCGAGTTGCGTGTGGCGGCTGGTATACGTGCTCTGCCGGATTTGACGGGGCATTCGAAATTAACTGGCTTTGGTACTCATTTAGAAAGGAACAATCTGACAAAGAAGGAATTGACCAAAAAATTACCGAAACAATTAGTGGCAGATAAGGCATGGTTAAAGCAGACGATCGATCTTCAGGAATACAATGTGAAAAAAATGGTGAAAACGCTGAAATTCACTTCCCCAAAAAAGATGACGAGGATTACCAGCAGGACGAAAACAATCACCGGGAAGGTCGGTAAAAATATGTGGGTTAGGCTTTGCCGTCCACACGGTAGTCATACGGCTGGATCGTTCAAAGGAGCAGGAGTATGGTCGAGTAAAAATGGAGTATTTAAATTCAAAAAATTAAACCTGAAAAAATATAAGAAAAAGAAATTGTGGTTTGAATTGTATTATAAAAACAGTTATTATAAGAGCGACGTGTTAATAAAAACCTTCGCGTTTACGCTGAAGAAATAAGAGATATTTTGGTAAGAAAATGAAAAAAATCTTATTTATTATTACAGTCTTTGCCTCCCTGTGTCTGTTGCCTGATTTTATCGTATCGGCGGCAGAAAACGGCGTTACATATTTATATCCGTCAGAAGATATATTAGTGATTGGCGGAAATGGAGTAGTTCCGGGGCAAGATTTTGAGGATGGTCTGGATGATGAAAAATATATGGACCGTATAAAGAAAATTGTGATCAAAGAAGGAATAACGGGTTTGGGTGATTCTTGTTTCGCAAGGTACTATGAGAATGTAGAGACGATAGAATTGCCAGCCACTTTACGTACGATTAATAAGTGGGCGTTTTTAGGATGTGTTAGTTTGAGAAAGATCAAGCTGCCATCGGGAATTTCTGAGATTCCGGAGGGATGTTTTGAGGAATGTTCTGATTTAAGGCAGGTTGTGATTCCGGATACAGTCACGAAAATAGAAAAGGATGCTTTTCGTGAATGCGGGAAGTTGAAGGAACTTGTACTTCCGAAACAGCTTACGGTATGGAAAGATCCGATACGAAAATGCCCGCAGTTAGAAACGATTACGAATCATTCCGAAATAGAGATAACTTTGGATGATTGTAAAGGCAATAAAGTATGGTATAGCGAGGGAGAAAAAGTAACGAAGCTAGGTACTGGCAAGATCGCGAAATCGAAAGGCAGAAAATATAAAATTACTTATGATTTGTTGGGAGGGAAAAAGAGTGGAAAATTGCCTTCCAGTTATACATATGGCAAATCAATTAAACTGCCTTTGAATGCGAAAAAGAAAAATTATGCGCTGCTTGGCTGGTATAATCCGGCCGATACAAATACTTATCGTTACTACCTCTCAAAAACCAGTCCGACGCTTTCTGGTAATATTATGTTACGCCCTTTTTGGGTAAAGTACAAAATAAGGGCTGTTGGAAACCGGTCGGTAGAAATATTTTTGGATGATCGCAATGCTGTAGTGCCTTTCGGCGCATTTGATGTCCGATATTCCACTAACAAAAATATGAAAGATGCAAAATACTTCCATATTTCTTCCCAAGGAAAAAAATGTGTCATTCGAAACTTGCAAAAAGGTAAATCGTATTATTTTCAGGTTGCGTATACGGACAACGATATGGAGGAATGGGGCGATACATGGGTTGGTAAAAGGCGCATTGCGGTCAGGTAGTTTTAATAGAGGAAACAGCATTGAGCCTAAAAAGACTGGTAAAAGCGGTGTGAACAACCGCATTTACCAGTCTTTTTATTCAATCTCAGAAGAAGAGATATATAAGCAGAATGAGTTTGTCAACAGGGTCCTTTTCTTCATCTACCGTATAAAATAGTAAGTGATTACTATTTGGTTTCATATAAATATCATATCCCCGGTATTGAAATCCCGTGGTTTCATATCCAGTTGGCAGTGTGTCCAATCCCTGTGCGGCTTTCTTTATCATAATGTAAAAATAGTGTAGGAGTGACCTACATTTAGTCACTCCTAATCACTTTTAAACAACGTTATTTTAATATTTTTAGAACTTTCCAGCGTCTGCCGCTTCCTGGATGGAAACAGCCACTGCAACGGTCATACCAACCATTGGGTTGTTACCTGCGCCGATCAGACCCATCATCTCAACGTGTGCTGGCACAGAAGAGGAACCTGCAAACTGTGCGTCACTGTGCATACGTCCGAGGGTATCTGTCATACCGTAAGATGCGGGACCAGCTGCCATGTTATCCGGGTGAAGAGTACGTCCTGTACCACCGCCGGATGCCACGGAGAAGTATTTTTTGCCCTGTTCCAGACATTCTTTTTTATATGTACCTGCCACCGGATGCTGGAAACGTGTAGGATTCGTGGAGTTACCAGTAATGGATACGTCTACACCTTCCTTGTGCATGATCGCAACACCTTCCTGGACGTCATTGGCACCATAGCAGTTTACTTTGGAGCGGAGACCCTCGGAATAAGAGATACGGGACACCTCTTTTACAGTATTTGTATAAGGATCATACTCTGTCTCGACAAAGGTAAATCCGTTGATACGGGAAATGATCTGAGCCGCATCTTTTCCAAGACCATTCAGAATAACGCGGAGGGGATTCTTACGAACCTTGTTTGCCTTCTCGGCGATACCGATGGCACCCTCTGCTGCTGCGAAGGACTCATGTCCTGCCAGGAAACAGAAGCACTCTGTCTCTTCCTCAAGGAGCATTTTTCCAAGATTTCCGTGTCCAAGACCTACCTTACGGGTATCTGCCACGGAACCGGGGATACAAAATGCCTGAAGTCCCTCACCGATTGCTGCCGCTGCATCTGCTGCTCTTTTACAGCCCTTCTTGATCGCGATCGCAGCACCTACAGTGTAAGCCCAGCACGCATTTTCAAAACAGATCGGCTGAATGCCTTTGATCTGGTCGTATACATTTAAGCCCGCATCTTTTGTGATCTTCTCTGCCTCTTCGATGGAGGAGATGCCGTACTCATTCAATACGCTGTTGATCTTATCAATTCTTCTTTCATATGATTCAAATAAAGCCATTATTCGCTACCTCCTTTTATTATTTTGCGACTTCTTCATCCGTTCTCGGATCGATGAGTTTGACAGCGTCGTCTACACGACCGTACTGACCACATGCTTTTTCGTAAGCAGTGTTCGGGTCATCACCCTTTTTGATAAAGTCAGTCATTTTACCAAGGCTAACGAATTTATAACCAATGATCAGATCATTTTCATCCAAAGCGATTGCTGTTACATATCCCTCTGCCATCTCCAGATAGCGAGGACCCTTTTTCAGTGTACCATACATCGTACCAACCTGGGAACGAAGACCTTTACCCAGATCCTCAAGTCCTGCTCCGATCGCAAGTCCATCCTCAGAGAATGCACTCTGGGAACGTCCATATACGATCTGAAGAAACAATTCTCTCATTGCCGTATTGATGGCGTCGCACACAAGGTCTGTATTCAAAGCTTCCATAACGGTACGTCCCGGAAGGATCTCTGCTGCCATCGCCGCGGAGTGAGTCATGCCAGAACAACCAATCGTCTCTACCAGTGCTTCCTGAATGATACCTTCTTTTACATTCAAGGTCAGCTTACATGCCCCCTGCTGAGGCGCACACCAGCCTACACCATGTGTAAAACCAGAGATATCTTTAACTTCTTTTGCTTTTACCCATTTTGCTTCTTCTGGAATCGGTGCACAACCATGGTTGACACCCTGAGCAACTGGGCACATGTTTTCTACTTCCTGTGAATAAATCATGTCGATAGTAACTCCTTTCTTATTCGTCATTTTCTCTCATTATCGTACAATATTTTGATAAAATTGTCAATGTCGGATATCCTTGAGATTCCGCAATTTTGGTGTATATTGACATTGCCACCTTTGGCGGCATGTCCTTTCACATGAAATAAGCTGTACAAAATGCAGAAACTCAAAGGAACAACACCCTATACTATCTCTTCTCCACCACTTCTCCCTGCTTCTTATAGATACTCCCTCCCGGCACATAGCCGCGGACGGAGGAAAGGGGATATACATTGGTGTGGCTTCCGATCACTGTTCCCGGATTCAAAATGCTGCCACAGCCAACCTCCACAAAGCTGCCAAGAACAGCGCCCATCTTTTTCAATCCGGTCTTTACCTTGTCCTCTCCACAGCGTATCTCCACCGGTGTCTTATCTGACTTTACGTTGGAGGTGATGGAACCCGCTCCCATATGAGAGCGGTAGCCAAGGATGGAATCTCCCACATAATTATAATGGGGCACCTGGACACCATCAAATAGAATAACATTTTTTAGTTCCGTAGAATTTCCCACCACAGCACCCCTGCCCACAATGGCATTGCCGCGGATAAAAGCGCAGTGCCTTATCTCCGCCTCCGCATCGATGATCACAGGACCTGTGATGCTGGCACTCTCCGCCACGGAAGCGCTGCGGGCGATCCAGACATTTTCCCCCCTTTTCTCGTAGCGGTCTTGGGGAAGGCTCTCTCCCAGGGTCACAATATATTCACTGATTGCCGGAAGCACCTCATAGGGGTATTCATAGCGGGAGATCAACTCCCATGCGATGGTATTTTTATCTTCAAATAACTGTTGATTTTTCAATTCTTTCATGCTCTGCATCCTTTCATTTTTTTGTCAAAGGATAGTATTCCTTCGCCATATTATAATATGAGCGAAGCTGTGTCATATTGTTTGTCTCTTTTACTTTTCCCACCTGCTGCCTGACAAAACCGGTGAGTTTATCCATATACTCCTCCTCGCCGATCTCGCCTTCTGCCACGCCTCCCAACCCCTTCTCCCAGCTGGCTGTCAGCTTAGGACTGAGCATGGCGGGAATGGCATATCTCACGATGCCGCACACCAGCTCCCCCTTCAGGGTCGGAGTTATGATCTGAGTTTTTTTATTCAGCTTCAGATATGAAATATGGAATAATTTTTTCAGGATCTCTGCCCTGGTGGCACTGGTTCCGATGCCGCTGCTTTTGATCAGCGCCCGCAGTTCCTCATCCTCGATGAGCTGTCCCGCATTTTCCATGGCAAGGATCATAGAACCGGAATTGTAACGCTTCGGCGGGGAGGTCTCCCCCTCCTTGATCTTCATAGAAACCACTGGCAGCTTCATCCCCTTTTTAAGATGGGGCAGAAGCATTCGGAGAGCTTCCGTACTGCCCATCGATTCTGCCTCTTCTTTCTCCTTTTTTCCGGGTTCCTGGAACTCCTCGTCTCCACCTTCGGAATTTCCGTTCTTTTTTTTGTTAGAAAAGGAATATTCCGTCACCGCTAAAAATCCTTCCTCGATCAGAACTTTTGCCGATGTATAAAACCGCTCTGTAAATACCTTTTCCTCCTGAGGATTTTCCACAGCCAGCACCACATTGATCTTCTGATACACTGCCGGTGGATAAAAAATACTCAGGAAGCGCCGGACAATCACCTCATACATCTTTACCGCCACAGGTTTCAATGATCTGAGAGCCCCCAGTCCCTGCCCCGTCGGAATGATGGCATAGTGGTCCGTGATCTTCTTATCGTCCACATATCTGGTCTTCCCAAGCTTCTCATGGCTTTTCATCTCGGCGATCTGGCGGAGATAGGGAAGCGCCAGATCATATCCCTGAAGACCTTTCAGATTTTTGGTAATTTCCTTCGCCACCGCACTGCTCAACACTCTGGCGTCAGTACGGGGATAGGTGACCAGTTTCTTCTCATAGAGTTCCTGCACCACCTGAAGGGTTTCATCGGGGCTGATCTTAAACAGTTTTGAAGACAGGTTCTGCAGCTCCGCCAGGTTAAACAGAAGCGGCGGGTTCTTCTTTTCTTTCTTTTTTTCTATCTTTTCTAAGACAGCCTGCCTGTCCTGATCTTTCAGGGAAGAGGACAATTCCTTTGCCGTCTCCTCTTCCCGGAAACCATTTTCCTTATAGAGCTTGGGCGATTGAAAGTACCTCGACTCTTCCGTCACTCTCCACTCCCCTTCCAGTGCCGGCAGAGCTTTATCTTCCCCCGCCGCCTGAGCATCTTCCTGCTGTGGCATCTGCGGTGCAAAGCTGCCGATTACCCGGTAAAATGGTGTCTTCACAAATTTGCGGATCTCCCATTCCCTCGTAACCACCATACCAAGGACACAGGTCATCACCCGTCCCACCGATACGGAAGTCCACTTTTTTCCCTCTACGCTGTTATTAAGCCAGCCTCCATACTTGAGAGACAGAACTCTGGAAAAATTGATCCCCATGAGATAATCTTCCTTCGCCCTCAGATAAGCGGAGGCACTGAGATTATCGTATTCTGTCAAAGGTTTTGCCTCCCGGATCCCCCGCAGGATCTCATCTTCTGTCTGGGAATCGATCCATACCCGGTACTTCTTTTTTTCAACCGGAACCTGTGCCATCTGATCCACCAGCCGGTATATATACTCGCCCTCCCGCCCGGAATCGGTGCAGACATAAATTGCCTCCACGTCCGCCCGGACAAGGAGTCCCTTCACCGTCTCAAACTGCTTTTTTACATTTGGGATGACTTCGTAACGAAAATGCTCTGGCAAAAAGGGCAGGGTTTCAAAAGCCCATCTGGCATATACCGGATCATATACCTCGGGATAACTCATCGTCACCAGATGTCCCACACACCAGGTCACCACCGTATCCTCCGATTCGATAAATCCATCTCCTCTTCTTCCTCTGACACCGAGAACCCGTGCAAATTCCTGAGCCACGCTGGGCTTCTCAGCAATAAATAATCGTTTTCCCATAAGATCAGTATCCCAGCTCTTCTGCTACCAGCACTACCTTGATCCGGTTTTTTTCTCCACTCCTCCGGGTGACTACGATCTGGGAGCAGATACAATCCTCACTGTAGCAGTCGCCACACCGCCCAGTTCTGGCACAGGGAGTATTTTTGTTCAGGCGCACCGTATTGGGCGGGGAAGCAATATCCCTCACCCGGCGGATTCCGTCTTCCACTGTACTTACCACTTTATTCATCCCCGCAAGGATGATGACATGTTCTGGACCGTAACACAGATAGGAGACACGGTTACCCCTCCCATCAATGTTAACCAGCTCTCCCTCCACCGTAATGGCATTGGTGCTCATTAGAAAATAATCACTGTTGATCATTTTTGCCTTCATATCTTTTAACTCTTCTGGTGTCACTGCCTTCGTCCGGTCATAAAGAACACAATCTCCCTTAGCGATGGCAGCCATAAGCCCCGATTCTGTCAGGCTCATGGAACCACCAAAGCACACAGTCTTTCCTGACGTGAGAAATTTTTCCATGATAAGCTGCACAGCCTCTTCCTTTGTCTCAGCAAAATATCCTTCCATATTCCGCTTTGCCAGATTTTTGATCATCGTCTCAGCAAGATTTCTTCTCGCCGCTAATTTGTTCTGATCCATTTTCTTTTCCCTTTCTTTACTAAAACTCTGGTTATATTTTTCCTCTTCACCTTTCTCCACAATTTATCCTCTCCCTGGTTTCTGATATTGAGAAGAAGCTGTGTGATATACTCCTGAAACTGAATATATTCCTCTTCCTGTATCCCGCTGGCACTATACCGGCTTCGGTATACCCCCAGCACATACCCTCGGATCTGTTCCTGAAGTTCTGCTAATTCCCCGGCATCATTGAATATATAATACTTCTGCGTCTCACGTAAGATCTGCTTCATCAGTTTTCTGCTGTCAGTGTACTCCCACTTTACTCCCAGCATCCGCCAGATTCCCCTCATGTTATCATTCAGGCATATAAGCCTGTGGCGGGCATCCGCCTCCGCAAAAGTTTTTTTCATACTGCGGAAATGCCACCGATATCGGAACCAGATACCTGCCAGGGTAAGGCATACAAGGAGCAGGGCAACCAGCACCATCCGAAAAACGATACGGGACTCACTGGGGGGAGCTTCCTTCTGTTTATGTTCCTTCTGAAGGTGATCCCCTTCTTCCCCAGACGCTTCATCTTCCTCGTCTTCTCCTGGTTCTTCTGCTTTATCTTCCTTATCCGGCTTTTCCGTCACTTTCGGTTTCTTTGTCTCCTTCGCTTCCTCGTCCCATTCTGACTGACCGTCATCGGGATTCCGCCCGGCCAGAGCTTCGGCATCCGTGGAACTGGGAGTAACATCCAGCGGCACCCATCCCTGCTGGTCCACATAATACTCCACCCAGGCATGAGCATTGCTGTCACGGACGCTGAATTTCTTATTGGAATTGATGCGGTATCCACTGATCATATACCCCTGAGCCAGCCGCGCCGGGATCCCCGCTGTCCGCAGTATCATAACAGCAGAAGAGGCAAAATGGGTACAGTACCCCGTCTTTCTCTCAAATAAAAATGTCTCGATCTCATTCTTGTCATCATCTATCATTCCCGGCCTGAGAGTATATTTAAAATGTTTATTATACAGATCCTTTATAAAATCGAGCACACTGCCTACCGTTTTAAACTCGCTATCTCTAAAAATCTCCTCCTGGATCCACTTTTTAAGATCCTTGTCTACCTTCAACGTCTTTTTATTAAATTTTCCCGTATAGCTGGAGGGAATTTTCTCCATCGAGAAATCAAATAATTTCCAATCCGTCTCACTATCCTTGGCATAGGCTACATAATTCCCTTTATCGTAGGCATTCTCTATCTCAATGCTGCTTTCCCTTTCATATATCATTCCCCGGAGATCATAAGAATCTTCCATATGCGGACCATACCACAGATTATTCTTAAATGTATTGCCGATAAATCCCCGGAGAAATAATGTATCCTTTTTAAAAAACTCTGTCAGCCTGTTAACATAGAGCTCCACGGTGCCATTATAATATATAGATCCCACCTGGCTGAACTGCCCAAAGTGAATGGTCTGTTCCCTCTTCTCATCCTTGTTTTCATTAAAGGCCTCATTCCCCTGCTGTGGGACACCGCTTCCCCCAACTATGATCCTCTCTCTGCACTCCCGTATTACTGGATCCACATCCTTCCAGGAAAAGAAGGTCACCGCCACCCCGCTTGCCAAAAAAACAGATCCAAACAAAAAAATTAATTTTAGAACATTCCCTCCATAGCGTCCCATCCCCACATATATAACAAAGGCCATCCCATATACGATCATACACGCTTCATAGGGTACGCCATCTATGAGAACAGGCAGAATAAACACCAGAAAAGAAGGCAGTAACGTAACTGCCACTGGTCTTTTCGTCTCAAAGAAATAAAGTGAAAGGGCTGTGATCAAAGCTATGATCTGGCAGATCGCCAGCCCCACATAATCATTTTCCGGATGCTTCCACTGTCCAAGTTCAATGCCGGCAGTCAGATACGTATTGTCGGAAATCTGATTATACAGCGCCCGAAACCCCGGAAGCAGAAACTTTCTAAGGGCAAAAAAACAAAGGGCCAATGCCGCCAGAGATACTCCCATGCTATACAGTTCCCTGTGCCTGCGCACACCAATAAAATGTCTGGCACAATAAAATATCAGTGCCATCAATAAAACATGGATCAAATATATGATATCTTTTACTTCAAAATAGTAGAGACCACTGGACATGCTTGTTCCACTACAGATCAGAAGCAGCACTAATGGTATGAGTTGTAGTCTTTTGCGCACAATTTATATCCCCCTCTGTTCAAACACTGGTCACACATGTATCAGCTCCAGCAAATCCGTACGGAGTTTCATCCGAAGGATCTCCTCCTCCAGATCATTCCTGCCCCCATAAATAAAAATACTGCTGGATAAAAATTCACCCTCAAACTGCACGCTGTACATGTCTTCCATGCAAGTCTTCACATCTGTCATATCCGCACAGAATAACTCCTGAAATACTTCATAAATATCTTCGCTGTCAGAGACCATTCTGCGTTTTACCTGCTGTTCTCTGTTATCCCCCCATATCACATAAAACAGTTTCTTTTCCAGGGTAAAATGTACCATCAGGTAATATAGGATTTCTAATGCAGCTTCAATCTTCTGAAGATCTTTTTCTGCTGACACATCCAAAAAAACTGCCAGATCACAGGCGATGGGAAATCCATAATCCTGTACCATAAGCGTATTGTTTTTCGCTGAAAATTTCCAGTTGATCCGATTCATTTTGTCCCCTGGCCGGTATATGCGAATATCAAAGAGTTCCGATGGGTCATTGCCCGGCTTTCTCATAGAGAACTGTTCACTTTCCCCCTCGTTCTCTTCCTGGATAATTCCTGTCTGAACTGGAAACTCTTTGTACTCCGGCATGATCATGAAAGATAACCTTTCTCCTGGATGAATCGCAGTACAAAAAAGAGAAAAACCACTGTATACTCTGACTTTTTCCAGGATGATGTTATGAACTCCACTGTACTTTGGCACAAATTCAAATACGGCATTCTGCTTTTCCAATGTCAGATATAATTTCTTCCGTGCCCGAAATATTTTCTTCCCCATTCCGTTATATACGGAAGTATATACATGTGCCCGGTTTCCCACGCAGAGCTCCGATAAACACTCCAGTGTTACAACAATCTCGGCCTTTTTATTCTTTTCCAGCGTCATTGAATCCGTCCCAAAATAAGATCTAATACTTCGCTTCGCCATAAAATACGTCAGCAGTGAATAGATCAAAGGAACGAGAGCTATCACAAACAATATTATAAAGGCACTCCGCTTACCATACAGTATCGTAAACAGAGAATATCCTGCAAGGCTCAAAATATAGATCAGCCAGCTTTTCCACATAATATCCCCCTTGTCCTGTCACAAAAGCTTTCGGTCAGCGTTTTTCTACTGCCTTCACACTGTCCAATACTTCTTTTATAATCTGATCTTTGTCCTTCTTTTCCATCTTCGCCTTTGCAGTAAGGTAAATACGGTGCCTCGCCACATAAGGAAATGCCTTTTTGACATCCTCCGGAAACACACAATCTCTTTCCTCCATAAAAGCCACTGCTTTGCTAAGATCCATCAAGGCAATGGTTCCTCTCGGGCTGAGGCCCTGGGTCAGCGAAGAATGGGTTCTGGTCTCGCCCGCCAGTTTCACGATATAATCATACATCTCCTCATTCAAATGAATGGCTTTTACCATTTGCTGCATCTCCAGCAGTTCCTGGCGTTCTACAACCTGAATCACAGAATTGATCGGATTGATACCCTGCCGTTCTTTTAAGATCATTACTTCTTCGCTATGGGATGGGTATCCCAGGGTCAGACAGATCATAAACCGATCCACCTGGGAATCTGGCAGCATTTGGGTTCCCACAGAACCTGCCGGATTTTCAGTAGCCATCACCACAAAAGGTTTTGGCGCTGGTGTTGTAATACCGTCAACTGTTACTTTCCCCTCTTCCATCACTTCCAACAGCGCCGACTGGGTTTTTGAAGAGGCACGGTTGATCTCATCGGCCAAAAACAGATTACAAAGAATGACTCCTCTCTGATACTCTTTGGATCCATCAGGTTTTATAATATTATATCCTACCACATCGGAGGGAAGTACGTCCGATGTAAACTGCATCCGGTTCGCCTGCATCTCCATCGCCTTGGAAAACGCCATGGCAAGGCTTGTCTTACCTACTCCCGGAATGTCATCCAGCAAAATATGGCCTTCCGCCAGAATCGCCGCCAGGATCATCTCCTTTTCGGCATCCTTTCCCTTGATCACCTTCCCTACTTCCTCTAATATTTTTTCCAGCTTGTTCTTCATTTTTTCCCTTCTCCTTTTATCGGTCTGATATCTGCCAGTTCACTGGCTCCACCCCATGCTGCTCCAAAAACGCATTGGTCTGACTAAAGGGACGGCTTCCAAAAAATCCACGGTACGCGGACAGCGGACTCGGATGCGGCGCCTTCAATATCAGATGTCTGGGATTGTCAAGCATTTTTGCCTTCTCCTGTGCCGGTTTTCCCCAGAGAATAAACACCACCGGCCGATCAATCTCATTTACTTTCCTGATCACTGCATTGGTAAACTCCTCCCAGCCCCCCCCCCGGTGGGACATCGGTTTATGAGCCTGTACCGTAAGCACCGTATTCAACAGCAGAACCCCCTGCTCCGCCCATTCATTCAGATACCCGTTATTGGGAATCCGGCATCCAAGATCGTCCTGCAGCTCCTGATAAATATTAACAAGAGAGGGCGGGATCTCCACCCCTGGCTTTACGGAAAAACAAAGCCCGTGAGCCTGTCCTGGATTGTGGTACGGATCCTGTCCGATGATAACAACTTTTACTTTTTCCAAAGGCGTCAGGTGAAACGCATTAAAAATGTCCCCCGCCTTCGGATATACCGCCACTTTTGCATACTCCTGCCGGATAAATAAAAATAATTTTTTATAATATTCTTTGTTAAATTCTTCTGAAAGAGCCTTTTCCCATTCTCCTGTTAAACCAGCCATCCTTTTCTCCTTTGCCTGCCTTTACAGCCTGACACTGATCTTTCGTTCTGACAGATATTGTTTCAGATCCCTGATCTGAAGCTCGTTAAAATGAAATAGCGATGCCGCCAGCACAGCATCTGCCTTTCCCTCTGTCAGTACCTCCAGAAAATGTTCTTTTTTCCCAGCCCCTCCCGAGGCGATCACCGGAATAGAGACATTTTCAGAGATGGTTCGTGTCAGTTCCACATCATATCCATCCTTTGTGCCATCACAATCCATACTTGTAAGAAGAATCTCGCCGGCGCCAAGACGTTCTGCCTTCATCGCCCACTCGACGGCATCGATTCCCATATCTACACGTCCGCCATTTTTGTAGATAGACCACCCGCTTCCCTCTGTCCTGCGCTTGGCATCAATGGCAACCACAACACACTGGCTTCCAAATTTATCTGCCGCCTCAGAGACAAGCTCCGGATTCAATATCGCTGCCGAGTTCACGGATACCTTATCAGCCCCCTCCCGCAGTATCATTTTAAAATCCTCTATGGTCCTTATCCCGCCTCCCACAGTAAACGGGATAAATACAGTCTCTGCCACCTTTCTCACCATATTTACTTTGATATCTCTGGCATCGCTTGAAGCAGTGATATCCAGAAAAACCAATTCATCTGCTCCCGCTTTATCATAAACTGCCGCTACCGACACGGGATCTCCGGCATCCCGGAGATCCACAAAATTTATTCCCTTCACAACCCGTCCGTCTTTCACATCCAGACAGGGTATAATTCGTTTTGTAAACATCTACGCCACCATTCCTTTCTCTGAAATCAGCCTTTTTCCCACAACCGTAACGATTACAGACCAATAAAATTTTTCAGGATCTGCAGACCTGTTTCCCCGCTCTTCTCTGGATGAAACTGAGTGGCAAATACATTGCCATGCTCTGCTGCAGCATGGATATTTACCACATAATCTGTTGTCGCCGCCACATCTTCCGGCCTCTCTGCTCTCAGATAATAAGAATGGACAAAATATACATAAGAATCCTGTGGAATCCCCTTAAACAATCTGGATTCCGGGTTGATCCGTATAGAATTCCAGCCCATATGGGGAATCTTGAAACCCTCCCGCTCAGGAATCTTCACGATCTTTCCGGGAAGAAGAGACAGCCCTTCTACTCCGGCAGATTCTTCGCTGCTTTGGAAAAACAAGTGCAGTCCCAGGCAGATTCCAAAGATTGGAGTCTCCCTGGCAGCAATTTCCCGGAGAACCTCCACCAGATCATACTGGCGCATCTTCCCCATGGCATCCCCAAAAGCACCCACTCCTGGCACGATAACCTTATCCGCCCGGTTAAGGATCCCGGCATCTCTGGTCACCACCGGCTCTTCCCCTAAATACTGCAGTGCTTTCTCCACACTTTTTATATTTCCGGCATCATAATCTACGATCGCTATCATTCTGTCTTTCCTCCAAACTATACTCCCGTAATCTGCTGAAGCCTCTGGGTATACTGTGCCTGGTCCGGGATCGCGAGAAGCTCACTGACCTCTTTTTCTCCCATGCCAAAATTCTCACTAAGTCCTGTCAGCACCTGGCTTCTGAGTTTTTCATAGGCAGGCTGTATCTGAAGTTCCTGCGCCTCCGATATGTTCTCCTCATAAAATCTCATACCTTTTAACAGGGAATCCAACGCCTCCAGCTTCATCCCCAGGGTGTTATAATTGTTGAAGGAGCGGATCTCTTTCTGAAGCTGGCAGCAGATACGGATCCTGCGGAACAGCACCTCATCCTTTTCTTTCAGTTTGACACTGTTGATGGCATCGTATGCCCGGATATAGTCCTCGTTGGCAAAGTAGTTCTCCGCATTGCCAAGATTACTTCTCCGCCCTAACATATTGGTTCCCAGAACAGCTATCATTCCGATGGTTAAAAACAGAATGATCACAATGGTGGCACCCACAGGGTTGATCTTGCCCACCACCTCTGTCTCCTGGGCAGCCCTTGCCAGACGTTCCTCTTTTTTGCGTTTCTTTTCTTCTGCCTTTTTCGCCGCCTGCTCCGCCTTAAGCTGCTTTTTTTGTTCCTTTTTCTCTTGGGCGGCCTGTGCCTTTTCTTCTTTTGTCACTTCCGCCTGCTGTTTCTTTTCTGCCTTTTTCTCCTCTTTCTTCTGTTTCAGCTCCGCTTCTCTCTGGCGCTCTTTCTCTTCTTCATCTGCCGTTGAGTCTGTGATCACGTTGCCAAAGATCCTCTGAAAGAATCCAGGTCCCTCTTTCTTTTTCTTTTTTCTGATAACCGGCTCGGCTGCTGGAACAGAGGATACACCTTCCTCCTTATCCATGAGACCTCCCATGTCATCCATGGAAAAAACATCCTCCCCTGCTCCCTCTTCTTCTTTCTCAT
This sequence comes from uncultured Eubacterium sp., assembly GCA_910585745.1. GTDB lineage: Bacteria > Bacillota > Clostridia > Lachnospirales > Lachnospiraceae > Eubacterium_F. The sequence goes on along the minus strand of CAJUFM010000001.1, from coordinate 99,254 downwards.
TTTCGCTATAACCGACTGCTGCCAGAGCGTCCTGGAAAATATCATCAACAGCCAGAGAATCCTCTGAAACCGATACATCCTCTTCCGGCTGGGGTTCCTCTCCGGAATAATCCTGGAAAAGATCTGCCGATAGATCGATAAAGGAATCCTCTGCCCCGGCATCCCCCTCCGGTTCCTCTGACAGTTCTGGTGTATCTTGTATACCTGCACTGTCAAAATCCTCAGTCTCTCCCGACTCTTCCTCCATAAAACTGTCGATGGAAAAAGGAATATCCTCTTCCTGTGCCTGAGGTTCTTCTTCCTCTTCTTCCTGTGGCACTTCTTGTTCTTCCTGTATCTCCTCTTGTTCACTGCCCTCATCTGGCAAAATGTCATCTGCCATAACTGGGTCCGCCATCATTTCTTCTGATGCCGTATCGTCAGGCAGCGTCTCTACACTGTCCAGATCTGGCAGCACTGCTTCCGGTACTGCTTCTTCTGAATCCTCCTCCTCATTCGGATCGACACCGAGATCTGCCAATAGTCCAAACAGCTCATCCATATCCTCTTCCGGATTATCGGAAAGCTCTAATGCGTCATCCATATCCGGGAGATCGTTCAAGATCGCAATGGCATCCTCCAGAGTCTTTTCCCCAGAAGAATCCCCCTGTCCTGAGTTTGAAGCAGCTGGATCTGCCTGACTGGACTGGACCGGTGATCCAGATGTCTCCTCCCAATCCGGCGCAACTGTATTCAAAAGTGTATCCAGATAATTTTCTCCCTCTTTTTCTGCACTTGCCATAATTACCCTCATTTCTGCGCTGCATTTTGAAATATTGCCGGTACAGCAGATTTAAAGGAACTGGCAGTCTGGCCTGACGCCAAAAAAACCAGAACTCAATCTGCGTCTTGCTGTTTTGTGCTGGCAGCACTCAGTCACATATCTTCAAAAAAAGCTGCGTCTGGCAAATAATCAAACGCAGCTTTTCCTTAACAAACAAATTCTGTTAGCTCAACAACACCGATATAAATCTGCCTCAGGTTATCAAACTAATTTAACAACAGGTCAAGCTGTCTTACTAGTTTTCCAATCTCAGGTTTTGACAGCTGTGCATCTACACCCAGTGCCTCTCCCTTGCGTTTCATTTCTTCATTTACCAGTGATGAGAAAATCACAACAGGAAGCCCCTCAAATCTAGAATCTGTCTTGATCAGTTTCGCAAGCCGGTGCCCATCCATCTGGGGCATTTCGATATCTGTGATGACACAGGAAATGTCCACACCAACTTTTCCCCCATCTCTGATCATGCGATCAAGGGTATTCCACGCATCCTGGCCATTGGTCGTCGGTATCAAATGATCATAGCCTGCACGGGTCAGACATTTTTTGAGCATCTCCAGCAGGAGTGGTGAATCCTCTGCCAGAAGAATAGGACAATCGCGTCTGGAACGTTCTCCCAATCCCTCGATCTCTGACAACTTGAGCCCCGTCTCCGGATTGATCTCCGCTACGATCTTCTCAAAATCAAGAACAATAATAATCTTCCCCCCCACTTTGGCGATCCCGGTAGCTACACCCTTTCCGGAAGCAGCAATAGTGGAGTCCGGTTTGGCGATATCTCCCCAGGATACCCGGTGAATTCCCAATACTCTCTGAACATGGAACGCAGTATGGAGACGGTTAAAATTCGTAATTATGTACATATCTCCTGACATATCACCCGTCGGCGGCAGTCCCAGCGCCTTTGACAGATCCACCACCGTCATAAGCATGTCACGAGGCATGAATATCCCCTCAATATATTCATGGGCGTTCGGCACAGGAGTTGGCGGCTGGTAAGGACACAGCTCGCGGATCTTCGCCACATTTATTCCATAATGCTGATTTCCCACAACAAATTCCAAAAGTTCTAACTCATTCGTACCACTCTCTAACAATATCCCCGTATCATTAAATGTTTCCTCAGCCAAATTAATCTCCTCCTTTTATAAATAGAAAATCTGCAGCCCCGCCAGGATTACACATCTCGATAAAAAGCCACAAAATCACTATAGATCCTCAGTTTCTACATAATCCGGATATTCGGAAGCATCCAGACCCATCGTATGTACCGTCCGTACCTTACGTCTCTCCATCTCCGCTGTCTGTAGAATAAATTCCTTCACCTCGGAAGAATTGCGGATATGCATAAGCATCAGCTTGGAATCTGTCACATCACTGGAATAGCAGATCACTGTTCCAAGTCCGAATATCCGCTCAATAAGCCCTCTGACCAATGTCACATCCTGAACTTTATACATAAGGGTATCGTCCTCTACTGTTTTCAACAAGCCCTTTTTTATATTGATCTTTTTTTCCGTCAATGTATATGTAGTAAATGACAGCGGCAGACCAAAAAACAAACTTCTTTTTCTCTCTTTATACTCTTGCTTAAAATCCATTTCGTCCTTCCTTTTAAAACAATTCCTATTTTAACCGAATCTCTGTCTCACATTTCCCCTCGTCCCGGACAGTAACTGTTGCAGACCCTGGATTTTTTGCTTTTTCCGGAACCCGGAACACCACCACTGCTTTTTCCGAAGCACCAGCTGGGATCTTCGTCTCCAGAAAAGCCATGCCTCCGTTGTCCAAAAAGGACGGATGTGCCTGATATTCACTGCCATCCACATTGAGCAGATATTTGATCCCGCGTTCTGAAAGATCCACTTTCAGTGGCTTTTTCGTGGTATTAGTCACACTGAAATTAACGATATAGAACCATTCCCCTTCATGGGCTGTGATCTGGTTTGAATATTTGTCACAAGACTTATAGGATGTATACTTGACCTCCATCCCCGAAACCTGATACAGATCGTCCAGGGAAACCTGAGTTAATGAGGGTTCTTCCCCGGATGCCGCTGCCTGGGCCGGCTCCGGAGTGTTTTCCGGTGCTGCTGTCGCCTGTGGCGGCTGGGAGGATTCTGGTGCTGCTGGGTTTTCCTGTTTTTCCAGCCTCTTTTTATAGTTTTCTGCATGTTGCAGTACGATTCCTGCTGAATACTCCGCAACAATATCCTGCTCTTCTTCTGTCAGTTCCCTCATCTGAACACATCCTGCCAACATAAACATAACCAGACAAAGGCAAACTGAAAGAATACATTTTCTGTTGATCATCTTCCCCTCCTGTGAATTCTTTGTCTTCAATATTAATATCTATATCTTATCACATTTTAATAAAAACTTCAATCAATTTTCCGCCTTTTCATCCAATTCAAACCAAAATTCTACCCCATTGTCATAATTTCTTACTCCATATTCCTGGTTGTGGGCTTCCATGATCGCCTTTACAATGGAAAGACCAATGCCATTTCCACCATATTCACGGGTTCTCGCTTTGTCTACTTTGTAAAACTTTTCCCAGATCTTGTCCAGTTCTTCTTCTGGGATCTTCTCTCCCGTATTGAAAACGCTGATCCGCACCTTTCCTTCTGCCTCAGTCAGTTTGATCTCTATGATCCGCTCACCGTCGATATGGTTGACCGCATTGCTCACATAGTTCATAATGACCTCTTCTGTCATATATTCATCCGCCCAGACATAGGCCGGTTCTCTTTCCTGAAAAGACAGAGTAATATCTTTTTGTTTAAAAAGGATATCCGAAGCTGCGATAACAGACTTGATGATCTCCTGTACATCAAAATGCTCCAGATGAACCTGTCCGTTTCCGAATTCCAGCTGGTTCAGGCTCAAAAGCTTCTTCACCATCTTATTCATCTTGTCCGCTTCGTCCACGATCACCTCACAGTAGAACTCACGGCTCTCCGGATCATCATTTACATTTTCCTGCAGCCCCTCCGCATACCCCTGGATCAAAGCAATGGGAGTCTTCAGCTCATGGGAAACGTTCGCCAGAAATTCCCTGCGCATTTCCTCCTGCTCCGAGCGCCGCTGAAGATCCAGCTGAAGCTCATTGTTCGCTGTCTTTAGCTCAGATATGGTCTCCTGCAGTTTATCTGACAGAGAATTCATGCTGTGCCCCAGTATTCCGATCTCGTCTTTCCGGTCTTCTTCATATCGGACATTAAAATTCAGCTCCTCCATTTTCTTCGCCAGTCTTGCCAGGGCGAGAACCGGCTTCGTATAACGGTTGCTCACATAGATCATGATCAAAATACAGAGGATGACCACAACGGCTCCGGCATAGGCAAGAAATTCATTGGAGATTGCCGCGCTTTCCCGGATACTCTGATAGCTGGAGCGGACATAGATCCAGTAATCTCCCTCAATGCCGCCTACCAGCTCAATATAATTGGAATCCATCCGCTCATCGTATACCTTAAAAAGCTCATACTGATCCGTTTTTTTCAACAGCTGGTAATTTTCGTCAAACACATCCCCCAGCTGTTTAAAAAGAACATATTTGCTCAGCTGGCTCCGGTTCAGTTCCTGCATCCTCCCACTCATACTTGGATAAAGATAGGATACTTCGCTGATCATTCCGCTGCCAACATTTACTTTTATCTCCATAATGTACAGGCTGACCCCGATATTCGCACTGATCCTGTCCACCGCATCATACATCTCCACCTGCTGCTCTGTGGTACTATTGTTCCAGTCTTTCTCTTCAAAGAGTTCTTCCACCTGGGAATACACATTGTTCATCTGTTTTATTTTGGTACTCTCATAATACCCCGGAAGCAGAAACAGGTTCATGATCCAGCAGATCACAATGCTCAGTATAAGCATGCCCGCAGATATGAATACAAGTCTGGTCCGAAGAGACTGTTTCATAAAAAAGATCAGCTCCTCTCCTGGCTGTCATCAGGGTCAAGATCCCGTTCCCTTTCAGCCACATTATTATATCTCGAACTTATACCCCATTCCCCAGATCGTCTTAATGTATTTACCGCATTTATCCCCCATCTTGCTCCGGAGTTTTTTTACATGGGTATCAATGGTTCTGGCGTCTCCAAAATAATCGTAATCCCAGACATGGTTCAGGATCCTCTCCCGCGAGAGGGCGATATCCTTATTTTCCATGAAATATGCCAGCAGCTCAAACTCCTTAAAACTAAGATCCACCTTTTCGCCATCTATTAGAACCTCATGAGCCGAACGGTTCAGGGAAATCCCCCCATACTCGATCACATCCTCTGAAGACGCATTGGCACGCCGCAGGATCGCCAGCACTCTTGCCACCAGGATCTTGGGGCTGAATGGCTTGGAAATATATTCATCTACTCCCAGTTCAAATCCCCGGAGTTCATCATTTTCTGAGCCTCTCGCCGTGAGCATGATGATCGGCACCCTGGAATACTGACGGATCTCCCGGCAGACCTGCCACCCATCCATCTTTGGCATCATTACGTCCAGGATCACCAGCGCAATATCTTTTTCCTCCAGAAAAAGATCCACTGCCTCCTCCCCGTCCCCGGCCTCAAGTACTGTAAAGTCTTCCCTGACAAGAAAATCCCTTACCAGTTTACGCATTCTCTTCTCATCATCTACCACAAGTATTTTCTGCCCCAGCATAATGCCTGCCTCCTTTCCTGAACATTTATGGACTCTGTTCCAGCGCGTCCTCCCGTGCTTTCAGCTCTTTTTCCCAGCCCTCATATTTTTGGATCAATTCTTCTTCCATCTTCGCCTTATAGTCTGTAAAATAAGTAAATACCGAATACTCACTTTTAAAATCGATCACAAAGATAGCGATCACCAGAACCACCAGTGCTGCCACTACAAATTTTAACTTTCTGTTTAATAGTCTTTGTCCCTCATATAAACGCTCAAATCTTGAGAGCTGGCGAAGCCGCTTAGGAGAGTATTCCGCTGCCTCTGTACCTCCACCGGAAGGGTTTTGACCTCCTCCATCCCCGGAATGGATGGGAATCTCCGGCAGTTCCTCCTCTGAGGCCGCATTGGTTTTTAAGGCAATGACACGCAGCTCTCTCAAAAAAGAATACCCCACTGCTGTTATAAATACTCCCTCTTCCAAAGCTTTCTGATACACCTTCAACGCAATCTTTCCGTTGGCCAGTTTATATTTCTTTCGCATCGTCCCGATCAGCCTGGCCTCCATCTGTGCCCGCTCAAAGACCGCTTTATCTTCAAAACTAAAGTGCTCCACTACATATTTCTCAGACATGTTATCTCCTCATCTGCCCACATCGCCCATTCCAGGTTACATTTCTTTGGACTGCTCTCCCACATATTCTCTGACACGCTCAACCAATACATCATCCTTAGGACGGCTGCCCTGATCTTTTTTGTATTCTTTCTCCAGTTCCTCAAGGGATTTTTCCTCATCGCCTTCCTCATAACCAAGCAGCTCACGCAGAGTCTGCATATAATAGGTATCATCCAGTGTAATCCCCTCTCTGGCGGCGATGGTCTTAGCAATCATATAATCTGCTACTGTATCCTGGGCAATCTCACTGATCCCATCCTCTCCCATGCCAAAACTCTCCAAAAGATCTTCCACTGTCGTCCCTGACAACTCGGCAAAGTTTTTATACATATTCGTAACATCTTCTGTGCTTCTGGTCAGCATGACTTCCGATACAGAGGTGATCTCCGTCTCCTCTTTCAGAGAATCCCATACCAGATCCCCCTTGTTTTCCTGATTGTCTTTCAGCTGTAATTGCTTTTCATATTCATAGTATTCGTCAATGGTCTTGTATTTTCCCTCGGAAAGCTGCTGGGCAGTCTTATCACTGAACCTGCTATTTACCTTGATCAAAAACTGAACCTTCTTTCCTGCTAGTTCCTCATCGTCATAATCTTTCGGAAAGGTACAGTCCACTGTCTTCTCTTCTCCTTTTTTTATACCGATAATTCCTTTTTCAAAGTCATCGATATATTCCCCCTTACCGATCCTTACATAAACATCTTCTCCAGAAGCATCTTCCAGAGCCTTCCCATCAAGGCTGGCAGCAAAATCAATATTTACCAGTTCTCCATCCTTCACGATTCCGTCATCATCTTCTAACTCTTCTTCTGCTTCCGCAATCATCCCCGAATAAACATCATCCTGTTCCGGCTGCACTTCTGCCTCCAGTCCCTTATACTCTCCCAGCTTCATAAATCCGGCCTTATCAAAATCGTACACTTCTCCGTCTTTGAGCTGGTCTGCCTCTGTACTTTCTCCAGTGCCCTTGGATGAATCCGCCGTCTGCCCTTTTTTATCAGACTCTGTGCGGCTCAGATCGCTGTAGATCATCGCACCTACACCGCCAATCAGCGCTCCTCCCAGAAGAGCACACACTATACAGATAATTATTATTTTTTTATTATTTCCTTTGTTCATCGCTTCCTCCATTTTAATGAGTCCAGAGACTCCTGATTATTATTTCATACCGATTGTAGCACAAAAATGTGAAAAAAAAAAGAAAAGACCTCTGATTTTCTAAAATAGTGTGGTAAAATAGTATCATCAAAAAAAACAAAAGGGGAAAAAGATCAATGATTCAAACGATTATTTTTGATGTGGGAGATGTTCTCCTGGAATACCGCTGGCTGGAAATGCTGACAGACCATGGCTTATCCGAGAAAGAGGCATCTGTCATCGGGGAAACGATGTTTGCCGATCCGCTCTGGGATGAACTGGATCTTGGAATCCGCTCCCGGACAGAGATCATCCATGACTATGAACAAAAATACCCACAATACAAAGATGAGATTTCCTGGTTCCTGAACCACGGAGAGTACATGCACGTACCGAGAAAGGATGTGTGGAAAAAGGTTCACCAGCTGAAAGAAAAGGGATATCACATCTATCTGCTGTCCAACTATTCCGAGGATCTGTTCCACAAGCATACCGCCGATGCTGATTTTATGAAGGATATTGACGGAATGGTGGTATCCTGGCAGATCCATAAGACCAAACCCTCTCCTGATATTTATCTGCACCTGTTGGAAACCTATGGTCTGACTCCCTCAGAATGTATCTTTTTTGACGACCGCCCCGCCAACACAGAGGCTGCCAGAAAACTAGGCATCCAGGCGGTGACGATCACTTCCAGGGATGTCCTCATGGCAGAGCTGGAGAAACTATGAATACGATGGATGTAAGGAGGCTGATACCAATGAAACCATTAAAACCCTTCACCGCCCTGTTTTTGGCTGCATGCATGTTTCTGACCGCCTGCGGCGGCAATCTTACTCAAAATAACAACACAGCATCTGAAGGTGCTGTCTCGGGCAGCACCGTGTCCGGCCAGTCGATATCGGAATCTGTTGTCCCCAGGAAAATGACAGCAAAAACCCCCTACGATTATGGAGACCAAAATGCTGCCGTATTTACGATCAAAGAAAGCACGTCCCAGGAATACCGTGCCGAAGTCAGCGTCCGCACAGAGGCAGAAGATACCGGCGAGATCCCTCAGTTCCACTGGGAACTTTATCTTGATCTGGCAGATGAGATCAAGGAAATATCCGGCGCCACCATTCTCTCCCACGAAGGAACACGTTATATCATTCGCGGCGAAATCCCACATCATTCTCCCGATGACGGTTTGAATGAAGAATGGGTTGAATTCAAAGCCAGTTTTGAGATAACAGTGGCTTACCAGGGCAGCATCAATAAACCAAAATTATGCTTTTTCTCAAAAAAACTATCTCCTCTGTCTGACAAAAAATACGACTGCCAGCTGATAGATCTGAAGACAAATGGTGACAATATGACCGGCAAGATCCGTCTCGTAAACCGTTCCGGTGAGAAAATACCCGGATGGGAACTCTGCATAGATTCCAATTTTGAGATAACTGCCTTTGATGACAGCCATACATATAGTGAAATGCAATACTGCATGGACGATGACCACAAAAAAGCATGGAGGCAGCAAATTTGTTCCACAACGGGGAATCTGGATCTGGAAGCAGGCGAAACAAAGGAGATTGCTTTCACTGGAATCTGCCATACAAAGAAACCGGCACTGAAAGAAATTATACTATACGAACAATGCGAAGCAGATGACGATGAAACCTGGTACGAATTAGAAAGTAAATACGGCGGTAGTTATGGAAAAATGGATCAATATCTCCTTGCGGATACTGTTTTCGGCATGGATGTCTTCTTTGTCTTTGATAAGAAAGAAAAGGACAGCTACACAGCGACTGCAGAACTTACCAATGTCGTTCCCTGTGGTTACATATCTTCTGAAGAATCAGAAGACGATAATGATGAAGAATTTGACGAAGGAGATGCCATCGCTGACTGGGAGATCTATCTTGAATGTGAGGACAACATCGAGAGCATAACCGGCGCCGAAATCGTCTCCCATGAAGGCAATGTATATCATATACGGGCAAAGGATCCGGACAAATGGATCTCCCCCTTTTCCTTTACCACATTTCAAGTAAAGGTATCCTGTCCCAAGGGGATCCACCCTCTGGGAAAAACATATCTGACACGGGCAAAGATACAGAATACGTATGATTCTGATACGCCAGTAAAGGAAAAAGAATTTACCGTAAACGAGACCTTATTAAATAAAGCCGCCGGCACCCGGTGGCTGTCCTACAACGAATTATATTCCTTTTGGTTCGATCCCGATGGATTGGACTATGACGAAGAATGTGACGGATTTTTTGAACGCCAGGAGTGGGGAGAAAAAATGGGGCGGATGCTGGAAGAATAAGAAACGAACCTGAATTTCACCAATTTTACATAAGGAGAAAAATCCTAATGAAACAATTACAACCTTTCACTGCCCTGCTTTTGGCCGCGTGCATGTTTCTGACCGCCTGCGGCGGCAGCCTCACGAAAAATCATAACAATGCCGTATCCGAAAGCGCTGTCTCGGGCGCCGCCGTTTCCGGCCAGTCCATAACGGAAGGTGTCTTCCCTAAAAAAATGTCAGCCAAAACCCCTTATTATGAAAATGATGAGTATGAGGCGATATTTACGATCAAAGAAAGCACGTCCCAGGAATACCGTGCCGAAGTCAGTGTCTGCGCAGAGGTAGAAGATTCCAACGAGATCCCCCAGCTCCACTGGGAGCTTTATCTGGATCTGGCAGATGAGATCAAGGAAATTTCCGGCGCTTCCATCCTCTCCCAGGAGGGGACACATTATATCATCCGCGGCGATATTCCCAAACACTCTCCAGATGACGGGCTGGATGAAGAATCAAACGAATTCAAAGTCAGTTTTGAGATAACGGTAGCTTATCATGGCAAGCCCAACAAACCAAGATTCTGCTTTTTTTCAAAAAAACTGAATCCTCTTTCTGACAAAAAATACCACTGCCAGCTAGTGGATCTAGAAAAGAAAGGCGGCAAACTGACCGGCAAGATCCGTCTCACAAACCGCTCCGGCGAGAAAATACCCGGCTGGGAGCTGGAAATGGATACAAACTTCAAAATAACCTCTCTCAATGGCAGTGAAGAGGGCTTCTCAAGTCTGGCATATAGTTCATTTGATGATGGCAGCAGCGAATCGTGGCGTCATAGAATGTGTTCCACAACCAAAAACCTGGATTTGAACGCAGGCGAAACAACGGAAATTTCTTTCACCGGAATCTGTCATGCAAAGAAACCAATGATGGAGACATTTACACTATACGAACAATACGAGGCCGATAAGGATGATACCTGGTGCGCTTTAGAAGATAAATTCGGCGGCAGCTTTGGGAAAATGGATGAATATCTCGTTGCGGATACCGTCTTCGGCATGGATGTCTTATTTGTCTTTGATAAAAAGAAGAAGGACCACTATACTGCCACCGCAGAACTTACAAATGTTGTTCCTTTTGGTTTCATAGATTCAGAAGAAGAATATGACATTGGACAATCCATCGCTGACTGGGAAATCTATCTCGAATGCGAGGACAACATCGAGAACATAACCGGCGCCGAAATCGTCTCCCATGAAGGAAATGTATATCATATCCGGGCAGAGGATCCAGACAAATGGATCTCCCCCTTTTCCTTTACAACCTTCCAGGTGGAAGTATCCTGTCCAGAGGGAATCCACCCACTGGGAAAAACATATCTGACACGGGCAAAGGTGAAGAATACATATAGTTCTGATACAGCAGTAAAGGAGCAAAAATTCACTATGGATGAAAGCTCTTTCAAAAAAGCCGCCGGCACCCGGTGGCTCTCCTACCGGGACTTGTATGACCCCTGGTACGATACCGATGGATTGGATAGTGCTGAAGAATGTGAAGGATTTTTTGAACGCCAGAAATGGGGAAAAAAGATGGGACGGATGCCAAAATAACTAAGTGTCGTGATACCCGGCAACCATGAGTAGCTCGCTTTGCGAGCCACTCCGCCAAAGTATTGCAAAGCAATTCTTGCTCCGCACAAGACGAACTTTTCTATAAAAAAATGAACAGCTGTCCACTCAACAAAGCAGCTGTTCATCTCTTTTAACCAAAATGGACCTGGCGGGAATCGAACCCGCGTCCAAACCGGAATCCCATGTACTTCTACTATCATAGTTCATTCTTTTACATTCCCTCCACCTGACGGAAATGAACATCCTTCAGGCTTTAGTAGCTTCATAATACGCCCGTATACGCAAAGCTTAATATACGTCGTTTCCTACATCATTGATGCCTGGCTCCCAGAGTGTAGGTGCTCCAGGTCAGACAGCAGCACTTAGGCTGCGTATGCTAATCTATTATCGTCAGCGTTTAATTTTTTCTGCGTTTTAACGTGGTCACAGCCCACGGATAGCTTCTCCATCTTCAGCCGGCCTGTCGAAACCAGTACAAGCCCGAAGTTTTCGTACTGTGATTATACAATAACAAAAACAGCTGCATTTGTCAAATGAAAATTTTTACAATTTCATCTATTTTCACCCTTCTGGGTATAAAAAAAGAAATTTAAAAATAAAATGATAAAAAATCCGCCGGGAATAATTCTATGAATGATATTGAAAAAGAAAAAGAGAATCTCATCATTTTTACAAAGGTAGGTGCCATCGTACTCACCTCACTCCTTCTTCTTGTAACAAGCATTTATTTTTACCCACAAACCGCTGCCACCATCAGCTCTCAAGTCAATACAAGCCAGAAAGAACTTCCGATCTATTGTGTTGACAAAGGGGATGAGGCAAAAATATCTATTTCTTTTGATGCTGCCTGGGGAAATGAAGACACTCCCAAACTCTTGGAGATTTTAAAACAAAATGACGTCCGCGCCACATTTTTCATGACAGGAGGATGGATTGAAAAATATCCCGATGACGTTAAGGCCATCGCCGCCGGGGGACATGATCTTGGAAACCACAGCGAAAACCACAAGCAGATGTCCCAGCTCTCTGCCGAACAATGCAAGGATGAAATCATGAAACCCCATGAAAAAGTAAAACAGCTGACAGGAAAGGACATGTGCCTGTTCCGGCCGCCCTATGGAGACTACAATGACAACCTGATCAATGTCTGCCGGGAAATTGGATATTATCCCATCCAGTGGGATGTAGATTCCCTGGATTGGAAAGACTATGACGCAAGTACCATCATCAAAAAAGTAACAGAACATAAACATCTGGGCAATGGAACCATCATTCTCTGCCATAACGGCGCCAAGCATACAGCGGAGGCACTGGATACCATGATCAAGACACTAAAAGAAAAGGGCTTTTCCTTCGTACCGATCTCAGAACTCATTATGAAAGATGGGTATACCATCAATCATGAGGGGCGGCAGGTAAAAGCTTAATATGTTAAGCCACAACCCCGGTATGCCGTAATTGGCACACCGGGGTTGAATATTAGGCGCCTCTTCCTTGGAATATTTTCATTCATTTACATTTTTAAGCAAATTAATAAAATCTGTGTAAAAACGCTCATAACTAAGAGGACAGGTTTTTCGTAATGTTGAGATTGTTGAGTGCTCTGCAATTTTATTAAAATCTTCCTGACAAGATTGATATGTACCATACCGACGATCCAAGCTTCGAATTAGTCGTACAAAATAATTTTTCGGATAGTCACTATCAGGATCCGTTTTTGCTCCCCAGACATACTCTGGCTTATCCGGCAGTTTATTTTCAGAAATAGAAAGATGAAATATTTGTTCCAAAGCTGCTTTATCTCCTAACATCCAACACTCTATCATACTTAAGGGTATCATTGGAATGGCTTGATCTGAACTCAATCCATTCTTTACTTCTTCATACACTTCTTCATAATGTTTAACGACCGCTGAGCAATTGCTGCTTTTGGTTCCTGTTCCCTTATCAGCATCACAGTAAAATATTCCGGCATCACAATTATTCTTATTCTTCAATATCATGAATTTCTTAGCCGGAATGCCTCTTCCAGACAGTCCCTTTGTAGAACGTCCTTGCACTCTTACTTTCATGACGTCTTGTTTTTCAATTGGCAACAGTTCTACATTCATTCCTTGCTCTTTTGCTATTTTTTCAGCATAAATGATTGCTGGTCCTGGCGACCACTCTCCTGTACCATACTCTTTTTTCCCATAATCCGTGTTTCCCTCACCGGTTATAGCAATTTTCATCATATCAACCTTCCTCACGATATGCAAGTAATTTATCCAACAACTCCATTTGTGACATATTAAGCAATATCTCTCCTGGATACATATAGTCCAGTTGTTCTTTCATCTGTTCTCTTTCAAAAAGTTGCACAGACTTTGTGTATCCGTCATCATCCCGATACAGATAAACAATATTTTCTGGTGGAATATAGTCCATAAATACCGTGCTATGAGTTGTCAAAATCAACTGATGTCCTCTCTCTTCATACATTTTCCCAAGAAGTTCTAACAACTGCTCCGCATAATTCGTATTTACACCATTCTCTACCTCGTCTAAAAGCATTGTTGCATTGGACTCTTTTATTTCACTGATAGCAACAAACGCTAACAAGCGTAGCATTCCATCGCTCATCTCTTTTGAAGATACATGGATCTCCTTATTTTTATACTTTTCCACACTATCGATCTGAGTCCAACCAGGTTTTCCCTGCGTCTTAGCATCTACTCCAGAAATTCTATCACCCAACAGAAACGTCAGCTTATTCATAAAACTTTTTTTTTGTTCTGATGTCATTTGCTTTATAAATGATGGTAAATTTTTCCCAGACATTCCAATGCTTTTTTTCACACCACGGCTGCTAAGTCTCATTTCATTTGGCGAAAGCATCTCAAAAGAAGCAGACTTTTCTAAAAAGTCAACAAAACGTTTAATCCGAAAATCCAACTTCTCATCTCGGTTCAACATTCGTAATACAGAGGAATGAATTACCAGCGCTCTGGGTAAGATATTAATATCCTTATATTCATCTTTAATCCGTCCATCTTTCCCCTTTTGATACACTAACAATTCTTCTCCATTACACACAAGACTTTCAGAGAGCAAACTCACTTCATTTTTTCCAGTATAAATCGACAAAACCATTTTCCAGTCATAACTAAGATCTCCTTCATCCGAATAAAGTAAAATATTACTCTCAAAATGAATTTTGTTTGAATTTATTAATTTAGACTTGATATTATCTGCCGACCAGCCCCGACGTTCTAACATAATCCCAAAATCTTCTTTTACTGAACTGCACAAGAAATCAATTGCCTGCAAAACACTACTCTTGCCTGTGGCATTGTTGCCAATAATCACACTCATAGGCGAAAAATCAATAGAAAAATTCACTAATGATTTAAAATTGTCAACTTTTAATTTTCTAAACATAAGCACTGCTCTCCTTTAATTCCTACACAACGAACTAAATATAGTATAACACATTTATTTCTGTTTGTACCGAAGAAAAACAATTTTTATTCACCTGGTCAATATTTAAAAGATATCAATAATACTGCTTCCCTGCTTTACAAAGGCAGCAAACTGATCCAGTTCCACTTGTACTTCTATCGTTTGCCTTCCCTCATATTCTTTTTTGTCGATCACACTGACCCACGTTCCCTCTGGCAGATATACTTTACATTCTCTCTGTCCCTTCCGCATGACAGGGGCAAACAAAATATCCTCACCAAACATATACTGCTCCTCTAAGGTATAGCAGTGGGCATCCTCATGATAATCAAAAAACATAGGACGCATCAAGGGTGCCCCTGTCTGACTGGCAATCTCCATATACTTTAAAATATAAGGGCGCAACTTTTCCCGCAGCTCGATCAGAGATTTGATAATGTTATAATTTTCTTCACCAAAACACCATATTTCATTAGGACCGCCGCTTCTCTCGATAATCCCTGGATTCGGTTCCGGCTGGCCCTCCACTCTTTTTCGCACGCCGTGAAGCCGCATGATCGGAGAAAACAGCCCGAACTGGAACCAGCGGACAATAAGCTCCCTGAAATCCTCGCTCTCTGTATCCCCATTTAAAAATCCGCCGATATCACTGTTCCACCATGGTATGCCACACATTCCCATGGACAAGCCGCTGGTCACACTCTGCCGGAGAGCCGCCCAGTCCGATAAAATATCTCCATTCCAGACAGCTGCTCCAAATTTCTGGCTTCCCGGGTAGGCCGCCCTGGTCAGAAGAATGATCTCTTCTTCCCCCTGGGCTCTCAGGCCGTCATAAAACATCTTAGCATAATAATAGGGATAGAGCATCGCTGTCTGTGCGCCATTTCCCAGATAAAATTTCAGGTGCCCGAACTGCTGTGGGTGCACTTCCGGCTCCGCCTCATCCAGCCAGAAATTCCGTATACCCTTATCATAATAGTTATTTTTCACAATATCCCACACATATTCCCTGGTGTCCGGATTCATGGCATCGATAAAGGTCTGCTGCCCATAAAAGGAAAATGTACCATACTGCCCGTTCTCCGTCCGGACCAGCATATTGGCATCATTCATTTTGTTATAGTTCTCACTGTCAGGATTGATGGTCGGCCAGATAGAAACAACGGGCTTGATGTCCATCTCTGCTAATTCCCGGCACATTTTCTCAGGATCTGGCCAATACTTTGGATCAAATTTCCACTCTCCCTGTTCTGTCCAGTGAAAATAGTCGATCACGATGGCTGATATAGGAATCCCCCGCTTTTTATACTCTCTGGCAACCTCCAGCAGTTCATCCTGGCTTTCGTAACGCAGCTTGCACTGCCAAAAACCTGCCGCCCATGCCGGAAATTTTGGCGCATACCCCGTCAGGTCACTGTAAATCTTCATGACATCCCCAGGCGTATCTCCCGTAAACACGAGATAATCTGCCTGATATGCACTATCGGCGCACCAGAGCGTATGGTTCCTCGTGGTCTCACACCTTCCCGGAGACGGATTGTTCCAAAAAAAACCGTATCCCAGAGAAGAATATAAAAAGGGAATCGTGGATTTCGTATTGTAATGAACCAGATTGCTCGTACTCCCTTTCCGGTCAAAAGCATCCTCCGTCTCCTGCCCCAGACCATAAAAATGTTCACCCTCATTTGCAGCAAAGATCACTTTGATCTGATAATTATCCCCTTCCACATGTACGAACCGATTCACATAGTCTCCCTCAAACTTAGTATGTAAGATCATTTTTCCTTTTTTATAATAACTGATCACACCACCATACCAGGGCTGTCCTGTCTCGATGGTAGCAGACATATCACCATTGGTGATCGTCGCAAACATCTCATCTCCTTCCAGTCTGCAGCAATCTTTGGTGGCAGCCTCCTGCAAAGTCCATTTTTCATCCGAGACCACCCCATTCCGGGTCATCCGGCAGCGAAGGCAGTTCTCCCCATAGGGCTCAATTATGGTCAGTTCATCTCGCCTCTGAAAGATCAGTCTCTTGTTCTTTTGATCTAGTTTTATCATTTTTTTCCTCTCCTTTTGCACACTTTTTTGCTAAATCAAACAATCATTTTATAATAACAGAATACCACAATTACTTCTAAAAATCTAATTTTTTACCATGAAAACCTTTTTTATTTTACGACATTTAATGTTTCATAAATTGTGCCAGCTAACCATATTTTTACAATTTAAAACACCAGAAACATTCATTGCATACCCCCAAAAATAATGATATAATATAAAAAATTAATATTATATACAAATTCTTAGATAAAGGAAGGAATTAATTCATGAGGAAAATGAATATTGGTCTTCTGATTGCAACCGGATTATGTGTAATATCGTTAACCGGGTGTTCGGGGGATCTGACAGAAAAAGTAAAGCAAAAACAAACACGAATTCAAGTAGGGACAAATATTAATCTCAATGACTTATTTGAATGCGAAGAAGGAGTCCAACTGGGATTTAAAAATGCAGATTCTTTTAATTCCCAGAAAGTGGGATCTTACTCCCTTGATGCCACAATTTCAGCTGATAGCAAACAGGCTGATACATCTTACATAGTGGATGTGTATGATGATGTTGTACCTGAAATCAATGCAGAAGATATTGTGATCTACGAGAATGATGAATATGACTTATTAAAAGATGTAACAGTAACAGATAACTCAGGCGAAGAAATCGAAGCCACGGTTTCGGAACAAAATGTTGATAACAAAAAAGCCGGAGAATACAGCGTGAAATATCTAGCCTCTGATTCAAGCGGTAATCAGGGAGAAAAACAGATAAAAGTTACTGTGAAACAAAAATGGACTTTTTCTAAACTGAAAAAAACAGCAAAGCAGATTGTAAAAGATAAAAAACTTGACAAATTGACAGTAAAAGCAAATTCTGACAAAGAAACTGTTTGGGTGGAATCAAAAAATTTCTTTGATATAACTGAGAAAAAAGACGCTTTTTATTATATGATTGCAGGCTGGGCTATAGTAGTTGAAGACAACAAACTATCAAATGGTTTACTTGTCAACTCTTTTATAACTGACCTAAATGATTATCATACTCCGGAAAAATTATATATAAAATCGAACAAAGGGAAGATTATATCCGATAGCAGCACCTATAACTTAGATCCTGAGATTAAAAATGGTGTATCACTTTATACTTCATTTCTACAATTTTTATTCACTGATGAAGAAAAATTGAAGAAAAGTATGGATATTTTTCAAGGAGATAAAATACTATTTAATATTTATACAAATGATAATAACAATTATTCTTATAAGGTTAGCAAAAAATATCGTAAGACGTTCGATCAGCTTGTGGAATTTTATAATGAACTGAGTCATTCATAATCTGAATGCAAAAACAGGGAAGTTTGAAAGACAAAAGAACGGGTAGCCACAACCCGTTCTTTTATAATACCCTTGAAAAATCGGAGCAACAGGATTTGAACCTGCGACCTCACGGCCCCCAGCCGTGCGCGCTACCAAACTACGCCATGCTCCGTTTACTATATTATTTTACTAAAACAGCACCTATATTGCAATCTTTTTTTTCATTTTTTCTAAAAATTTTTACAAGACCATAAAACCACAGGTGGCGCCAAATTGGAAATTGCAAGCATACCAGCTTGTCCTGTGCCTTCCTTGCAAATAAAGGGAGATGTCAGGTGTGGTACTCCACACCTGACCCTATCCTTTAACATATATAAAGCAATATGCTTAATGATCAATACTTGTCAAATCCATCTCCAAGGGAAATGATCTGCTCATTCATATTAATCTTTGATGATGACATAGAGCTGTCTCCGCGAAAAGCAGAAGCTCCTGAATCTGAACCAGTATTGTAGATAGAAAGCAGGTCACGCATGCGTGTCGCCTGATTTGATAACTCTTCGCTGGCTGCCGCACACTGCTCGCTGGTAGCAGAGTTGGTCTGTACAACCTGGGAAACCTGAGATATAGCCTGCTCAATCTGCACTACAGCAGTGGTCTGATAATTAGAAGACTCTGCAATACCATTGATGATTACTTCACTCTTCTCAACTACATTTGTAATAATATCCAGCGCCTTTGCAGTATCATCTGCAATCTTGGAACCCGCTCCCACTTTCACGATGGAATCTTCAATGAGCTCTGCTGTCTCTGCTGCCGCTGCTGCACTTTTAGCTGCAAGGCTTCTTACCTCTTCTGCTACCACAGCAAAACCTTTTCCAGCTTCACCAGCTCTTGCTGCCTCAACTGCTGCGTTCAAAGCAAGGATATTTGTCTGGAATGCAATGTCATCAATTACCTTGATGATCTTAGAGATGCTCTCAGAAGACTTATTGATATCTTTCATTGCTTCCATCATATCCTGCATCTGTTTATTTCCCATCTTCACATCGGAGATTGCCTGAACCACTAATTCAGCAGCAGAATTTGCCTGCTCTGCATTCTGTCTTGTCTTATCTGCTATTTCATCAATGGAAGCTGTGATCTGCTGGATCGCACTTGCCTGCTCTGTAGATCCCTGTGCCAGAGACTGACTGGCATCTGCCACCTGAGATGCACCAACAGTTACCTGGGAAGCTGCATCGTTGATGTTGATCATAGCATGCAGGTTATCATCTACCAGTTTCTTTAAGGAATTCCCCAAAAGATCATCGGTTGATTTTGGTGTTACCTGCACCGTCAGATTTCCGTTTGAAACTTCTTCTGCAATATCCGCCTGATACTTGATATTTTCAATTACTTTAGTATATTCATCTACCAGCCCGCCAAATTCATCGTTGTTGTGCTTTATCAGCTTAATATCAACTTTTCCCAGTGCAATATCTTTCGCTGCAGTTGAGAGCTGGGAAACCGATACCCGGATCGTCCGGATGACAAAATAAGCATATATTACAATAACAAGAATGGAAACAACGATAAGTATTGCCGAAAACACTAAATAGCTTTCTATGTATGCTTCTGTGTCCTCTGCCTGTTTGAGCCTTCTCATGGCAGTATTTTCCATAAACACATTGACAATCATCAATAAAACCGGAATCAAAAATCCAATTAATAATTTTGTTCTAATTTTTATATTCTTCATTATTTTACCTCTCTTTCTTCTTCACTCATGTCATTGACCTCTTCAATAAGTGACAAATCTTCGTCGTTTAAAAGCTTATCCGGATCAAGCAGCAGCTTTACGGAATCACCAACTCTTCCAATACCATAAACATACTGGTTCTGAGCCTTATCCATTCGTCCGATCGACGGTGGAGGCAGGATATTTTCATCCGGGATCTCCACTACCTCTGCAATTTTTTCGACGATCAAGCCAACTACTGTATCCTTGACATTAATGACAATAATACAGGTTCTGTCATTATACTCAAAGGGATCCTGTTTAAACCGAAGCCGCACATCAATAACAGGAAGAATTTTTCCTCTTAAATTAATCAGACCTTTAATATAATCCTCTGTTTCCGGTATTGCTGTGATTGCCTGAAAACCAATAATCTCATTTACATACTGGATTTTCAGTCCAAAATATTCATTTCCAGATTTAAAGGTCATGTACTTGCCTTTTTGTGCGTCGTGCTCGCTGGTGAGATCTTTTGTTTCATCCATGATTAGCACCATTCCTTTCTATCTGTTATTCTATTAATCCTACTGGGTCCAGAATAAGAGCGATACTGCCGTCTCCTAACTGGGTACAGCCGGAAATTCCTTTTACCTTTTTGATGTAAGAAGGAATTGGTTTTACTACAATCTCCTGTTTTCCAATGAGCTGGTCCACAAGCAGACAAATAGTCTTTCCTTCTACCTCAAAAATCAACATCATTCCCTCTTCTACATTCTTGTGGCACTCTTCCAATCCGTACCAGTCTCCAAGTCGAAGCACAGGGAAACACTCTCCACGGATCATGATGTACTCTTCGCCTGTAGGCTCATGAATCATCATATCCTCTGTCACACTGACAAATTCTTTTATGACGCCAGTTTCAACCACAAAAGATGAATTTCCTGTCTCCATAACGATTCCGTCAATGATCGCCAGAGTCAAAGGAATTTTCAATGTCATGGTGGTACCCATTCCCAGATTACTTTCAATATCCAGTGTTCCACCAATAGACTGGATGTTCTGAACAACAACATCCATTCCCACACCCCTGCCTGAGTACTCTGTCACCTGTTCATTGGTCGAAAAGCCAGGGAGGGTGATAAACTGAAATACATCTTTATCTTCATAAGCGGAATCCGGCTTGGAAGGATCCAGAAGCTCCTGTTTCCTCGCCTTAGCCAAAATCTTTTCCCGGTCGAGACCTTTTCCATTGTCCTCCACGCTGATCCAAACCTTACCAGCTTCTGTTCTAGCTGACAATGTGATCTTTCCACGGTCAGGCTTACCGCTGTCTACTCGTTCTTCATTGGTCTCTATTCCATGATCAACGGCATTTCTAACCAGATGCATCAGTGGATCCGAAATATTCTCAATAATATTTTTATCCACTTCCGTATGCTCTCCGATCATCACAAACTCAACATCTTTTCCAAGTTTTCTGGAAACATCAAAGACAATCCGGTTCATTTTCTGGAATACGTTGGTAAGAGGCACCATTCGCATGGACATGATCACATTCTGCAGATCTGTGGAAATCTTAGCCATCTGAGCTGCCGCTTTATTAAAGTTGGTAAGATTCAATCCAGGTACTTTTAGATCCTGATTCTGCAGTACAACAGACTCCGAGATCACCAACTCTCCGATCAGGTCCATAAGCTGATCCATCTTCTTCACATTGACACTGATGAAAGAATCTTTTACTCCTCTTTGCTTATCCTTTGCCAGTTTCTTAGGCTTTCCTGGCTCCTTGGACTTAATGACAAAGTCTCCTGGCGCCATCTTCGGCTTCGGCGCTTCTTTTTTCTCAGCATCCTCTTCCGCCTTTATAGCTTTTGCCTCAATCTCTTCAGCACTGGATTCCAGATCGATCCCAATCGCCGGATGATCTCCAAAATCAAAGCCCTGAAGGAATTCTTCGGCTTTGCACTCGTAGATATCCACCCGCTCAATGTCATAACCAACCTTTATAAGCTCCCGTAGTTCCTCCTCAGAACACTGGGCCTGAAGCAGAATACGGAATCCATCCTCCATGATCGCATCAATGCTGCTGGCATCGGTGATCAGATCCTCCGGCTCATACAGCAGATCCTCTGCAATCTCCTTCAGCGAATATACCGTTTTGTAGGCATGAACATTTGCCATCTCTGTTTCTGGAAAAAAGTTTATGTAAATCTTATAAAAACGGCTGGCACTGTTTGCCACTGGTGCAATATAAAAATGTTTCGGTTCTTCGCTTACATTCTCCTCCGGGAGTTCCTTCCCTTCTTCTACTGCACCATTTTTAATATTCTCCAAAAAGCTGTCTAACTCAGCGATGATAGCAGCAGGGTCTCCATCCGCCGGGCTGCCTTCCTGTATCTTTTCCATTTCAGCGGTAATAAAATCCGCCACTTGAAGTACATGCCCAACCAGATCGGCATGAACGACATTTTCGGGATGAGATTCTCTCAGGTAATAAAAAACATCCTCCAGCTTATGTGAGATGGCTGTGACATTGTCGAACATCATTATTCCAGAAGAACCTTTGATCGTATGCATTGTTCGAAATATCTCATTGATACTGTCTTCATCAAAACATTCTTCATCTTTCTGATCCAAAACAATCTCCTGAAGCTGCTCCAGCAGCTGCTCGTTTTCAAACAAATACGTATCAAGCATTCCTTCTAAGTTAAATTCTTCAGCCATATCCTTCTCCTTTCCCTTAGATTCTTGTGTTTATTATATCAGATTCAGCTTTTTTAATGCTTGCTCAAACCTGGTCTGATCAATCGGTTTACCAGAATAAATGGTACATCCCAGATCGAATGCCATTTTTACATTCTGTTCCTCATTCAAAGCGGTGGTCATAATCACCTTAACTTCTTTTTCCTTTGGAATATTTTTCTGTTTCTCCAGATTCCGGATCCCCATCAAAGCCTGATATCCATCCATAACTGGCATCATAATATCCAGACATACCAAATCATAGGGTTCTTCATCTTCCAGAGCCATCAGAAATGCATCCACCGCTTCCATTCCATCTACGGTCACATCACATTCTCCGTATTGGGACAGGAAACTCACCATAAACTTCCTGGTTGCATAATCGTCCTCTGCCAATAAAATTTTCATATTTTCACTCCTTTACATTCTGTTTAAAACAGAATATGTTCTTTTTGCAATATCTGATAATTTATCCTGATACTCCACGGCGCCAAGATCGTATGCCACTTTCGGCATACCATACACGACACATGTAGATTCATCCTGACCAATGGTTCTGGCTCCCGCCTGTCTCATGGCAAGCAGGCCTTTCGCACCGTCTCCACCCATTCCGGTCAGAATAATACCCAGAGCATCCTTTCCTGCCACTCTCGCTACCGACTCAAACAACACGTCTACCGACGGACAGTGACCGTTTACTTTCGGTCCCGCAACCACTTCCACCTGGTAATTTCCACCTACATTTACAACCCGCATATGTTTGTCGCCTCCCGGAGCGATCAGCACCGTACCAGGCAGAACCCGGTCTCCGGTCTGGGCTTCTTTTACCCGGACACGGCACTGGTTATCCAGCCTTTTCGCATACATCTCCGTAAATCCAGGGGGCATATGCTGTACGACAACGATACCAGGAAGATCTGCACCATAATCTTTCATCACAGTACAGATTGCCTCAGTGCCTCCTGTAGAAGCACCGATTGCAATGATCAGATTTTTTCCTTTTGATACAAAATTTTGTTGAACTTCCTGCACAACTTTCCTTTTGATCTTACTGATCTTAGCAGTGGAAGCAATTTTGATCTTCACCAGCAGTTCATTATGAACAAAACTTTCCAACTGTTTCCTGTCTGTATAGGACGGTTTTGCCACAAAATCCACCGCCCCGGCGTTCATTGCATCAAATACCTTATCAGAAAGAGAACTGATGACTACCACCGGAAGAGGATACTGTGGTATCAATTTTCTCAAAAACTCAATTCCACTCATACGCGGAAGTTCCACATCAAGGGTCATAACATCCGGTTTGTATTCCAGGATGGCATCCCTCGCTTCGAAAGGGTCTTTTGCCGTCCCTACCACTTCGATGCCCGGATCTTTACTTAAACTCTGCACAAGCAGCTCTCTGAATACCATGGAATCTTCTACCACTAAAACTCTAATTGGACGCATAATACTTTAACCTTTCTTTCTTATTTTCTAAAAATTGAAGGCTGTACCAGCTGAAAGGGAGTACTGCTCCGGTCCAGTGTCTCAGTCATACCTACAAATAAATACCCTCCCGGCTCCAGTGAATCATACACCTTCTGCACCAGTTCCCGCTTCGTGGCTTCATCAAAATATATCATCACATTACGCAGAAAAATCGTGTGCATTTTCTTCCGGAATGGGAAAGGTTCCATTAAATTAAATTTTCTAAATATCACTTCTTTTTTCAATTCATCCGTTGCAACATAGCTGCCGTCTTTCAATTGATTAAAAAAATGCCGTTTCCAGTTTGCTGGTACACTTTTCAGATGTTCATCTTCATAAACTCCAGCGATCGCATGACTCAATGCCTGAGTTGATATATCTGTCGCCAGGATTCTGGCATCCCAGTTTTTATGATCCAATCCCAGGAAATCATTGACAACCATAGCGATCATATAGGGCTCTTCCCCTGTAGAAGAAGCGCCACACCAAATACGCATATCCTTAGAATGCTCTTCCTTCTTTTGAATCCAGGGAAGTACGTCAGTTTTAAAAAATTCAAAATGTCCGAACTCCCTCATAAAATAAGTATGGTTTGTTGTCAGAAAATTAACCAGTGTCTTCTCCAATTCGCCAGAAGTATCTTTCTCCACATCATTCATATACTCATCAAAAGAACTCCAGCCACCCGATTTTAAATAATTTTCCAACCTGCCATTCATTATAACCTTTTTCTGGCTCATGTCAATGCCATACCGCTGTTTTAAAAAAGAAACTATTCTCAAAAACTCATTGTCCGTAATCACTGCTCTTACTCCTTAACAATAAAATTTTTACGTCTTTTTCTAACAAAGCTGACGTGATATTTTATGAAAAATTTTAAATATCTCCGGATGATATTTCTTACCAGATTCCTGACCCATGATCTGCAAAGCCTCTTCTTTGCTGTACTCTTTACGGTAGGATCTCCTCTCTGTGAGGGCACAATACACATCCACAATGGATACAATCTGTGCCGCCAGAGGAATTTCCTCTTCTTTTAACTGTGACGGATATCCGCTTCCATCCCAATTTTCATGATGATAGTTCGCCACATCAATAGAAATCTGGATAAAATCATTAAAATCACTTGTCACATACAAGTCTTTCAAAAGCTTTGCCCCAATCTGTGTGTGGCTCTGAACCAGTGCCTTCTCTTCCTCCGTAAGCTCTGATCTTTTATGTAGAACAGACCTGGGGATTCCAATGTTTCCAATATCACAAAGGGGCGCCGCAACTTCAATGGTATCTATATATGTATCCGAGATCCGATCTGTAAACAAAGGTGAAAACTGCATACTTTGCGCCAGCATCCTGCAGTTTTGCTGCAGTCTTTCAACATGCCCATGACTATGAAAAGAATTCTCTGCCGCCACGCCAACCAGCGCATACAGTACATTTTTCCGCTCCTGCTCAATTTGGCTCACCTGTTCCTGAACCGATTTCTGGAGCCGCCTGTTATTTTCACTGATCTTAAGGGTCGCCGCATGAAGAGAGAGATGAAGCTTTACTCTCGCCTGAACAACTTCAGGGATAAAGGGCTTGACAATATAATCATTTCCTCCCAGCGAAAAACCTTTGATCACATCCTCGGTCTCTCCAAAGGCAGAGATAAAAATGACAGGGATTTCTCTTGTCTTCGCGTTCTCCTTTAAGATACGGCATAATTCATGACCACCCATCTCAGGCATGGAAACATCCGTTAATATCAGATCCGGGCTTCCCCGTTCTAATTGCTCCAGCGCCTGCACTCCGTTCTCCGCGGAAACTGGGACGCAGCCCATATCCTTTATGATTTCTTCTAGGATCACCCTGTTTGTTTCCACATCGTCAACAATCAAAATTACAGAACCACAAATCTCATTTTGCCCATAATCCATCAATTCAATTTCCTTCTTCCGTCTCATGTTCAACGCATGCTTTTAATTCTTCTAGTCCTTTGATCGCTTTTTCATAATTCGCTTTCTGAACCGCCATCTTAAGCCGCAGCACTCCTCTCGTCACCTCTCTGGACGCCTCGTCTGTCAGCTGTCTTATGGTCTCCATGAAGTCTTCTGCTTTTTCCCAGTTTTCCATCTCAATACAGAGAATCAGTTTGGTCAGTGTCTTGCCCAAGATTTCTTTGTTTTCCGACGAACCAAACCTGCGTAAAGCTTCCTTCTGGCTTTCCTTTTTCTCTTTCAGCTCCAGAACTGTCTCTGGTAATTCTCCAGCTTTCCGGCCTGGATGGGATTCCGGCGCAATGGGATTGGAAGCCTTATCCTCATCAATGGTAACCCAGATTGAAAAGGTAAAAGTCGTTCCCTTATTCACTTCACTTTCTACACTGATACTGCCTCCCATCATCTCTACAAACTGTCTGGTTATATTCAAGCCCAATCCGGTGCCTCCGTATTTTCTCGTAATCGAAGCATCCACCTGGGAAAAGCTCTGAAATAATTTATCAAAATCTTCTTTTTTTATACCTATACCCGTATCCATCACGAGGAAATATAATTCGATGGAGTTTTTCACCTGGGCAGTTTCGATGATCTCCACGGAAACGCTGCCAACATGGGTGAATTTCTGGGCATTTGATAACAGATTATTCAGGATCTGAACAATCTTAAGTTCATCGCCAATAATATATTCTGGTATCTTGGGCGAGACTGTCACAAAAAATTCCAGCCCTTTTTCTGTCATCCTGTTCTGATGATTACCGCGTACATAATCAATCATATTACGAAAATGAAACCTGCGGTTTTCCAATACAAACTTTCCGGCTTCCAGCTTGGAAAAATCCAGAATGTTATTAATAAGACGGTTCATGTCTCCGCAGCAACGCTCGATCAGCCGCAGGGCTTTCCGCTTTTTTTCATCCTCTTCCTTCTCGGTCAGATCCATGACATTTCCCAAAATTCCATTTACAGGAGTTCTGAGCTCATGGGTCACATTGGCTACAAATTCGGACCTTACCTTGAGCGCCTGCTCTGCTTCCTGCTTTACCCGTTCCATCTCCTGGTTCAAAAATTCTTTCTCCAGGATGTCATTTGCCATACACACGTACTGGGATCTTTCTTCGTCCCATATCATTCGTGCCTCCGCGGGAAAACATGTCAGATTTTTCCGATAAGCAAATACATTCTGTATCTGGCTGCCGAAACGATATTCTGTTGAAAATCCATTCTCGATCTGTTGAAACTCATTGGGTAAAATACTGCTAATGTGACTGCCGCACAGCTCATCTCCATATTCTAGTTTCTCTTTCGCAGCAGCATTCGCATATGTAATGATACCTTCCTGGCTAAACATAAGGATCATTTCCAAAGCGTTCTCAACAGGCAGTGCTCCAACCTGATCCATATCTTCCTCCACACATAGAAAGACAGCGTAATAAGCAGCAGTTTCCTTCTACTCCGCCGTCTGTTCCATTTACATAAAACTAAATATACGATTTACATCTACCATATCAAAGAAGTCTTCGTTTGCAAGTTCAAAACACTCCAGAATATCCGGAGAAAACTGTCCACACTCACCGTTCTGGATCATCTCATAGGCAACAGTATGAGGGAATGCAGCCTTATACACCCTCTCGCTGATCAGCGCGTCATACACATCCACAATAGATACCACCTGCGCCCAGATCGGGATCTCATCCCCTGCCAGATGATCCGGGTATCCATTGCCATCCCATCTTTCATGATGATAACGGCAGATGTCATAACAGTACCGATAAAATTCATTGTCCTCTTCTTTCTTGAACTTTTTAAGCATGTCGCAGCCAATCGTCGTATGCGTCTTCATCGTCTCAAATTCTTCTGCCGTCAACTTTCCTGGCTTTAACAGAATGGAATCCGGAATCCCAATCTTTCCGATATCGTGAAGCGCAGAGGCCCTGGCAATTTCGCTGATCTGCGTCTCGGTAATTCCATATTTCGGAAAATACTTCGCAAGATACTTCAACAGAATCCTTGTAAAATATTTAATCCGCCGGATATGCTCTCCTGTCTCAGAACTTCGGAACTCCACAACAGAGCTGAGGGCACTGATCAAAAATTCATTGTTCTCCTGGATCTTCTTTTCCTTCGCCAGGATCGCCACTTCTTGCTCTTTCAGTTTTCTCTCCATATTTGCCTGATGCTGGTAGAGATCAATGATATTCTGCGCTCTTCTTTTAACAATATCCGGATAAAATGGTTTATGTATTACATCTGCAATGCCATAGGCATATGCCCGGTCCTCACTGTCCCGGATGGTCTCACTGGTGATCAGAATAACCGGAACCTGTTCAATCAGTCCCTTCTGCTTCATATACTCCAGCACATCAAATCCATCTTTTATTGGCATCACAATATCCAGCAAAACTAGCACATACCCCGGATCTTCCTCAAGCCTGTCAATTGCCTCCTGACCATTGGTGGCCTCCACAATATGAAAACTTGACCGGAACATTACTTCCAATATGGTTCGGTTTACTTCTTCATCATCTACTATTAAAATCCGTTCTATATCCATTTTTACTCCTGTACAACTTATTTTATTTTTAGCATTCTTTAAACTAGAGGATATCATAGATTGTTAAAAATGTCAACAAATATCCGATTGATAATTCCCCCCTGAAAGGTGTTATATATTGCCATTCACGGCCTTTTTTCCTAACAGTCTGCCAATCACCAGGAATCAAAAAAATTGTTAGACAATCCTGCGAAAATCCTGTATAATAAATTTAAATTTACACGGTTGGGGGCAAAACACACGTTCAAACATGCCGTCACAGGCGGCACAAACAATACTTGAATCAGTGGCGTAGAATCCGCTTTGCGGATTCTACCAGTGTGAATAGGCGGCTCTGCCGCCGTAGGACTTCTTAGCTTTCGTCTTTGAAAGCTTGCTTTCGTCTTTGAAAGCTTGCTTTCGTCTTTGAAAGCTTGCTTTCGTCTTTGAA
>CAJUFM010000001.1:48946-70243 GCA_910585745.1 uncultured Eubacterium sp. | reverse complement strand
AGCTTAGTAGTTCTATTCAGACTTGCTCCCGGCGAAATATATTTAGCAGGGGGACGAAATGGATACATTATTTTTCGACAAATTAAAAGATGCAGGTGTCGACGTAGACACTGCCATTAAACGTTTTATGGGCAAAGAAGATCTATATCTTAAGTTTCTTGCCAAGTATAAGAATGACGAAAGCGCCTCAAATATCGAGAAATATCTGGCAGAAAAAAATGTGGAAGAGGCATTCAAAAGTGCACACACGTTAAAAGGTGTCGCAGGAAATCTTGGCCTGGATCCAATCGCCAAATATGCCTCCGAAATGGTTGAACTTTTACGAGGTAAAGATCAGCTGGAAGAGGTTGACGCAGATCAGCTTGGCTCTGTCTCAGAGGAACTTCAAGCGGTACACCGCTCACTGTTGGATATTTTGGCTGAACTTTAGAACTTTTACGGTGGAAACGACAGAAAAATAAGCCTGCCCAGACACAGCGCAGCTGCGCCACTAAAATAAGAGGGTATCCTTCAAGTCATTTTCTGGCTTTGGGGATACCCTCTTTACTCACAAAACGTGTTTCTCACGTTATACTTAGCGCCATGGGCTGTCTCTGTCATATCACTCGTGAAGCAGTTCAAAGGACAGCAGGCTTGCTGTGCCGCCCCCACGGTAGGTGAGATAAACCGCCTGGATTCCGTTGGGAATCCGCACCTTCACAGAGTACTCCTCCCATACATTCGTGTACTGAACTGGGATTGCTGCCAGCGCTTCTCCGTTCCATTTTGTCTTAACTTCAAATATGCCGTCTGCGTAACCGCGGACTTTGATCCGGATCCCTGCCACATTTTCACAGGAAAAATATTTGAAGCCTGCGGTGGCAGAATCCTGTATGTTGGCGATATATCCCGGCTCTTCATCACCATCTCTTCCATCCTGCATGATCTTCGGAAATTCATCTCCCCCCACATAGACAGAAGGCTTATCTGTAAACAGATGACAGGCTATGTAAGCCGGATATTCTCCTTCATCCGACAGGGGACCGCCATTCAGGCCGCAGGACGTAAGCTCCACCTGGGGAATGCTTCCATCCGGCAGAATGTGGATCTCTTCGGCACAGCCCTGCCTGCTGTACCAGCTGCCATTGGTGTGTCGGTGATAAAAAATGTACCATTTTCCATTGATCTCCACTATACTTCCGTGATTGTTGGCGCCATAGGCCATAGGCAGGGAAGCCGGTTTATCCTTCTCCAGATTCAGGTCACAGTTACTGACGATCACCCCTCCATAGGTAAATCCTTTGCATGGTTCCTTGCTAACCGCATAACAGAGCTCATGCATTACAACGGAAGAATAAATAAAATAATAGGTGTCTCCGATCTTTCGCATGGAGGATGCCTCGAAAAACTCATGTCCTTCAAAACCGCTGCCCTCCGAATACTCACATCCGGGAGCCACTCTTACCGGATCTTCGATGATGGTAAGCATATCCCTGTCAAGAACCGTCGCCATGGCTCCGGTTCGGGACTTATCCCCTCTGCCGCAAAAACCAGTATAGAGATAGGTACGTTCCCCTTCTGTGAGCACACCGGGATCAAACTGTGGTTCATCTCCCTCCCTGTCTCCCAGCCTTGTACCATCCTCATAATGTACATATCCATAAAACTGATACTGCCCCGCCGGCGAATCGCAGACTGCCACAGACACCACAGATACATGATCCAGCACATAATATAAATAATATCTTCCGTCCGGCCCCACCGTTACATCCGGTGCATAAAGACACATTTTCCCGTCTTTGTTCAGTGGATCCTCCGTTTTGGGATAGATCACTCCCTCATATCTCCAGTCTCCCAGATCTTCCACTGGCGCCGACCAGCACACATAATCCCCCAGGCAGAATACATGCCCGTTGTAATAATCGTGGGAACCATATACATACACTCTTCCGTCAAAGACATAGGGTTCTCCATCCGGAATATACTCCCAGGAGGGAAGATATGGATTTACCGCCTGTTTCTTTTTTCCGCCTGCTGCTTCCTTCATTGCCTTATTTCCTCCTCGCTTTCTCTGCCATCTTTAATTTTTCGTTAAATATAAGAAGTCATTGGCTCCCTCGTCATCTCCGCCGCCGAGAAATCCAAGCATATATATGTTCTCATCCTTACCCACATCAAAGTCTGCATACATTTGCTGAAACTTTGGCTGATCTTTACCCTCCAGGATCTTTTCCAGTACTTTCTTCTCTCTGTTATAGCGGTATACACCGGAATAATAACAGATGTACAAAGTATCCTTGTAAACACTCAGTTTGATGGAATAATTTCCTGAGCTGACATAAGATTCTCCCAGCTGGTTTTCCAAAGTAGATAATTCTCCGGTCTCTTTGCTATAGGTGAAGTAGTTCTTTTCCGCCTTCCCTTCCTCAATGACTGGGCTGAGATCCAGGCACTCCCTGACCTCTCCCGTCTTCCAGTCGGTAATCTTACAGAGCTCCATTCCCGGTCCCAGATATTCATATAAAGTGTCACCCTGGCTGATCCCGAAAAAAGGGGCAGCATATTTTCTTTCGATGGTTCCCTCTGGAAGCCTCACAAGAACACTGTGGCGGGCATCCCCATCGTCATAATATGAAAAAATTGCTTTCTTGCTGTTCAGTATGTGGATCTCCACACTACCCTTAACCGGCAGAGCCTGGTCTTTCACCCACTGAGAAACATCCAACTCTACTTTCTTTTTTCCATCAGCCGCATATCCACGCAGTATTTTTTCTGTGTAATAATCATAATACCATAAGCCATCAAGATTTCCGCTGAAGAAATTATAATCTGCTCCCTCATCCTGCAGCTCTGGTATCCGGTCACACTTCCAGTTTTTCCCGTCAAACACACCTTTCACCCATCCGTCAGATACGTCTCCCACATAAGAAACACAATAATTTCCTTTCACATCGATAAAACCGTTATAACATTCCCAGATACTTCCTGTCCCCAGCAGATTCTCTTTGTATTTTTTTACAAAGGAGTCATCTATCTCTGGTATTACCGGAACCAGATCTTCCATTCCCTGGAGTTTTTCTTTCCAGCTGCTAGCATAAACCAGCTTACAGACATCAAAAGGCTTATTGCTAAAGGAGAGATGCACCCCGTTATCATCCATTTCCTGGTCGGAAACCACTTTTAATATACTTCTGCGCTCTATTTCTTCAGGGTAATCGAGAAACCAGCCTATGACATAAGTTCCGCTTTTCTCTGGATCTCCCTGGATGCCAATATCCAGACAATGATTCCCATTCGTATCGGTAAAACCATCATACAATGTTAACTGATCCTTTGGCACTTTCATCGCCTCACAGAAAAAGTCAATCTCATTGGCATACTTTTCGTAGTCTTCCGGTAACGGCCTGCTGGTTTCTTTACGAGCCTCTGCTTCCTTTTCTTTTTCCACGGCAGCCCCGGTCACAACCTGTTCCCTCACCGGTTTTTCAAAGCCTTCACATCCTGGAAGCGTTAAAACCACCGCTGCCAGCACCCCGGCAAATCTCCATCCTTTCCTCATACGCCCACTCCTTTCTGAACAGGCGGATAATACATCGAGCCAGGCTATCCAACCAAGACTTTTGTCTTTACCAGGCTGAATTCTTTAGACACGTCCTGATCCTCCACCAGATCCAGTACTGGCAGACCATCAATATCAAAATGCACTCTTCGGATCCCGCTGCTTCTCTCGCCGTGGATCCCCGGTCTGGCATGATAGGAATTCCAGACATCGCCGTATTCATCTACCACATAAGCATTATGACCTGTTCCAAATTCTCCTTCCACACTACGGGAAGTCATGATCGGATAATTTCCCTTCTTCCAGTTTTTCGGGTCCAGAAGATCCTTGTCTCTGTCGATGGTCATGATCCCCACCACATAGGAAGTATCCACTGCCGCGCTGGAAAAGGTAAGAATCAGACGTTCTTCCTGAGGAAGGGCAAAGGGTCCTTCATCCACAAAGGTGTGGTTATTCGCCCATCCATATTCCGGCTTGGAGAGCAGCACCGGTTCCGAGAGCAGCTTCCAGGGTTCATCCGCATTTAATTTAGCAATATAGAGCCAGGCTCCCAGATCCTTCGGCAGGAACTGCCTCTGGGACCAAACTACATAATAGTCTCCTTCCCAGAAAAAACAAGTCATATCCAGCGTAATGGTCTTCCCCGCTTCGCACAGCTGGCTGCCATCGCTGCGAACAACCCGTTTCGGCTCCGACCAGTCCTCCTTATGGGAAGGATTCCCGCCTTCCTTCAGCTTCATGATGTGGGATTCCTCCCAGAAAAACTCTTCCGGGGTAAGGGCCAGGAATATATATAATTCTCCTTTGATCTCATGGAATTCCGGCGCCCACAAAAGATTTCCCACATAATCATAAGTATCCGAATCCAGGATCAGATGCTCTTTTGCATCCACCAGCCCCGGAATGGTATCCGCCTCTCTGACATATAAAGTATGATTCTTATCCGCATCATTGGTAGCGATAAAATAATATTTTCCGTTCCAGTATGTAATACAGGGATCTGCCCTGTCCTCCGCCATAGGGAAAGGAAAATGATCCTGATGAAGTTTCCCCTCTGCCTCATAAACTCCCGGACGGCTCCAGTCGATGGAATCCACATTCCACTCCACCCGCTTTAACGCTTCTGTCCCATCGCTGTACAGCGCCCTCGCCCAGACCATCTCCAGCTGCTCCCGGCTGGCCGCCTGAACTTCTTCTGGCACTTCCGTCTTTATATGTCTGGGAGGCTGGAGTTTTTTCTGCAGCCGCTCTGCTGCCTCATCCGGTATGGAAATGACATTTCCTGCCACCGCCCCTTCGATCTCCGTCTCCACCGCCGGCAGAACCAGCTCATCCACCTTCACGCCAGTGATCTTCTGGTCTGCACATTCTATGTCTGGCATCTCTGCCCTGTACCACTGCCGGTCTGACTGGCACCAGCACAATTCATACTTCCCTTTTCCAGGATCATAATGACACACCACCTGGTCCACCGCCCCCTCGCACAGAGACAGAAGGCCTTCCTCATTGTATTCCAGCAAATCGCGGCTGGTAAAAAATAAGACTTTGCCGATGCTCTCAGGATCCTCACCGCCGTCACCGTCTACCCGCACCGCCATGACTCCGTATGTACCATCTTTCATCACAAACAAATAAGGGCTGCGGATACTTTTTGCATTCAGGGAACCGTCTTCATTTTCCGTCGCCCTGGCAAATAACACGCCGGAATTATGATTGAGGGCCTGAAAGCCCCCCTCTCCCCCCAGTGCAAGGTGCATGCTGTAAGCCAGTTTGGGATCATAATAAAACTCGTCAATTGGTTTTCTCGTATAGCATAAAATATCTCTCACTCTGTCTTTTACCTCCAAATTCATTATAGTCTCATTATACCGTGTTATTGGAAAATGTACAATGATTTATTGTCTCCCAGATCACCCTTTGCAGCTCCAGGGACGTCCCCTTGTCATAATCTTCATTCAGAAGTTCGTTGTTAGAGATCACCCGCAGCGCCACACAGGGTATACCGCATTCCTGGCATGCCTTATATACCGCAAAGGATTCCATATCTTCACTGAGATGGCCAAAGGTATCATGCAGCCACTGGATCCTGTCCTTTTCTTTGCTGAACAGATCCCCCGTTCCAAGGATTCCCGAAACCACCTTTCCAGTCCTAGTCTCCTGCCCGATCCCCTGCTCAAACTTCCGAACCAGTTCCTGATCTGCAGCAATATACTCTGTTTCCATCTTCACCCACTCTTCCGGTGCCATGCCCTCTCCAAAATCCCGCTTGGGCATCTCCAGGGAATGTACGTTGACCGCCTGGCTGCCGATCACCAGATCTCCGCTTTTTAACGTGTCCACCTGGGCTCCAGCGGTTCCCTGATTGATGATAACATCCGGCTGAAATTCGTAAATGGCTGTCATGGTGGCGATGGAAGCGTATACCATTCCCATTTTAGTCAGCTGCAGGAGAATCTCCCTGCCATCCTGTTCTGTCCGATAGAAAAGAAATCCATTCCTGGTGGTCTTCTCAGCCTTTTGAAAGCATTCCTGCTCCAGATACCAGCAGATCTCACTCTCCATCGCCCCTTGTATCAATATCTTTTTCACTCTGTTATCCTCCAAACTATTTCCAGATCAGTTTCCCTGGTGACAAACCACAGGGCTCAAATTGGCGCCGTTGAGCTAGCTCAATGGCGCCAATTCACAATCTCTGTTTTACCACTGGATCAACGTAGCTCCCCAGGTAAGGCCGCCGCCAAATCCGGAGAGGACGATCTTATCTCCCTCCTCCAGAAAGCCATTACGGTTGAGTTCATCCAGAAGGATCGGTATACTTGCCGAAGATGTGTTGCCATAATGGTCAAGGTTCATCGGGATCTTATCCATATCCACCTTCAGACGTTTTGCAATCAGCTCCAGGATCCTGCGGTTCGCCTGATGTAAAATGTAGTATTTGATATCATCTGGCTCCAGCTCCGTCTTTTTCAGGATATGCTTGATGTATTTGGGGACAGTTGACACCGCAAAACGGAACACCGCCTGCCCCTGCATCTGGATATAATCTTTTTTCCTTCTGCTTTTATAAAATGGGTTCTGAATCCCTCTTCCCTTACAGGTGAGGACGTCTCCCTGAGTTCCGTCCGAACCGGTAACGCTGGCGAGGATCCCCCCTTCGCCCTCTACTTTTTTCAGTACGGCAGCACCGGCACCGTCACCAAAGAGAATACAGGTGCTGCGGTCCGACCAGTCCACCTCCCGGGACAAAGTCTCCGCTCCAATGATCAATGCCGTTTTCGCCATCCCCATCTCAAGATAAGCATTTGCCGTATTCATCGAAAACAAAAAGCCAGAGCAGGCGGCATTCAGATCAAAACAGGTAGCGCGGATCGCCCCGATCTCTCCCTGAACCTGGCAGGAAGTACTGGGAACATATGTGTCAGCCGAGACGGTAGCCACAATGATCAGATCCAGGTCCTCCGGTGTTATTCCTGCATTATCGAGAGCCGCTTTGGCCGCCTCGATGGCCATAAAGGAGGTTCCCTCCTTGCTCCCACTGGACAAATGACGTTCTTTGATCCCCGTCCTCTGGCTGATCCATTCATCATTGGTATCCACAATAGTAGATAAAAACTGATTGTCTGCTATATTCTTCGGTAAATAACTTCCGGTTCCGATAACCTTAACTGCCATGAAATCTCCTCCAAAATAAAATGCTATCCTCTATGATTTGGTATTAAAAACCACCTCATACGGTTATTCAGATTTTTCCCTTAAAACCAAAATCAAGAGAGCCTTTTTACAGCCCTCTTGAATAAAACCAAATTCTCTGTTATTTTAATACCTGGATGTACCATCCGATATCAAGCATCAGATTCTTTTCAGATACTCTCCGGTACGGGTGTCAATCTGGATCACGTCGCCTTGATTTACAAAGATAGGAACATTCACCTGGGCTCCCGTCTCGACAGTAGCCGGCTTTGTTACATTTGTCGCCGTATCACCTTTTACACCAGGCTCAGTCTCAGTAACCTCCAGCTCCGCAAACATCGGCGGCTCTACAGAAAAGATATTTCCTTTGTAGGATACCATCTTCACCATATCATTTTCTTTCACAAACTTCATCGCATCACCGATGGCATCGTCTGCAAGTGCGATCTGGTCATAGGTCTCCATATCCATGAAATTGTACATATCACCCTCTGCGTACAGATACTGCATCTCTTTTTTGTCGATGTGGGCCTGGGGATATTTTTCTGTCGGGCGGAAGGTTTTCTCCACAACACCGCCGTCTACCACATTTTTCAGCTTGGTACGAACAAATGCTGCGCCCTTGCCTGGCTTAACATGCTGAAATTCAATGATCTGAAATACAGTTCCATCTATCTCGATGGTCAATCCATTTTTAAAATCTCCTGCTGAAATCATATTCAGTTCCTCCTGCTTTTTACGTACAGAATACTCTTGTTATTTCGTTCTATACAGTTTAATACATCTAAGCATTATTCTATTATATTTTGAAACATTTTTCAAGAGAAATTTTCTTGGTCTGCAATTTATTTCCAACTACATTATTTCAAGCTTCTTTCCCATCACAAATGACATGCTGAGACAATGCCTCAGGAAGCTGTGCCTTATGAAACAACAGATAAGATCTCTCTGGCAATCTGTTCCGCGTTCTTTTCATCGGTAGAAACGGTAACAGTGGCTGCTTTTTCATAAAACGGCCGGCGCTTTTCCATGAGCTCCCGGATGTAAGACACATTCATATTTCCATTGAGAAGGGGACGGTCCGTACTGTCCTTAACCCGTTCATAAATTGTCTCCGGTTCTGCCGTCAAAAGAACGATCTCACCAATGGCCCGCAGTTTTTTCACGTTGATATCCCGGAGCGCCATACCGCCGCCACAGGATATGATCCCCGGCTCCACCGCTGCCAGTTCATCGATAAGATCTGTCTCCAGCTGCCGGAAATACGGTTCACCCTTTTCCTCAAATATCTGGGAGATAGGACACCCCTGCTGCTTCACGATCCTCTGGTCGGTGTCGATCTCCGGCCTTCTACTGAGACGGTGAAGTGCCCTGGAAACGGTAGACTTTCCCACTCCCATAAAACCGATGAGGGCAATGTGTCTTTTGCCAGAATATAGTTTGTCAAATACATCCTTCATCTCAGATAACTCGATCTGTCCCGGGGCGGAGGCCCTGCCCACGCATCCAAAAGAAACTTCAGAACCATACAATCCCCCATACAGTCTCGTCATCTTCCCTGCCTCACCCATACACATAGTGATCAGCGGAAAATCCGGATATTTCTCCTTCATATGCTCCGTCGCTGCCAGCAGGCACACCGCATCTTCACGGCCTTTTTCTACATCGTTGGAAGGCATGCAAGCCACCTTTCCAATGTCTGCACCACGTTTTTTCGCCTCCTCCAGAATATGTAGAATCTCTTCTTCCGAAGGAGTCTGTGTGAAATCATGAAAGGATCCGATAATCCTGGTGCCACTCTGTTCCGCTGCCTGGATCACAGTCTGTACCATGCCGGGATCCCTGCGGATCTCCACATCCACATAATCCGCAAGACCACTTGCCGCCACATCACTCAGCAGAGCAACATAGTTAAAACGGCTCCCATTTTCCTCTCCACCCTCCTGTATAGTCCTCAAAGTGAAAATAAGTTTTTTCTCCCGGAGGATCTCCTGGAGTTCCCTTACAACGCTTATAATTTCCTTTTCATATCCGGCAAAAAAATCCACCCGCCATTCCACCAGCTCCGCCGGCAGAAGCGCAAACTCTTTTGCCCGCTGAATGATCCTGTCTCTCGTTGCATCCGTAATCGGAATACAGATCTTTGGTCGCATCATTTTAACTGTCTCTCTTTCTTCTATTTTATCAGTTCCATCAATTCTTTGGGAGAATGAGTCAGATTCCGGCAGCCGTCTTCTGTGACTGCCACCACATCCTCAATCCTCACCCCCCCAAAACCTTCCACATAGATCCCCGGCTCCACGGTAATAACCATTCCCGGCTCCAGAACTGTTTCATCTTTCGGCGAAAAGCAGGGCATCTCATGGATCATCAGCCCCACACTATGCCCCAGGCTGTGGCCAAAACAGTCTCCATAGCCCGCTTCCCGGATGATATCCCGCGCCACCGCGTCCACCTCACAGCCCTTTATCCCCGGCCTTACCGCCTGGATCGCCGCTGTCTGTGCCCGCAGCACCACATCATAGATCTCTTTCTGCCGTTCCCCTGCCCTGCCGATCACGACTGTGCGGGTCATGTCAGAGCAGTATCCGTTCACCCGGCATCCAAAATCCATCGTCAGAAAGTCCCCTTCTTCCAGCACCTTGTCGGTAGGAATGGCATGGGGCATGGAAGAGTGGAGGCCGCTGGCAGCGATGGTATCAAAACTGGTGCCCTCTGCCCCCATTTCTTTCATATAAAATTCCAGGCAAGCCGCCACCTGTTTTTCCGTCAGCTCTTCTCCCCGGCTCCGGCTCTCTCTGATCTTCTCCAAAATCCGGGTAAATGCCCTGTCACCGATCTGTTCTGCCTTTTCTATATCCAAGAGCTCCTGTTCCGTCTTCACCTGCCTGAGCTGATCCAGTCCTTTGTGAAGAGGCACCAGTGTTATATTTTCCATTTCATGCTTTTTAAAAAGTGCACGTAGTGTCTGATAAGTCTGAACCGTCATAGTCTCATCTTCAAATCCGATGGACATCCCTGACACTGTCTCCCTGCCCTGACGCTGCAGCAGCTCCGTGAGCCAGTTTTCATAGATATTTTTTTTATACTGGATCACTTCCGCTTCCGGACATTCCTCCTTTGCCGCGATGGTATAGCGGGAGTCTGTAAACACCATCGGTCTGTTCCTGGAAACAAAAACAATCCCCTCTCCCCGGAACCCGACGGAACTTCTCATATTTGCCGGTGAGCTGACCAGTATGCCATCCAGCTTCTTAACAAGTAATATTTTTTCCATTTTTTTCATTTTTTCTGTCCTTCTTTTTCTGACGATATTCTTTTAAAATGATTTTTTCCAAATACCGTTTAAGAACGATCTGGATCTCTTCGTTTTTATTGATGGGTTTCACCAGTATATTCCGTATCCCGATGCGTTTTGCCCCCCATATATCCGTAAAGAGCTGATCCCCCACAAAAAGCGTGTTTTCTTTGTTCGTCCCCATCATCTCCATAGCTTCGCGATAGCCTTTCCTTCTGGGTTTATGAGCATTAAAGATCATGTGGGCGCCAATCTTTTCATTAAAACTGCTGACCCGCTGTTTCTTATTATTGGAGATCAGACAGCACTGAAATCCCATCTCCCCCAGCCGGCGAAACAGATCCAGCGCCTGGTCACTGGCGCCCTTTCCATGCTCCACCAGGGTATTGTCAATATCAAACAGGATTCCCCGGTATCCTTCCTCATACAAACTCTGAAAATCAATATCATAGGTGGATGATACCGACTCATCTGGGAAAAATCTCTCGAACATTTCCATTTTCCTTTCTAAGCTTTTACGGATTTTAAATAGGTGATAAACTGCTCCGCCACTCTTCCTGAATAACCGCCGTTTCTTACGCTCCAGGCATTTGCCTTCATCAGCAGTTCATCATTGGTAAGGCTTATATCCGGATGTTCCGCTGCCAGTCCAAGAACAATCTCCTCAAACTCCTTTTTCGAGGGACTGGAAAAATTGATGGTTACGCCAAAGCGGGCTGCCAGGGATAATTTTTCCTGCATCGTATCCGAGTGATGAAGTTCATCCCTGGACATATCCGAACGGTCACTCCAGGTCTCACGGATCAGATGCCGGCGGTTTGAGGTAGCATAGATCAGCACATTGTCCGGACGCACCTCCATTCCGCCCTCGATCACTGCCTTCAAGTATTTGTATTCGATCTCAAACTCTTCAAAAGAGAGATCATCCATATATATGATAAATCTATAGTTCCGGTTCTTCACCTGCTCAATTATGCTGGAGAGATCCTGAAGCTGATGTTTATAGATCTCGATCAGCCGGAGCCCACGGTCATAATACTGGTTGAGAATGGCCTTGATGCAGGTAGATTTTCCAGTGCCGCTGTCACCGAACAGTAGACAGTTATTCGCCTTTCTCCCCTCCACAAAAGCCTCTGTATTATCGATAAGCTTCTGTTTCTGGATCTCATATCCCACCAGATGGGACAAAGTCACCTCACTGGTATGGGTGATGGGCGCCAGCACCATATCACCAGACTCTTCATGCTTCACCCGAAATGCTTTGTTTAATCCAAATTTACCAACACCATATTTTTTATAAAAATCCGTCAGAACCTGGAAAAAACCATCCCCATCTAAAGCGCTGGAAAGCTCCTGTGCCAGCTCTTTCACCTTTTCACTGACACTTTTATTGTAAGTATTTTCATCCTTTGCCATCGAATGATAATCGGTCAGGATAGAAAAACACTCTACCTCCAGAAGTGCTTCCATTTCGGCAAAATCATAATGGAACAAACGGTAAAAACACTGCATATCCTGCTTCACGATCCGGTTCACGCTGGCAGCATCCACCTTTTCATGATCCACTCCCACTTTCTCACAGATCACGCTGAAAGGATTCTCATTGACCGCGAGAAGATAGGCGATATAGCACTGCCACAGGTTGTCGTCAAAACCATATCTGGTAGCGATATCCAGAAGCCGGTAAACCTGGTCATACATCTCCCTTACATAAGTATCCCGGCTGGCAGAAATCTCACTGTCCTCTGAGATCTTTTTAAAAATTCCGCTCAGCTTCATCAGCACAGAATCCCTGCTGATATTTCCATACATGATCAATCTTGACACGTCACGATACATCCTTTTCCCCCATTTCTTCCATCCTTGTATATTCTATTTAACTGACTGGCAGTTCCCCGCCAGATCTCTACAGACGATCCAGGTCAACGAGTTCGATCTGATCCATTCCCTGAGCAGTCTGAAGGAATTCATCCGTAAATCCTTCCCGGGAAAACAAATAAAAATAATCCGCCTCCTGTCCGGTCTGCTCCGTCAATTTCATCAGTGTTTCAAACTCCCTGCTGCCCATGGGTTCTTCAGACCACTTACAGGTTCCCACCAGAAGCTCCCCTTTCTTCCCCTCTGCCACCAGAGGGATCATCCCCTCTTTTCCATAGAAAATCTGGGGATTCTGAAAGGCAGCCGGCAATTTGTTGTATCGGTTCATCAATATAAGAAACTCCCGGCACACCTGACCAAAGGTCTGTTCCACAAAACCAAAAAGTTCATTCCTGATATAACTTTCATAAAAAGACTCAGCTTCTCCAAATTCCAGCTCTGGCAGATTGGGAAATACAAACTTATACCAGAAATGAAGAAACCGGTCGGAAATTCCATATAAGCCCTTCATGGCACGATCCTTCTTCTTTGGCTCGTAGGAAAAATACTTTTCTGCCACATCGATCTGTATCAGATTTTTAATATAGACAGAAATCTTCGCCCGGCTGAAACCCGTCCGGTTATAAAGATAATTTAACTTTGGCTCGTCTTCTGCCAGCACAGATAAGATCGTGTTATAGAGGGGCAGTTCCCGCAGGCTCGTTTTTAGAAAACGGAAGGCCTCTTTTCGCAGCGCTCCGTCTTGTTTCAAGAAAAGGCGGATGATATTATCGCGAATGCTGTCGGAGGTATTCCAGTAATCCAGATACCCTGGCACACCCCCCAGAATGCTGTATATGGTAATGCACTCTTCCGTGGAACTGTCCGGAAAACGGCTTACCATCTCAAGAAAAGTAAATTCCCTGAGTTTGATAAAACTGTCGATGTATGATGAGAAACTGCCCATATCCTCTACCATCTGGTTTTCAATCCACTGCACAGAAGAACTCACCAGCAGGATCATCACATGCCCCTGCCATGACGGCCGGGATATTTCTGTCTCCAATTCTTCATAAAAATCTTTGTATGCTTTCTGCATCACATCAAATTCATCAATGACCAGACAAACTTTTCTGCCCTCTGCCACCTTAAGATCTACCTGCCTCGGAATGGGTTCAAAATATAGCAGTTGTTCTTTTTTAGACAGCTCCCGCCCCAGATAATAGACGAAATCCTTCTCTTTTACAAATTCCCTGACCAGAGTGGTCTTACCTATGCCCTCTCTTCCATACAGGATGACTATGGGCAGACCATCTTTTATAAAAGCCTCATTTAACTTTTTCAGTTCACTCTTTCGCCCAACAAACATCTACTCACCGGCCTTTCTTTTGACAGTGCCCACAGGATTTGGATCAGCAGCGCAGGACTACATCCGGTCTGGCGCACTGAAACCGAGCATCTCAATACACTGCTCCAGTACATTTTTCACCAGCACAAGCAGTTGGATATAGGATGCCTTTCTATCCTCATCTTCATTCGCCAGAATCTTATTTTCATGATAAAAGTGGTTAAAACTCTCACTCAGTTCGTAAATAAACTGACAGATCTTATGAGGTGCCCTCTCACTGTAGGCAGCTTCCATCGTATCTGCAAATTTACACAGTGTCAGATACAATCCAGTCTCACTGTTCTGAACTGGCGCCAGAAGTTTCTCCGGTTCGCCCGTCGGGGATACCCTGCCCCCTGCCTGTTCATACTTGGCAAGCAGCGATTTGATGCGGACGATAGTATATAGAATATATGGACCTGTATTTCCCTCAAAGGAAGTAAACCGCTCCATGTCAAATATATAATCCTTGGATGCCTGATTGGACAGATCCCCATATTTGATCGCTGCAAGACCAACCTTTTCTGCGATCTCCCTAGCCTCTTCCTCCTCATAATCACGGTTTTCCCGAATCTTTTTATACACTTCTGCACTGGTATCCTCCCGCAGTGTCTCCAGCCGCAGAACCCCGCCGTCTCTCGTCTTAAAGGGCTTTCCATCCTTTCCATTCATGGTGCCAAAACCGATAAAGGTAAGCTCCGTTTCACCACCTGTGAGCCCTGCCTTTTTCGCCACCCGGAACACCTGGGTAAAATGCATGGTCTGACGTTTGTCCGCCAGATAAATGATCTCCTTCGGTGCGAACAGCTTCTCCCGGTCCATGATAGTGGCCAGATCTGTAGTGGAATACAAAGAAGCCCCATTGGATTTCAGGATGATACAGGGCGGAAGTTCTTTTTTATCGCTTTTCTCTGTGACGTCCACCACCAGAGCCCCCTCACTCATATAGGCAAGACCCTCTGACTTCATCTTTTCCACCATATCCGGGATATAGGGCTGGGCATCGCTCTCCTTTTTCCACAGGTCAAATTCTACATTTAATTTATCATAATTCTTCTTCAGGTCTGCAATGGATACGTTCAGAATGTGATCATAGAGGGCCCGGTATCCCCGGTTCCCCTCCTGAAGACTTACTGTCGCTTCCTGTGCCTCGGTCAGATAATCCTCATGCTCCTTTGAATACCCGCTGGCATAGGGATAGATCTCTTCCAGATCCGATATGGTAAAAGGCGCTTCAGCCGGATACTCTCCTTCAAAGCCCGCATCAAAATACGGAAGCTCCGGCTGACGCTTTTTCAGCTCTGTAATGATCAGACCGATCTG
This sequence comes from uncultured Eubacterium sp., assembly GCA_910585745.1. Lineage (GTDB taxonomy): Bacteria > Bacillota > Clostridia > Lachnospirales > Lachnospiraceae > Eubacterium_F. The sequence continues at coordinate 55,150 of CAJUFM010000001.1, read as the reverse complement.
AAGGCCCCAGTCACCGAGATGTACATCCCCCACAATATGATCTCCCATATAGCGGTAAATCCTCTTGATGCTCTCCCCGATAATAGCAGAACGAAGATGTCCCACATGAAGAGGTTTCGCCACATTCGGCCCGCCGTAATCGATTACCACAGACCTTGGCTCTGACGACCGCTCAAGTCCAAACCGATCCTGCGTCATCATCTGAATACCAGCCTGTCTCAACAATTCTCCGCTTACAGTTATATTTATAAAACCTGGATTGACCGCCTCAATCTTTTCAAAGGCAGAGTTCTCCCTCAACCCTTCTACCACATCCCCAGCGATCTGGATCGGTGCTTTGTGATACTCCTTCGCTGCCGCCATCGCACCATTACACTGGTACTGGCACAGATCTGGACGATTGGAAACGCTGATAAATCCGTATTTTTTGTCATAACCTGCCTGCTCAAATCCAGCTTTTACAAATTCTTCTAATTGTTCCGTCAACTTCTTCATACTACTTCTCCATTCATTGTACTAACCACTTGTTTCTGTCATTCTTTTATATTAGTTGTTAAATCAAGACTTGTCAACACTTCAAAATAATTTTCAAAAGTTTTACTGCAGCATTCCGGATCATCTATAACGATGCCTTCAGCCCTGCAGCCGGTAACAGCAAATGCCATCGCCATTCGGTGATCCTCATAGGTCCGGATTACTGCCGGATGAATATCGCCAGGATGGATCGTCAATCCGTCCTGTCTCTCCTCACACTGGATGCCCATTCTGCCCAGCTCCGTGACGATACCCCGGATCCGGTCGGACTCCTGTCCCCGGATGTGCCCTACACCATCGATAACCGTATCCCCATCAGCAAAGGGAGCAATGGCCGCCAGTGTCATGGTCTGATCGGAAAAATCCCCCATATCCACATGAATCCCTTTTAGCGGAGCGCCGGCAATGACAATGCCATCCTCTTCCTCCCTCTGCCGGCATCCCATTTGCTGTAAAACTTCCAGGAAGCGGATATCTCCCTGGGTAGTACTGCTGTGTACGTGCTTTACCTTTACCTCACTTTCCGTCACTGCGGCTATGGCATAAAAGTAACATGACGCGGATACATCCGGCTCTACCTGATATTCTCTTGCCCGGTACTGCTGCCCTGGAAGTACCATGTAGGTATCTTCCCCGGTCTGCTCCACCTCACAGCCAAACTCTTCCATCATTTTCATTGAGATATTCACATAAGCCTTCGCACTCCTTGTTCCTGTCAGACGGATCCTTAACCCACCACCACACATGACGCTGCTTAAAAGCAAAGCGCTCAAAAACTGGCTGCTCTGATCAATATTCAGATCTACCCTGGGAATCTTCTCCAGCGACGCTGGAATTTCCTGGGACCTCCCCAGGATACGGAAAGGAAAAGCATAGGATTCCTCCAGATATTCAAATTCTGCCCCCAGTTCTTCCAGCGCCAGAAGCAGAGGTTTCATCGGTCTTGTCTTCATCTGTTCCGAGGATTCCACAAGAAATCTCCCACCGGACAGCGCCAGCATCGCCGTAAGAAACCGGGCGGCAGTCCCTGCACTCCCCACATACACTCTTCTTTCCAGTGTCCCATCTCCCGGAATCTTTCCTCCCAGCCCCTCAATGGCCACCTTTTTCTCTTCTTCTTGAATATCCACATAAAAACCAATCTCTTTCAACGCCTGCATGAACACTCTTGAATCGTCACTGAAAAGAACGCCTTTCAGTACGGTTCTCCCGCTGCCCAGCGCTCCCAAAAGAAGCGCCCGGTTCGTAATACTCTTAGAACCCGGCACAGTCACCTCATACCTTTGATTTTTCTTTAATGGCATGCACGTAAAAGATCTCAACCTCATACTCTCCTTTTCTTTCCAATTAGTTGTATATTTCCTCTTTAACGGTTTTTGCATTAGCTCGGCGGCGCGAATCCGCACCGCCGGGTTATATCAATGGGGACTATGATTCGGTCAGAAACATAATCCCCATCTCTTTTGTTTCATATCAACAAAATGAATTCGCGAAACTTCATTTCCTATGTATCAAGTAAAATTATTTCGCAAAATCCTTTACTTTTGCATAAATGCTGTCTGCGTCAAGACCATATTTCTTGACCAGCTCAACAGCAGGTCCAGATTCTCCAAAGGTGTCATTGATACCAATCTTCATAACTTTGGTCGGGCATTTCTCAGAAAGCACATCGCACACTGCGCTTCCAAGACCACCGATCACAGAGTGCTCCTCAACCGTTACTACTTTGCCTGTCTCTTTGGCTGCTGCCAGAACAAGCTCCTCATCCAATGGTTTAATGGTATGTATGTTGATCACTTTCGCATCAATGCCATCGGCTGCCAGCTTATCCGCTGCTGCCAGACACTCGGATACAGGAAGTCCGGTAGCGATAATCGTTACATCTTTGCCCTCACGAAGTACAACACCCTTGCCAAGCTCAAACTTATAATCCGGCTTGTCATTGATCACAGGTACCGCAAGACGTCCAAAACGAAGATATACCGGTCCCTCATGCTCGATGGCTGCCCGGACTGCTGCTTTTGCTTCCACGTCATCCGATGGATTCAAAACAACCATGCCAGGAATCGTGCGCATCAGGGCGATGTCCTCATTACACTGGTGGGTAGCTCCGTCCTCTCCTACAGAGATTCCTGCATGGGTAGCTCCGATCTTTACATTCAGCTTCGGATATGCAACGGAGTTGCGAACCTGCTCAAAGGCACGTCCCGCTGCAAACATGGCAAAGGAACTGGCAAAAGGAATCTTACCAGTAGCGGCAAGTCCTGCTGCAATACCAATCATATTACACTCTGCGATACCACAGTCAATGTGTCTGTCCGGAAATGCTTTCTTGAATACTCCCGTCTTTGTAGCAGCGGCAAGATCCGCATCCAGAACAACCAGGTTCTCAAATTCTGCTCCCAGCTCAGCCAGGGCATTTCCATAACTCTCACGAGTCGCAATCTTTTTTACTTCACTCACAGGGATTCACCTACTTTCTCTAAGTCTGCCATAGCCTGTGCATACTGCTCGTCATTCGGAGCTGCACCATGCCAGCTTGCCTGATTTTCCATAAAGGATACGCCTTTGCCCTTTACACTCTTGGCAATGATCGCAGTCGGCTGTCCCTTGGTCGCCTTCGCCTCATCAAAGGCTTTTTTCAATGCGTCAAAATCATGGGCATCTACGTTGATCACATGGAAATTAAATGCCTTAAATTTTTCATCAATAGGATATGGGGAGCATACATCTGCGATATCTCCATCGATCTGAAGACCATTGTTGTCCACGATAGCCACAAAATTGTCCAGTTTGCGATGTCCGGCAAACATTGCTGCCTCCCATACTTGTCCTTCCTGAATCTCTCCGTCCCCCAGCAGGGTATATACTCGATAATCCTCTCCACTAAGTTTTGCGGATAATGCCATTCCAACAGCAGCGGAAATTCCCTGTCCCAGAGAACCACTTGACATATCCACACCCGGAATATGTTTTTTATCCGGATGCCCCTGCAGATAAGATCCTGTATGACGAAGGGTTTCAAGATCCTTTACTGGGAAAAATCCTCTGTTTGCCAGTGCAGAATAATAACCCGGCGCTGTATGCCCTTTGCTGAGCACAAAGCGGTCCCTGTCTGCTTTCTGAGGATCCTTCGGATCAATATTCAGTTCCTCAAAGAAAAGATATGTATAAATATCTGCTGCGGAAAGTGATCCGCCTGGATGGCCAGACTTCGCACTGTGCACAGCGGTCACAATACCTTTACGAACTTCGTTAGCTATTTTTTTCAGTTCTAACGTATTCATAGTTTTTACTCCTTTTATAATGATTTCATAATTGTCCTGTCCGCAAGTCTGCATGCAAACTTGCTATGTCCATTTTATGGACATTTGTCCCATTTGTGGGACATTTTATTCGCCAAACAACCGCCAAAGCGGTGTATAGTATTTCATCCTGTTTATTCGCCAAACACCGCTTTATAGTCTGCCTGGAACTTCGCAATACCCTGATCTGTCAGCGGATGCTTAGTCATCTGCTCGATCACTCCGTATGGAACGGTAGCGATGTCTGCTCCGGCAAGAGCACAGTCTGTTACATGGATCGGATTACGAACGCTGGCTGCAATGATCTCTGTATCAATGTCCGGATAGTTAGCAAAAATAGCGGAAATAGTTTCGATCAGATCAATCCCGGCCTGGGAAATATCATCCAGGCGTCCCAGGAACGGAGACACATAAGCAGCGCCTGCCTTAGCCGCAAGAAGCGCCTGATTGGCAGTAAAGATCAAAGTAACATTTACATCAATCCCCTCACTGGCAAGTACTTTTGTAGCTTTCAGACCTTCTACTGTCATAGGAATTTTTACTACCATATTAGGATGAAGTTTGGCAATCTCTCTTCCCTCTGCGATCATGCCCTCTGCATCAACGGTGGTTGCCTTTACCTCTCCACTGATAGGTCCATCCACGATAGATGCGATCTCTTTCAAAACATCTTCCTGGCTTCTGCCCCCCTCTTTCGCAATCAACGACGGGTTTGTAGTAACACCACAGATTACACCCATATCATTAGCTTTCTTAATGTCATCAATTTTTGCTGTGTCAACAAAAAACTTCATTGTGAATACCTCCTAAAAATTTTTATATATATGATAGTATCACGCAGATACTACATAATCAAAACTATCCTGCCCTATATTGGCTTTATGTAAACAATGGAACTAAGCCACAACCTCCGTGGAATCCATCAGCTTTTCAAATTCATCCATTGGCATCGGCTTCGCATACAGATAACCCTGGGCCAGATCACAGTGGATCGCTTTCAGGTAATTGGCCTGCTCCTCCGTTTCCACGCCCTCGCAGACCACCATTTTATCCAGCTCCTGGGTAAGCTCTACCGTTTTGCGGATAATGATCTTGCTCACATTCGAGGACTCCGTCTCGTCTAAAAATGCCTTGTCGATCTTAATAATATCCACTGGCAGTTTTTTAAGGAGATTCAGCGATGAGTACCCCGTTCCAAAGTCATCAATGGACCATCGGATTCCTAAATCTTTCAATTTAGACATCATCTTGGCCATCTCATCCAGAGAATCTGAAAAAATCCTCTCTGTCAGCTCCAGCTCGATCAGATCCGGCGGCGTATCATGACTGTTCAATACCATTGCCACATCCGCTGTATAGGTCTCGCTATTTAACAGAATTCTTGACTGGTTGATGGAAATGGGCAGACAGATCTTATTTTTCGTCAGCCTTCTGCGAAGCATCTCACACACCTGTTCCAGCATAAAGAAATCCAGCTGCCTGATAAATCCATTTTTTTCAAATACCGGAATAAATTCATCCGGATAGATCATTGTCCCATCTTGCTTTTGCCAGCGGACGAGAGCTTCCGCACCCACCATCTTTTTCGTCACAAGATCATACTTTGGCTGGAGATACACCTTAAACTCCTTGTGAGCCAGGGCATACTCCATATCCTTTTCCAGTTCCTTCGCTCTCCGGTGCTTTCCAAAATCAATTGGGTTGTAATAGGCAACCCGCACCGAGGATCTCCCTCTCAGACTCTTTCTGGCCGCATTTGCTTTCTCCACCATATCATCAATGGGCTCTGTGGCATCGTGGATGATATAGGCTCCCATCCCCAGCCGGGGAACTGCCTCTGGAAAGCGTTCCAGTGCCAGCCTGTTAAATTCGTTACAAAATTGCTGCAGGTCATGATCCAGCTTTTCCTTCTCATTAAAATTGACCAGCAGAACAAAATGATCCGCCACACTCCGACAGTATAGACACAACCCAAAATCAACCTTTGATATCGACTGGGACAATTCCAGAAGCAGGCTGTCCGCCAGGCTTCTTCCATATAGGTTATTGATCCTTTCAAAGTGCGCAATGTCCGTATAGAGAAGTGCTAGATGGGATTCTAAATCCTGTTCTTTCAAATACTGTTTTACATTCGTCTTAAAAGTATCCAGATGATACAATCCTGTAAGGGAATCGTACGGGCTATTCTTCTGGTCCAAAGCTGAACTCTCCTCTTGTTTCAAAATATATTCCTCCTATCGATCCCACTTAATTATATAAAGTATTGATCTAGCTGCGTATTTGCTGTTTCCTTTATTCCAATCCTTCATTCTATCGATCCCACTTAATTATATAAAGTATTGATCTAGCTGCGTATTTGCTGTTT
>CAJUFM010000001.1:0-48846 GCA_910585745.1 uncultured Eubacterium sp. | reverse complement strand
CCTTTATTCCGATCCTTCATTCTATCGATCCCACTTATCACACAAAGCATTGATCTGATCTGTAAATTTTGCTGTTTCTTTATTGCTCAGCCCTTCGTTCCTGCGGATCACCGCCAGCAGCCGCTCACCTGCTGCCACAAGCCGTCCGAATACATCCAGGGCACGTTTCCTGGCAGAGTCTTTCTTTTTCACATATACCGGCGGCGCTTCATATTCGTACTGTCCCCGCAGCAGATCAAAAATACTGCCACTGTAGGGTGCGCTGGCGTCAATGCCTAGCTCTTCTTTGACGCACTCTGCAAAACTGTCGCAGACATGATCTTCGCCATGTACCACAAACACCTGCCTCGGAGGCTTTTCCTGAAACCCTTTTACCCAGTTAAGGAGCCCTTTCTTATCTGCATGGCTGCTGATACCAGAGATCTTTACGATCTCTGCTTTTACCTCAATGGTCTCTCCAAAGAGCTTAACACGGTCCGCTCCTTCCAGAAGCGACCTGCCAAGAGTCCCCACCGACTGGTAGCCAACAAAAACGATAGTACTTTCCTCTCTCCAGAGATTGTGCTTCAGATGATGGCGGATACGTCCTGCCTCACACATTCCAGAAGCAGAAATGATCACTTTAGGATTCTGGTCAAGATTGATGGCCTTGCTGTCATCGCTGGTAATGGATAATTTCAGACCTGGGAAACCGATGGGATTGATCCCTTTCTGTACCAGTGCTCTCGCCTCATCATCAAAACAGCTCTCTACATTTTTTCCAAATATATTTGTTGCCTCTACCGCCAAAGGGCTGTCTACATATACCTCGAAATTCGAATTAGTGCAGATAAGTTTCTGCTCTTTGATCTGACGGATAAAATAAAGAAGTTCCTGAGTCCGCCCCACGGCAAAAGCGGGAATCACTACATTTCCACCACGCTCAAAAGTCTTTTCAATAATATTTGCCAGTTCTCCCACATAATCCGGAGCCTCACTGTGATAACGGTCACCATAAGTAGATTCCATCACCACAAAATCAGCACTTTTAGTATAAGAGAGATTTCTAAGGATCGGTTTGTTGACATTTCCCAGATCTCCAGAAAATACAATGGTTCTGTGCTGGTCTCCCTCTGTGGCAAATACTTCGATGGAGGCAGATCCCAGCAGATGCCCTACATCTGTAAACCGTATCGTGATCTCCTCGCACAGTGTAATTCTGTGATCGTATTCACAAGGAACCAGAAGTCTCACCGCCCCCAGAGCATCTTCCATCGTATAAAGCGGAACGTACTGTTCCCCTCCGGCTCTCTGGGCTTTGCGGTTTCTCCACTCAGCTTCAAACTGCTGGATATGCGCGCTGTCTCTCAGCATGATACTGCTGAGGTCAGCAGTGGCCTTTGTGGTAAATACCCGCCCCCGGAATCCTCTGGCATAAAGCATCGGCAGCAATCCCGTGTGGTCAATATGTGCATGTGTTAAAAGTATGTAATCAAGATCTGCCGGATTTACCGGGATCTCCTGGTTTTCAAACAGATCCCGTCCCTGTTCCATCCCAATATCCACACAGAGTTTCTTTTCCCCAATCTCCAAATAGTGACAGCTTCCGGTGACCTCGTGAGCTGCCCCTAAAAATTCAAGTTTCATTACTACCTCCCTCCAGTCTCTAAAACTTTACACCTTCATCCCAGGACACCAAAAAAACCCAAAACTATATAAGATTAGTATAGCCCATCAGAGGTTTTTTTTCAACTTCTTTTTCAAATAGAATTTGATTGTTTTTCTCTTGTTTGGTATACTAAGGAAAACACATTCGGAACAATACACAGACAGGGAGGAAGCTTTATGAAAAATCAGAGACTTGTTGTTGCCCTCGGTCGGAACGCCTTTGGCGAAACCTTTCCGGAGCAGCAGAAAAAGGTAAAAAAGGCGGCAGATGCCATCGCGGATCTGGCAGAATTGAAATATGATATCGTTATCACCCACAGCAACGGCCCACAGGTGGGTATGATCCAGACGGCAATGACAGAGTTCTCCAGGCTGGAACCCCACTACACAGTGGCGCCGATGTCCCTTTGCGGAGCTATGAGCCAGGGCTATATTGGATACGATCTTCAAAATGCCATCCGTACCGAGCTGCTAAACCGGGGCATCTTCAAGCCTGTATCCACGATCATCACCCAGGTGCGGGTAGATCCCTTTGACAAGGCATTTAACCATCCCACAAAAGTCATCGGCCGCCGTATGTCAGAAAAAGAAGCAAGGGCCGAAGAAGAAAAGGGCAACCATGTTGTCAGCGAAAATGGCTCCTACCGCCGGATCATCGCTTCCCCCCATCCAGTTGATATTTACGAGATCGATGCCATCAAGACACTGGCAGATGCAGGACAGATCGTGATCGCCGCAGGCGGTGGCGGAATTCCAGTGATACAGCAGGGCACCCGGCTCAAAGGTGCCAGCGCGGTCATAGAAAAAGACTATACAGCTGCCAAGCTGGCGGATATGCTTGATGCCTCCTGTCTTCTGATCCTCACCGGCAGCGAACAGATCTCTGCAGGAGATAAACCAATTGGTGAGATTACCAGCGGCGAAGCTCTATCCCTGATCGAAGAAGGACACTTTGATCCCATCACTACCCTTCCCAAGATAGACGCCAGCGTATCCTTTGTCACCTCCGGTGAAAACCGCACTGCTGTGATTGGAAAACTGGAACAGGCGGCAGATGCCGTCAGAGGAAAATGTGGCACCATCATCCATAGATAAAAGTATTCTTGTGTATTGGCAACGATCCCCACTTGGAAATCCTACTTCAAAGTCTGATTCCAGGTGGGGATTATTATTTGTTATATTACAATTTCAATTCGCCATTTGGAGTGTGTTATGGCCTGCTTATGCCGTTATGTGTAAGTATTATAGCCAAGTTTTTTGTCTCAGATCTCTACATCTTCGCTGTAGTCCACATTGTCATAACCGAAGCCAAACATATTATAAAACTCGTCCCAGTAGCCTTTGATGTCTCCCAGTTCTTTGATGGACTCGGAATCCACACTGTCCCACACCTCAGCGATGCGGCCCTGGATCTCTTCTTTCATCTCATAATCATCCAGCCGGATCCTTCCCGCCTCGTCCGTCTGCACCACCCCGCCGGCGAGCTTCTCCAGAAAGAGACGGTTCATCTGCTCGATGCAGCCTTCATGAAGCCCTTTTTCCTTCATCACCTTGTAGAGCATAGAGATATAAAGAGGAACGATGGGGATCGCCGCGCTGGATTGGGTTACCAGTGCCTTGTTAACCGATATGTATGCTTTCAGGCCAATGTCTTTATATTTGTTCGTAAGTTCCACAGAAGTATCATAGAGATGCTTCTTTGCCTGTCCAATGCTGCCATCTTTGTAGATTGCATGAGTCACCACCGGACCAATGTAGGAATACGCCAGGGTCACTGCGCCCTCTGCCAGTACTCCGGCATCATACAGCGACATGATCCAGTCTCTCCAGTCACCACCGCCCATGACCTGTATCGTGGCTTTGATCTCATCTTCATCTGCCTCAGGAACTGTAACCTCCTTGATCTCATTGGTACGCAGATCAAGAGTCTTGTTGGTAAATGGCTCACCCACCGTCTTCAGCACAGAGGAAACCGTGGTTCCACTGGGCAGGGTTCGTCTCGGCGCTGCCATGCTGTATACTACCATATCCACTTTTCCAAAATCTTCTTTGATGCACTGGATCACGTCATCCTTCATTTCCCTGGAAAAACCATCTCCATTAAAGGATTTGGCATAATAACCGTCTTCTCCGGCTATTTTTTCAAATGCTTTGGTATTATACCAGCCCGCTGTCGCCGTCCGTTTGCCATTGGATTCTCTCTCAAAGGCAACACCAATGGTATCCGCCCCATATCCATAAGTCACAGCAATGCGCGAAGCAAGTCCATAACCTGTGGAAGATCCGATGACCAGCACCTTTTTGGGACCCTCAGCCTTCCCAAACTTTTTCGTGCATTCAATCTGTCTTCTTACACTTTCTTCACAGCCCTTAGGATGGGCCGTGGTGCAAATAAAGCCTTTTACCTTTGGTTCTACTACCATATTTTACTCCTTCCTGTGCCTGAGGCACACCATCCTGCCAGCCCGGCAAAGTCACTGCCTTAGGACAGGATCACATAAAATAAAATCATAAAGAAATGCAGTACACTTCCCGCGATCACAAAAAGATGAAACAGGGAATGGATATACCTTTTTCTCTTTCCCACACCATATAACACGGCGCCGATGGTATAAGCAAGCCCTCCTGTAATGAGAAACACCATTCCTCCCGGTCCCAGAGCCTGCATCGTGGGCCGGATAAAGAAGATAATGCACCAGCCCATGCCGAGATAACAGATCATCGCCAGCTTCTTATATTTTTCCAGATCAATGGCTGTGAGGGTCGCCGCCACCAGGCAGCAGCCCCATACGATACCAAAAACCACAAAGCCAATGACCGGATCCACTTTGCGCAGCGCCACCAGAGTGATAGGGGTATAAGTCCCGGCGATCAGAAAATAGATAGTACAGTGATCGATCACCTGAAATACTTTTTTCACCATCTCAGATGTCAGACCATGATAAATACTGGACATGGTATACAGCAACACCATCATCGCTCCATATATAGCTGAGGCGGCGACGCTCCAGGCATCCCCTCTCAGCGCTGAAAATATCACACAAAGCACCAGTGCTGCCACCGCGAGAGCCCCTCCCACGATATGGGATACCATATTAAATATTTCTTCTCCCCTTGTATAATCCGGGAGATCCCTATCCCTGAGCCGCGTTCGCTTCATCCTTCCTACTTCCCTTCCTCTGACAGCAAATGAAATAACGCTGTCTTATAGATCAATACAAGACGGACGTCCCGGTCACAATAACGGTTCCTCATATACTCTGCCAGCTTATAAAAATACATGATCGTCAGGGCACCGATGCCCACCGCCTTGATCTCCAGCAGAACCGGGATCATGGATATGGTAAGTACCGCCGCCAGAAAACCAACCGTTATATAGAAAAATATCTGGCTGATCTTGACCGACAGCTGGACGGTCCGGAGCAGGCATAACAGCCTGTCGCTAAGATTGTCTTCCGATATCCGGTGCAGTTCCATATAAATGTCACAGAAGATATCCATACATTCCTTCTGGTCCAGCTTATTGCAGTATATTTTATATTTATTTCTCCCAAACTCTTTTTGGATCAATTTCCCCAAAACACTGTTCAAAACTTTTCTCCTTCGGTTTGTATCCTTATCCTTATAGTATTCGCCCACATCTTGTTTCGTTATACATATAAGAATGTATGATTTTTAACAAAACCGGTAGATAGTCGTGCTGGCAAAAGCATCCCCGGCTTTCAGTACACAGGAATCAAAAGCTGGCACGTTCACAGAATTAGGGAAAAACTGTGTCTCAAAGCATACTCCTGTTCTCTTTGTATACTCTGTGCCATTTTTTCCATTTTCTTTTTGAATAAAGTTTCCAGTGTAGAGCTGCATGCCCGGAAGATCCGTATAGACTTCCATGATACGTCCTGTGGTTTCTTCCGAAAGCTCTGCCACCTTTTCTATCTTGCCCGGAGTTTTGTCCAGGGCAAAATTATGATCATAACCGCCAGCGATCGTAAGAGGTCTATAATCTGCCTCAATATCATCCCCGATGGCTTTTTTCTCACGGAAATCCATCGGGGTTCCCGTTACATCCACAATATTTCCATTGGGGATCAGATCATCTGTGGTCTCGGTAAATCCATTTGCCCGGATCCACACCTTATGGTCTGTGATCTCTCCGCCGTTGTGTCCCTTAAGGTTGAAATAGGAATGATTTGTCACATTGCAGAGAGTATCCTTATCGGATTTTGCCAGATAGCTGATCTTGAGCTCATTGTCATCCGTCACTGTATAAGTCACACTGATCTCCAGGTTTCCCGGATAGCCCTGTTCCATATCCGGGCTGACTCTGTAAAAGGTCACGCTGTTGTCCATGGATGCCGCCTCATACATCACCTGATGGTATCCTGGTGTGCCACCGTGAAGATTATTCTCTCCATCATTTTTCTCCAGCTCATAAGTAACACCATTCAATTCAAATCTGGCATCCCCGATCCGGTTACCATGTCTCCCAATAAAAGCCCCAAAGAAACAGCCATTCACCTCATAGCCTGCCACATCATCAAACCCCAGTACGACATCATCCAGTTTACCCTCTTTGTCTGGCACAAACAATCTGACAATATTCGCACCATAATCGATCACTTCTGCTTTCATTCCATTTTTGTTTTCAATGGCAAAGAGTGTTACCTCTTTCCCGTCCTTCGTCGTCCCAAAATTGCTTGTTGTCACACTCACCTTACTTACCTCCTGCTATTATTTATTTGATTCCGCCGTCTCTGCTGCATCCGGGCGGATGTCAATTCCAAGTTCTTCTAATTGTTTTTCGTCTACCACATTTGGTGCTTCCGTCAAGAGACAGGAAGCATCCTTCACCTTCGGAAAGGCAATCACTTCTCTGATGTTATCTTCTTTCGCCATAAGCATCACAAGACGGTCCAGACCATAAGCAAGTCCGGCATGAGGCGGCACCCCATACTTAAAGGCATTCAACAGGAAACCAAACTGCTCATATGCCGTTTCCTTAGCAAATCCAAGGGCATGGAACATTTTTTCCTGGATATCGTTCTGATGGATACGCACCGAACCGCCTCCCAGCTCTGTGCCGTTCAGTACGATATCATAGGCTCTCGCCCTCACTTTGCCCGGATCTGTATCGATGAGGTCAAGATCCTCTTCCATAGGCATCGTGAAAGGATGATGCATTGCCTGATAGCGTCCCAGATCCTCGTTGTACTCCAGAAGCGGAAACTCTGTTACCCAGAGAAAATGATATACATTTTTATCCAGAAGCTCCATTTTTCTGGCAAGCTCCAGACGAAGGTTTCCAAGAACGTCATATACCACTTTATTTTTATCCGCCGCAAAGAGCAGCAGGTCTCCCGGCTCTCCCTCCATGGCACAGACCAGCGCTTTCAGCTCCTCCTCTGTCATAAATTTGGCAAAGGATGATTTATAGCTGCCATCCTCATTCACACAGAGATAGGCAAGTCCCTTTGCACCGTATTCTTTGGCAAAATCTACAAGAGCGTCAATCTTCTTTCTGGGCATTGCCCCCTGACCTTTGGCATTGATCCCCCGGACAGATCCTCCCGCCTCGACCGCTCCGGTAAATACACCGAAACCGCAGCCTTTCACGGTCTCTGTCACATCTTTTAACTCCATGCCAAACCGGGTATCCGGCTTGTCAGAACCGTAACGGTCCATGGCTTCCTGCCAGGTCATGCGTGGGAAGGGCAGGGACAGTTCCACACCGAGAACCTCCTGAAACAGTTTCTGGAGAAGACGTTCGTTTACATCCATCACATCCTCCTCGTCCACAAAGGAGAGCTCCATATCGATCTGGGTAAATTCCGGCTGACGGTCTGCCCTCAGATCCTCGTCACGGAAACATTTGGTGATCTGGAAATAGCGGTCATAACCAGAACACATCAGAAGCTGTTTAAACAGCTGTGGAGACTGGGGAAGGGCATAAAAGTTCCCCGGGTGCACACGGCTGGGAACAAGGTAATCCCTGGCTCCTTCCGGCGTACTCTTGGTGAGCATCGGGGTCTCAATCTCTAAAAATCCCTCCTCTGCAAGAAACTGTCTCGTCAGCATGGCGATGCTGCTCCTCATGATCAGATTGCGCTGAAGATCCGGGCGGCGCAGATCCAGAAAACGATAGCGCAGCCGGAGTTCATCCTTCGTCCTGCTATTCTCCTCCACAGGGAAAGGCGGCGTCTCTGATTCGGAAAGGATACGGATGTCCTTTGCCCTCACCTCGATGGCGCCGGTCACCAGATTCTCATTGACAGCACCAGAACGTTTTTCCACTACACCGGTCACCGCTGCCACAAACTCAGCACGCAGCTTGGCTGCCTTCTCAAAGGCCTCCGTCCCAGCATCGCTCTCCTCGAAGATCAGCTGGATGATCCCGGACCGGTCCCGGAGATCCACAAAAATGATACCGCCTTTATTTCTGCTCTTCTGTACCCAGCCCATGACTGTCACAGTTTGACCGATATGATTTGTCGTGAGCTCCGCACACCGACAGGTGCGCTTTAAGCCCTTCATTGATTCTGCCATTGTCATTCTCCTTTAGCTCATATATTGATTAATCCGCAAAGAATTCCTCGATCTCAGTATAGCCATCCTTTGCCAAGAGTTCTTTTTGGAATTTTTTATTCTTTTTCATCACATTGATGCTGATGCGGTATCCGGCAGCCCGTTCCTTTTCCGCTTTCAAAAGCACTTCTTTCATCATCTCTGTGGATGCCTTCTTATCGATGAGATAAGCCTTTTTCTTAGCTGCCGAGGGAACCGCAAAATCCCGCTCTAAGAGCAGCATGACGATTCTCTCAAAACCGATGGAAAATCCACAGGCACAGGTGTCATTCCCCATAAATTTCCCAATCATCTCATCGTAGCGTCCGCCGCCCCCCACGGAACCGCCGAACTCATCCATGGAAATCTCAAAGATCGGTCCCGTGTAATACCCCATGCCCCGTACCAGGGTGGGATCAAAACACATTTTAAAGTCCGCTGTCTTCGTCTCTTCCACCATGGAAATAATGGTCTCCATATCCTCCGCTGTTCCCGCTTCCAGGTAGTCTCCCAGTGTCTCTTTGAGATACCGGACGCCATCAATATCATTGGTCACAGTCTGGAACAACTCAATACAGCGGTCCACCGATCCTTTGTCGTAACCGGCTGCCAGAAGTTCTTCCTGTACTCCCTCCATACCGATCTTATCCATCTTATCCAGTATGATAAACACGTTGTCATACTCTCCTTCGGAAAATCCACAATACGCCGCCATCGCCTTTAACATCCTGCGGTTGTTGATACGGATGGTAAAATTTTTGAAGTCGAGTTTTCCAAGAAGAGTGGTGGTAGCGAGGATCAGTTCGATCTCTGCCAGGATGGATGGCTCTCCCAGAATGTCAATATCACACTGCATAAACTGACGAAAACGGCCTCTCTGGGGACGGTCCGCCCGCCACACATTACCCATCTGCAGCGCCTTAAAAGGAGCGCTCAGCTCACTGGAATTATTGGCATAATACCTGGAAAGGGGTACCGTCAGATCATACCGCAGACCGCTGTCTACCAGATCCGCCTCACATTCTGCGGTATCCAGTTTAAGCTTCTCCCCCCGCTTCAGGATCTTGAAGATCAGCTTCTCATTTTCACCCCCCTGCTTGCTGCACAGGCTCCCAATGTGTTCCACACAAGGAGTTTCAATGGAAGAGAATCCATAGGTCCCATAGGTCTCTTTGATCAGCCGGATCACATAATCACGTATCTCCATCTCTCTGGGAAGAATATCCTTCATCCCTGTGACTGGTTTCTTTTTTAACGTCATCTCTTTACCTCTTTTCCTTTTCTTTGACAGGATCTTATTCTGACGAAAATGGAAGTTTCCGCCGGATCATCTCATCTATTCTACTTATGTAGTCATCTACACTCTTTACATTTTCCACCCGCTCCATCCTGTCTTCTCCCTGGAAGACATATTTGGATGAGCCGCCGCAGCCCAATGCCAGTATCGTCTGGAGTTCTTCCATCATGAGTACATTGTAAATGCACTCCTTACCGGGTCTGGCATATGCCACATTTTCCTGATTGGTATTCCGGCTGGTCACCGCCTTGTTTTTCTGACGGTACATATAGTAAGGTTCATATCCGTGATCCCGGCAGAATTTCTCGGAATATTGCTGCATTTGGGGGATACAGGCGTCCTCGTCACCGATCTGGCCGCCCTGCTCCAGCTTTTCCTTCCGGATCCGGGCTGCCCGTTTGATCACCAGCGTATGGATCGTTATGCTGTCCGGTCCCATCGCATCCACTTCTGAAAGAGTGTATTTAAAATCTTCCAGCGTCTCCTCTGGCAGCCCCAGGATCAGATCCATATTGATATTGTCAAAACCGAGATCTCTCGCCAGCTGGAATGTGTCCCGGATCTGTTCCGTAGTGTGTCTTCTTCCCAGCAGATCCAGCGTGTGCTGCTTCATGCTCTGGGGGTTGATGGAGATCCGCGATACCCTGTGATTCCGCATACATCTCAGCTTGCCCTCTGTAATACTGTCCGGCCGCCCCGCTTCCACAGTATACTCCCGCACCGCATCCAGGGGAAAATGATCTTCAATCATAGAAAACAGCCGTTCCAGCTGTGCTTCTGTCAGGGATGTAGGCGTCCCTCCGCCAATGTAAACCGTCTGCAGCTGTCTCCCGCCCAGATGCTCTCCCACATAAGTGATCTCTTTTTCCAGGGCATCCAGATATGCATCTGTCTTGTTTTCGTACTGCTTCAGCGGGTAAGAGGAAAAAGAACAGTAGGCGCAGATACTAGGACAAAAGGGAATGCCAATATAAATGCTGACACTGCCTTCGTGATCCATTCCCTGTGTCATCTGCACTTCTTTGCCCGCCACATCCAAAGCCAGCTGCGCTTTCTCCCTGCTGCAAAAGTATTCCTCCTCCAGTTCCCGGAGGATCTCCTGCCGTCCCTTCCCCTCAAGGATCCTACGGAAGGGAATCTTAGCCGGACGGATCCCCGTCAGGATGCCCCAGGGCTGTGTCCTGCCGGAAACCCCGCTGAAATAACGGTATGCCTTCTGTTTGACCTCATTTTTTGTATAAGGAGCTGTCAAAAATCCCTCCCAGGTTTTTTCCCCATCGATACGGATCACCATGGTAAATCCTTTTCTCCGAAGCAGCGCCGGATCTTCTTCGACCCTGCACTCTCTTTCTGGGAAAAACACCATGGCCAGTGCCTTCAGATCATAGGAAAACTCATTGTCTTTGATGGTAATATGAATCATGCCCTTCCCTGTCCTTTACATCGCGGCATAAGGGTTGTTTTCCCTCTCGTACCCGATCTCTGTCGCCGGCCCATGCCCTGGAAATACTTTTACCTCCTCGGGAAGAGCCAGCACCTTTTCTTTCAGGGATTCTATGATCTGTCGGTCATTGCCGGTGGGCAGATCCGTCCTGCCAATGGATTCCAGAAACAAAGTATCCCCGCTGAACAGTATACCCTCTTCTTCTAAGTAATAACAGCAGCTCCCCTTCGTATGCCCCGGCGTATGGATCACAGTAAACTTCATGCCGGCGGTCTCGTATACCTGTCCATCCCGGAAATATACATCTGCCTGCAGCGTCATGGCATTGCCTGCCATCGCTGTCACATTCAGACCGGGATCTTCCAACACCGCCTGCTCCTCCTCAAAAGCACAAAGTCTGCCCCCTGCCTCTTCCATCAAAAATGTCACTCCCATCATATGGTCAAAATGCCCATGGGTCAGAAGCACATCCTCCAGTTTGCATCCCTCATTATGGATATGCCTGGCAATTTTTCTACCGCTGTATCCTGGATCCACCACAACACACTGATCGCTGTTTTCCCGTCTCACAATATAGCAGTTTGTACCAACTCCGCCTACAACGATAGAATCAATATCAATTCCGTTTATTAACATCTTAAACCTCCTTTCCTGCCACCCCGGCAGTCTCTCTGAGCCACCATTGGATCATCCGTTGGAACGTCTCTCAATGTCGATGACACTCTCCACTCCACGCAGTTTTTTCACCAGTTTATTCAACTGTTCTACACCTTTCGTCTCAAACCCGACTACAATTGTCGCCTTTTCTTGTTTTGTAGTACGGACGTTCATGGATTTCACATCAATTTCATTCTCTGTAAAGATTCTGGACACGTCAAAGAGAACACCACTACGGTTGTAGGAATAGATCACAATCTCCACCGGATAGTATTCCTGATTCTTCTTCGCCTCCACACTCCACTCTGCTTCGATCAGCCGGTTTCTCTCTTCCACCGGAAGATGGATCATATTCACACAGTCCGTCCGGTGAATGGATACCCCCCGGCCTCTGGTGACAAACCCGACAATTTCATCTCCTGGCACCGGATTACAGCATCGGGAAAACCGCACTGCAAGATCATCCAGCCCCTCCACGATGATGCCGCTCTTACTCCTGGAACTCCCGCTGCTCTGGCTGGCTTCCTTGGCAGCCTTTGCCTCCTTGGCGCTCTCGATCACCTCAAGCACCTGTTCATCCGAGACGATTCTCTTGTTCTTTTTATCGTACTCGTATTGTAATTTATTGATCACCTGTCCTTCTTTCAGACCACCATGACCGATAGCGGCACAGACAGAATCCCAGTCTTTGAATCCGTACTTCCGTTTGCAGGCTTCCGTATACTCTGGTTTCACCAGCTTATACAGATCGATGCTTTTTGTTTTCGCATACTGTGCCAGCAGCTCTTTTCCGCGGACAATGTTTTCTTCCTTGAACTCACTGCGGAACCACTGGTTGATCTTGTTTTTCGCCTGAGTACTTTTCACGATAGACAGCCAGTCACGGCTGGGGCCCTTGCTGTTCTGGGAAGTATTGATCTCGATGCGGTCGCCGTTCTGAATCTGGTAATCCAGCTTCACAAGATTCCCGTTCACCCTGGCTCCCACCATCTTATTTCCCACAGCGGTGTGCACCGCATAGGCAAAATCAATGGTAGTGGATCCAGCAGGAAGTGTCTTTACATCACCGTTGGGTGTAAAACAATATACACTGTCCGAAAACAAGTTCAGGTCACTCTTTATCAGGCTCAGAAATTCTTTGTTATCCGACATATCCCGCTGCCATTCCAGGATCTGGCGGAGCCATGTCATCTTAGCCTCATCGTTTTCGACGCTCTCCTCGCTTCCCTTGCTCTCCTTATATTTCCAGTGAGCGGCAATACCATACTCTGCCGTCTGATGCATCTCATAGGTCCGGATCTGGATCTCAAAGGGCTGGCCATTGGGACTGATCAGCGTAGTGTGCAGCGACTGGTAGTGGTTCGGCTTCGGCATCGCTATGTAATCCTTGAACCTTCCCGGAATTGGTTTGTACATCTCATGGATAATACCCAGTGCCGTATAGCACTGCTGCTCGGTGTCCACAATGATGCGCACTGCAAACAGATCATAGATCTGATCCAGTGTTTTGTCCTGATTCACCATTTTCCGGTAAATACTGAATAGATGCTTTACACGGCCGTCAATGGTGGCAACGATCTGCGCCTCCTCCAGATGCTCCCGCACTTCTGCCATGATATCTTTGACAAAGGTCTCTTTGCGGACGCGCATGTGATTAAATTTATCTGTCAGTTCCTGGTATGCCTCCGGCTCCAGATACTGCAGGGAAAGATCATCCAGTTCTACTTTTACTTTGGAAATACCGAGACGGTGGGCGATAGGTGCGTAGATATCCATCGTCTCCCTGGCTTTTTCCTTCTGTTTTTCCGGTTTCATAAACTGAAGCGTCCGCATGTTGTGAAGACGGTCCGCCAGCTTTATAATGATCACACGGATATCTTTCGCCATGGCGAGAAACATTTTTCTAAGATTTTCTGCCTGAACATCCAGCTTATCCGCTGAATAATTCAACTGGGTCAGTTTGGTGACGCCATCCACCATCAAGGCAATTTCTTCGCTAAACATTTCCGTGATATCTTCCACCGTATATTTGGTATCCTCAACCACATCATGGAGCAGCCCTCCCACGATGGTCTCCTCATCCATATCAATCTGGGCGAGTATGATCGCCACACACACCGGATGGATAAGATACGGTTCCCCGGATTTGCGCCGCTGGTCCTTATGCGCCTCCTTAGCAAGCTCGTATGCCTTTTCGATGATCACCAGATCGCCACCTGGATGATCGGTGAGAATAATCTTTTTCAAAACCTCGAACAACACATCGGGATCGGTAAAATTGGGGGGAATAATATCCTGGGACAGTTCACCTGTATCAAATTTTTCGATCAATTCACTTTGTCTGTCTTCTGCCATACATACCAATCCTTTCAGATGCTTTTTGTCGCATATTTATAATTATATAAGAAAAATCCCGAAAATGCAACCAGTGTCTTGCAAACTGGCAACACATATGTATATCCGCCAGAGTTACAGGTTTCAAAAACCAACCCCCAGCGCCACACTTCACGTAAAAAAACACCATCATGAACCATTACCCCGAATTCATGATGGTGTACATTTCACCTCAGCTTTTGAAATAGTTTTGTATATACAGTTTACCAGTACCAGGTCTCGCCTTATCAGGCTTCCTGTCTGGATTTTTCTAATTCGCACGCATTTTCTGCTCAAGTCGTATCTTATCTGCAATCAACGCTACAAATTCCGAATTGGTAGGCTTGCCTTTTCCATTGTTCACAGTATATCCGAATAGTTCATCAATCGTATCTACCTTTCCTCTGGACCATGCCACCTCGATCGCATGCCGGATTGCCCTCTCCACTCTGCTGGGAGTCGTCTGATGCTGCTTTGCAATGGACGGATAAAGAAGCTTGGTAATGGAATTGAGCATCCCACTGTCATCCACTGACATCATGATGGCATCTCTTAAATACTGATATCCTTTAATATGTGCAGGTACTCCGATCTCATGTATAATATTTGTTACATCCATTTCCAGGTTATATCCGGGTCTGCTTTCATTTTGAAATTTCTCCCCGTAGTTAACCAGCATGGCTCTGTTTCCCGGTTTCAGCTGCTGTACTTTTGCCACAATCGTCTCTTTTTCAAAAGGTTTCAGCAGATAATACGAGGCCCCATACTGAAATGCAGACTGCATCACATTTTCCTGCGTCACTGCTGTCACCACGATAAAATCCGGTCTTTTATCAATTCCAGGCAATCCCCGGTGTATCTTTTCCAACACAAGTAAACCATCCATCTTTGGCATGATCAAATCTAAAAAAACAATATCTGGTGAAGTCTCACGAATCATTTCAATCGCTTCCACCCCATCTTCTGCATGCCCCACAACTTCAACTTCACTATCATCCTGAAGACTTTCCCGGATCATGGCAGCTGTTCTCATACTGTCATCTACGATCAAGACTTTAACCTTATTCATAATAACAAAACCTCCAATCTCCTAAATTACTGAATATACAAAGTTTTTTCAAATGCTTTGTTTTGCATTATATATGCTTTTTCTCGTTTTTGCAAGAGGATTTTATATGTTATTTACATTTTCTCTCATTTATTGTTCACATATTTCTTTCAAAATCGTCAAATTTTTACCATATTTTATTATTTTCTATATGATTTTACAATTTATCACCCAAACTCTTTGTAAAACGCTTTTTTCTTCTATAATATAAACCACGATGCTGAATAATATCCTTTTCTTTTGTGCACTTTAGTTCCTATACAAAAAAATCAGAAAGGATCTGGATATTATGAAGGATACGGAATTCAAACCATACATCCCACCTGAAAAATCCCCTTCTGAACTCACAGTCTCTTCTATTATAATAGGAGTTCTTCTCGCCATCATATTTGGAGCTGCCAATGCCTACCTTGGACTCCGGGTCGGAATGACTGTCTCAGCTTCCATTCCTGCTGCGGTAATCTCCATGGGCATCATCCGCATTGTCCTTCGCCGGGATTCGATCCTGGAAAGCAACATGGTACAGACGATTGGTTCCGCCGGAGAGTCTCTGGCCGCCGGCACCATTTTCACTCTTCCAGCTCTCTTTCTGTGGGCGGCAGAGGGAATCATGGAGGCTCCCGGCATATTTGAGATCTTTATCATCTCCATCTGTGGAGGCATTTTAGGCGTCATGTTTATGGTGCCCCTTCGCCGCGCCCTAATTGTTCAGGAACATAAGACCCTTCCCTATCCAGAAGGTACAGCCTGCGCTGAAGTTCTGCTTGCCGGTGAAAAAGGCGGTGAAGGCGCCAGGACTGTATTTGGCGGCATGGGCTTTGCCGCCCTGTGCAAATTTCTCGTGGACGGATTAAAGATTATTCCCGGTAAGATCTCTGTCAATATTATGCTTCTTAAAACAGAATTATCTACCCAAGTGTACCCCGCTCTCATCGGAGTTGGTTTTATATGTGGTCCAAGAATTTCATCCTATATGCTGGCAGGCGGCATCCTGGGATGGTTTGTGCTGATCCCCTCCATCCTTCTCTTCGGATCCAATACCGTTCTTTACCCTGGCAATGACACGATCTTGCATCTTTATGCCAAAGGAGGTGCCAGCAATATCTGGAGTCTCTACATCCGTTACATTGGCGCCGGTGCCGTAGCGGCAGGTGGAATTATCAGCCTGATCAAATCCCTTCCTCTGATCCTGTCCACTTTTCGGGATTCTATCAGAGGACTTTCTTCTTCCCGATATACAAGTACTGAGAGAACCTCTCTGGAACTTAACATGAAGTTCATCTTTACAGCGATTTTATCAATGATTCTGTTTATATGGCTATTACCTGTTGTTCCTGTTAATCTCCTGGGCGCCGCCTTGGTCATTCTATTCGGATTCTTCTTTGCCACCGTATCTTCACGTATGGTAGGGCTTGTAGGCAGCAGCAACAACCCAGTCTCCGGTATGGCCATCGCCACACTCCTTTTTTCTACCTTGATCCTGAAAGCTGCAGGAGAATCCGGCTCTCACGGAATGCAGGCCGCCATCGCCATCGGTTCCATCATCTGCATCGTCTCCTGCATGGCAGGAGATACTTCCCAGGATCTGAAAACTGGATATCTGCTGGGGGCCACCCCAAAAAAACAGCAGATTGGTGAACTGATTGGAACCATTGCCGCCGCCATCGCCATCGGAGGAGTATTATACCTTTTGAATTCTGCCTGGGGATTTGGCTCCACTGAATTATCCGCTCCACAAGCGACATTGATGAAGATGCTGGTAGAAGGCGTTATGAATGGAAATCTTCCCTGGGGGCTGATCTTTATCGGCATCTTTATCGCCATCGCAGTGGAAATATTGCGGATCCCGGTACTCCCCGTCGCCATCGGCCTCTATCTGCCGCTGGAACTCAGCACCTGTATCATGCTGGGAGGACTCATCCGGCTGTTTCTTGAAAAGAGAAAGCTTTCCGAAGAGGATAAAAAAAGAAAGCTGAACAATGGAATTTTGTTCAGCTCTGGTATGATCGCCGGAGAGGGGCTGGTGGGAATATTCCTCGCCATCCTCGCCGTCCTCTCTGTGGAACACAGCATCGATCTCTCACAAATCGCAAATACCGGAATCATTGGCGGTTCCCTGCTTATACTGGCGATCCTGTTCTGTCTCCACCGCTCCAGCACAAAATAATTGCCCTAGGGACGCTCCATAAGATATCCGCCGCCATAATAACCTTCCGGTCTCGCCGCCCAGAGCTCATTGAGCACCGGTTTGCCGGTTTCATCAAAATCAGCCACCGCATATCCTACGAACATTTCCACGTGATAGATCCCTTTGTATCGTCCGTTGTCCTGTCCGGTCTCAAACATCAGGTCCCCCGGACGGAACTTCATTTTTTGAATGTGTTGTCTTGTATAGGATCTTGTCAAAACTTTTCCATGCTTTTTACACCATTTGGCGAGATCCGCTGCCACTGGCGCATAATTCGCCATTCCAAATTTTTTCCCTATCTGGCCATAGGTTCTCCATACAAGAGAACTGCAGTCATAATATCCCTTTTTCATTCTCTTAGGCTGGCTGTATGTCCAATTTTCCCCAATATACTTTGCCCGCTTTACCACCTTAAGAAGCTTAGGAGAAATGACAGATATGGCACAACCCAGTTTGTGACCCGCAACATTTGCTGTGATCACTGCGTTTCCGTTCCGGCGCAACCGGACAGTGCCGCTCCCATTCACTTTCGCAGCCTTGGAATTGCTGCTCCATACCACCTTTTCTCCAGTTCCTTTGATCCTTAAGCGAAGCGTCTTTCCCTTTGAGCCCACATAACTGCGCTTAGAGATCTCCAGTCTTGTAATTGTGACCGAAACCTCAAAGACTTTTCCATTGATCGTCACACTAAGAACCGTCTTTCCCTCTGAACCGCTCTCTATGATCAACATATTGTCCTTAAGGCTGCAGCCCACTGACATATCGGAATTTGTAGAACTATATGTAAATTCAGAATTCTCCTCATTCAGCACATAAGAAGACAGGATCTGAATATTCTCTGAAAACTGGCTTTCACCACACAAATATCCTGTCAGACTGCTCTTTTCCAAAGTCACTCCTGACATATCCACCGATACCTGAATGGTACATGTCGCGGAAAACATCAGCATTCCCGATGATGAATATCCCCGAATAAACACTTCTCCAGATCCCATCCGGAGAGCCTGGTAGAATCCATTCCCATCCACTGACACCACCGACGGCTCGTTACTGGTGTATACCCAGCTGGCGATCTGAACCGGCTGTCCCCAAAAATCTTTCAGATCCTCCGTCTGGGGTCTGAGAATTCCAGTATCACCTGCCATAACATCCA
This sequence comes from uncultured Eubacterium sp., assembly GCA_910585745.1. Classification (GTDB taxonomy): domain Bacteria; phylum Bacillota; class Clostridia; order Lachnospirales; family Lachnospiraceae; genus Eubacterium_F. The sequence goes on along the minus strand of CAJUFM010000001.1, from coordinate 30,418 downwards.
CGGTATTCCATGACTGTGTAATAACCAGAATGTCTTTCGCGGCTGCCTCTGTCTTACTCTGCGCTGCCAGAAGGAAAAACAACATCCCCACTGCCACCGCCAGTATCTTAATCCTTTGTCTCATCATACATCCCTTCCTCTTTGGTTCTCCTTTTATCCTATATTATTATAATACACAGTCAGCACATTGTCACTAAAAAATCTTTTACAAAAATCATTGACTTTTTTTATCAATTTTAGTATCATTAGTACAACCTTGTGAGGGAGTAGTTTGCATAATCCTGTTGTGTGATATGTCAACATACTGTCCGGTGCCTTTTATCACCGGTCTGGCATATCTTAATGAACGAGACTCATATATGGTGCCCAGTGGTGCCATATATGAGTTTTTTATTGTAAAAGTGCAGGGCACGGAGCAATCGACTTTCACTTAAGGATTTAAGCTATGGAAGTGCTGCGGAAAGCGGCATGAGGGCTACGTTAGGAGGAGATAAAAATGAACCTATTTACTGTACTTATTCTTGCTGCTGGTCTTTCAATGGATGCCTTTGCCGTGTCCATCTGCAAAGGGCTGGCTCTGCCAAAAGCAACTATAAAAAACGCACTGATCGCAGGGATCTGGTTTGGAAGCTTTCAGGGGCTTATGCCCCTCGCCGGCTACCTCCTGGGCATTCAGTTCACCAGCTACATCACTTCTTTTTCTTCCTGGATCGCCTTTGTCCTCCTTGTCTTTATCGGTGGAAATATGGTCCGGGAAGCTCTGACAGAAAACGATACCAGACAGGATGGTGGACTGGGGATCCAGGAAATGTTTTTACTGGCCATCGCCACCAGCATCGATGCACTGGCTGCCGGCGTCACTTTTGCCTGCATCCCCGTCGCCCTCTCCTCCTCTCTGACACCTTTTCTCAACACCCTCTGTGCCTGTGTGATCATCGCACTGACCACCTGCTTTTTCTCTATCACCGGGGTAGGCATCGGCCGCGCATTTGGAAGCCGTTTTCAAAAAAAGGCGGAGATTGCAGGAGGGATTGTTCTGATTCTTCTGGGAATAAAGATTTTACTGGGTCTTTGATAAGATACGCAAAAGCAGAGGGATTCACAGAATCACCTTGTTTCCGTAAATCCCTCTGCAAATACTCGTATTACTGGCACCACCTGTTATCCCTCGATGGCGATCCGTTTTCTCTCCTCCACCGCAGGATTTTTCTCTTTCTTCGGAACGGTAAGTTTCAGAATGCCATCCTTAAAACTTGCCTTGATATCTTCCTCCGTAAGCTCCTTTCCAACGAAAAAGCTTCTCTGGCACTGGCCATAATAGCGTTCTCTGCGGATATATTTTCCTTCCTCGTCCTTCTCATCCTGATTCTCGGTGTGATTGGCCGAAATCGTCAGGTATCCGTCTTTCAGATCCGCCTGTATATCTTCTTTTGCATAGCCCGGAAGTTCGATATCCATCAAGTATCTGTCCTCGAACTCCTGAACATCCACGTTCATTCCCGGCACTTGTGATTTACGAACGGTGTCGAATGGGAAACGGAACATGTCATCAAAAAAACGGTCTGTAAAACTATCATTTAAAATTCTTGGTACTAACATAAGTCATTCCTCCATTCTGAAAAGTTAGATGTTTTTGTTCTGTAACTTAGTTATACCACTTTTGTTAGCACTCGTCAAGAGTGAGTGCTAACAATTTTGTGAAAGTTTTGTGAACTCCCACATCGGGCTATCTATAGTATTTTCTTTTATAAATACTTTATGCATAAAAAAATATTTAGACCAATGGAAGAAAAATACTTCCGGTCAGATAGACAAGAAAAGCACAGATCCAGGCGACCACACACTGCAGCACTGCCACTGCTGCCGCCCATCTTCCTCCCAGCTCCCGCTTGATGGAAGCCACTGCTGCCACACAGGGTGTATACAATAGACAGAAAACCAGCAGGGACAACGCGGACAGCGGAGTGATCACAGACAGCAGGGAAGCGGTGTCTCCAAATAATACAGACAGTGTGGATACTACACTTTCCTTCGCCATAAAACCGCTGATCAGCGCCGTAGAGATCCTCCAGTCACCAAAACCTAACGGCGCAAAAACTGGCGCTATCGCCCCGGCGATCATTGCCAGAATGCTGTCCTGGGAGTCCTCTACCATATTAAAATGAATGCCAAAGGTCTGTAAAAACCAGATTACTACAGTAGCCACAAAAATCACCGTAAATGCTTTCTGCAGAAAGTCTTTTGCCTTTTCCCACAGCAGCTGCGCCACATTTTTCATGCCAGGCACACGGTAATTTGGCAGCTCCATCACAAAGGGGACGGCCTCCCCCTGAAACAGACTGTTTTTCAATATAAATGCCATGATGATCCCGGCCGCAATGCCGCCAAGATATAAACCGATCATAACAAGAGCTCCGTGTTTTGGGAAAAAGGCAGAGGCAAAAAACCCGTAGATCGGAAGCTTTGCCGTACAGCTCATAAAGGGCGTCATCAGGATCGTCATCTTGCGGTCCCGTTCCGAGGGCAGGGTCCGGCTCGCCATGACACCGGGTACCGTACACCCAAAACCGATCAGCATCGGCACAATGCTTCTTCCAGAAAGACCGATCTTGCGAAGAAGCTTATCCATAACAAAGGCAACCCTCGCCATGTAACCAGTATCTTCCAACAGGGACAGGAAGAAAAACAGTGTGACAATGATGGGCAGAAAACTCAGTACACTTCCCACTCCATTGAAAATGCCATCGATAACCAGGGAGTGCAGCACCTCGTTTACATGCCAGCTGCTAAAAGCCCCGTCCACCACCTGGGTCAGCTTTTCAATACCAAACTCAAAAATCCCCTGCAGCCACGCACCAATAACATTAAAAGTCAGCCAGAATACCAGCACCATGATCCCTATAAACGCCGGGATCGCTGTAAATTTACCAGTCAGGACCCGGTCCATCCTCCGGCTTCTCTCCCTCTCCCTGCTCTCCCTTGGTTTGGTGACGCACTGCCCCACCAGCTTCTGGATAAAAGAAAATCTCATGTCAGCGATGGCCGCCGGAGCGTCCATTCCCCGCTCTTCCTCCATCTGGCAGATAATATGTTCCAGTGTCTCCGTCTCGTTCTGGCTCAGTTTCAGCGCCTTTAAGATCCGCTCGTCCCCCTCCACCAGTTTGGTGGCAGCAAACCGTATCGGGATCCCGGCATCCGCCGCGTGGTCCTGGATCAAATGCATGATCCCATGAAGGCACCGGTGCACCGCACCACCATTTTCCTTCTCATCACAAAAATCCATGCGCCCCGGTCTCTCCTGATATTTCGCCACATGGAGAGCATGGCTCACCAGCTCGTGGATCCCTTCATTTTTTGCTGCTGAGATGGGCACCACCGGAATGCCCAGCATGCCTTCCATCTCGTTGATGTGTACAGAACCGCCATTACCCCGCACCTCATCCATCATATTCAGCGCCAGCACCATCGGCACATCCAGTTCCATCAGCTGCATGGTGAGATACAGATTGCGCTCAATATTTGTGGCATCTACAATATTTATAATACCCTTCGGCTTCTCGTGAAGAATAAATTCTCTGGAAACAATTTCTTCGCTGGTATAGGGAGACAGCGAATAAATGCCCGGCAGATCTGTCACCAGTGTATCCCCATGCCCCTTTATGGCTCCGCTCTTCTGGTCCACAGTAACCCCTGGAAAATTCCCCACATGCTGGCTGGCCCCCGTCAGCTGATTAAACAGAGTGGTTTTTCCGCAGTTTTGATTTCCCGCCAGCGCAAAGCTAAGGACCGTATGTTCCGGCAGGGGATGTTCCTCCGCCTTTACATGATATTTTCCTCCCTCGCCCAGTCCTGGATGCTCTTTTCTGTCCTTTCGCTTCTTCTCATTTTGGTGATCCTGCTGCCTCAATTCAGCATCTTCTTTTTCCTGAACCTTGATCTGCCCGGCATCCGCCAGTCTCAGCGTCAACTCATAACCGTGTATTCTTAATTCCATGGGATCTCCCATAGGCGCATATTTGATCAGTGTGATCTCTGCACCGGGTATCACTCCCATATCCAGAAAATGCTGTCGCAGGGCTCCCACCCCGCCAACTTCCAGGATCACAGCTGTTTTTCCAATTTCCAATTCTTTTAAAGTCATAAAATGTCTCCCCTAATCTTTATCCAATATCTTCTTCCACTCTGCCTGCAGCCGTTCCAGCTGAAACGCAGCATTGGCCGGGCTGGTGGACGGAAGCTTTTGTATATCTATCCCAGTCTGTTTTTTGACAAACCTATCATATAATTCACACGCCTTCGCTCCATTTCCATAAATCCTGGAAATATTTGATTTTTCCAGAAGGGAAGCTATATCATTTGCCACAACATCCCGGATCGAGCTGTCACTGGATCCCTGGATGCTGCATCTCTGTATCACATCCCAGACAGCGATGCCATTGTCCAGAAGCATTTTCTTTTTCTCCCCTATGGTCTGAGGCACCTTAACCCCGGCCAACGCCGCCAGCACCTTCCAGAACCGGTTCTGGGGATGACCATAATAAAACTGGTTTTCTCTGGATTTAACAGAGGGGAAGGTTCCCAGAATAAGGATCCTGGACCCCTCGTCCCACACTGGTTTAAATGTATGTTCGATCTGAATATATTCCATTTTATCACCCATTTTCAACTTTAGTTTCCTGGGATTCATGGGATTCGCGGCAGCACACCGTCAGCAGCAGCCCCCCAGCGGGAAATACTATTGCTGCGAAAAGTCCTGCCTTTACCCCGTACTGGGGAAAGATACCGGCCGCTTGGCTGACTGCTGCCGGACCAGAGACACATCCAATATCCCCCGCCAGTGCCAGCAGGGCAAACAGCGCTGTTCCTCCCGCCCTGCACTCCCGCGCCGCTATGCTGAATGTACCCGGCCACAGCACTCCCACCGACAATCCACACAGGGCACACCCCAGAAGCCCCAGCAGCGGATGGGGGGCAAATACAGTAAGTCCATAACTGAACATACATAGTACATAACTCCCCGCCATAAATTTCCGGATCGGCAGATCCCCGGAACTTTTTCCATAATACAGCCTTGCCAGTCCCATAAGAACACAGAAAGAGCAGGCTCCAAGCAGATCCCCCACCGCTTTATTCACATGAAGTCCCATCTCCGCAAAATAAGAAGTCCACTGGGACATGCCCATTTCAGATGCGCCAGCACAGATCATCAGTACCAACAAACACCAGAAGATCTTCTGTCCTGCCAGAGACTTTACAGGAATCCGTTCCTCTTCCTCCACCAGCCTGCGGACCGGCACACGGCAGAACAGGATTCCACACACAAGAGGAACTATCACCCATACAAAAGGAAGGTAATGCCACCCCTGCTCTCCCAGAACAAACAAGATCATTGTGGACACCGCGATAAATCCCACACATCCCCAGCAGTAAAAGGAGTGAAGCATACTCATGGATTTTTCCTTATTATCTGTAGGTACTGCCTCCACAATAGGACTTACCAGCACCTCCAGCAGCCCGCCGCCGATGCCGCTGCACACCGTCGCCGCCGTCAGTCCCAGCATCGGATCCCCAAACCAGAAGGGAAAGATCCCTACTCCCAGCAATCCCAGGACAGAGCATGCGTTTGCCAGCACCATGCATTTCCGGTAGCCAATGCGGTCCACAAAGCCTACCGAGGCAAAGTCTATAATGATCTGCGTCACAAAATTCACAGCGATCAAAATCCCGATCTTGTCCACGGTGATCCCCAGGCTTCTCTGGTAATTGGCAAAAAGAATGGGATTAATATTATTGATGATTCCCTGGACCACATATGCCAGATAACAGGCATATAACGTCATTTTATATTTTTTATTCATTTTCATCCTCTATTCTCCTCAATATGAGATCCCCAAAAAACATGTCAATTATTTATAATTTGCTGAACCAGCGCTTCCATAGCTGCTTCTTCTGACTGGATGATATTTGCTGCTCCCAGAGCCTTTAACTTCTCCGTCGTCTTCGGGCCGATGCTGTAAAAGGTCCGGTCTCCTGCCCATTTATTCCACTGTGCTCCAGAAAGGGCGGCAAAGCGTTCTGCCAGAGAGGCGCAGGTGAAACATATTCCGTCAAAATCCTGCCAGCATGCTGGATCGAAGACAGGATCCTCCACCGGCTGGTTTTCATAAACTTCCAGCTCTTCATACTGGCAGCAGGGCTCCAGGATCCGGCGCAGGGCAGCATCGGTACATTTTGCCTTGACATAACATACCTTCTGGCTATTATCCACCCGCCCTGACAGCTGCTGTGCCAGTGCCCCGCTGCCGGGGCAATCGGGCACAAGATCTGCCTGTATACCATGCTTTCTAAGACACTTCGCCGTGTTTTCTCCTAAAGTTGCAAAACGGGCGCCCGCCGCAGACCGGATGTCCAGCCCACAACCCTCCAGATCCTTCCAGAACGCCTCCACACCGTGACGGCTCGTAAAGATAAACCAGTCTGTCCCTAAGAGGATCTCTGGACTCAGAAAATTTTTATAATAAATAATTTCCCCCAGTTTTATTTCCTTCACTGAGATCCCCTGGTCCAACAGCAGACGGGATAGTTTTGAAATGCCGCCCTCCAGTTTCGGGACCAGTACATTTTTTCTATCTGGTTTTCTTCCGTCATGGAGAAAATCAAGCTGCTCCCTCAGGCCAACCACATCTCCCACCACGATCAGTGCCGGCGCCGGCATCTGTTCACGCTCTGCCTTGTCCGCCAGATCTGCCAGCTCCGCCACACAAACCCGCTGCTCTTCCGTGGTAGCATGGGAAATGACTGCCGCCTTTGTATCAAGGCGCATCCCCCCTTCCATAAGTCCCTGGGTGATCTCTTTGATCTTGCTGCGTCCCATGAGAAAAATACAGGTATCCCGCCCCTTCGCCATAGCCTCAAAATCGATGTCTGCCAGCTGGTCCTTCCGGTCATGGGCTGTCACCACATGAAACCCTCCTGCGATTCCCCTGTGGGTGACAGGTATGCCAGCATATGCGGGTCCTGCCGTACAGGAACTTACCCCCGGAATAACCTGAAAACAGATCCCTTTTTCTGCCAGCGCCATCCCCTCTTCACCGCCCCTTCCAAAGACATATACATCGCCGCCTTTGAGCCGGACCACTTTGGAGTATTCATATGCTTTTTTTGCCAGAAGACGGTTGATCTCCTCCTGTTTCATCGTATGATGATGATTTTCCTTCCCCACATAGATTTTCTCACACTCTGGCTTTGCCTCCTCCAGCAAAAGGGGGGAAATGAGCCTGTCATAAAGGATACAATCTGCCTGTCTTATGGCTTCCAGTCCCCGGACCGTGATCAGCCCCGGATCTCCTGGTCCTGCTCCCACTAGATACACCTGGCCTGCCAGCTTTCTCCCCACTGCTGCCACCGCGTCTTGTGCCAGTCTTGCGGGATCCTCTCCCTCGACACATACTGCTGCCAGCCGCTCACCAGTTTCATTTCCATATAGAACCCGCATCCGGAAGCCGCCATTCTCTGTCTTTTCACAGCAGGCACCCACAGGAATATGACAGTCTCCTCCCACCATCTTAAGAAAACTTCGTTCTGCGCCTGTCTCCTGCTCTGTCTCCGCGTCGCTCAGGGAATCCAGCATCTGCCGCAGTGTTGTATCCTCTTTTCGGATCTCCAGCGCCAGTGTCCCCTGCGCCGGCGCCGGAATCATTTCTTCCGGCTCGAAATACTGGCTGATCCTCTCCCTGAGCCCCAGCCGGTGAAGCCCTGCTGCCGCCAGAAGGATCCCATCCAGCTTCTGCTCTTCCATTTTCTGCAGCCGCGTATCGATATTTCCCCGGATCCCGGTTATCCTGATATCCGGGCGCAGACGCTTCATTTGAAACTCCCGGCGCCGGCTTCCCGTAGCGATCACCGCCCCCAGGGGCAGCTGTTCCAGAGACTTCGCTTCCCGGAGAACAAGGACGTCTCTCGGATCCTCCCGTTTCCATGCTTTCGTAAAAAGAAGCCCTTCTGCCGGATCAGAGGGCATATCTTTCATGCTGTGCACCCCGATATGAATGTCTCCTAATAGGAGTTTTTCCTCGATTTCCTTTACAAAAACCCCTTTATCCCCAATCTGGTCCAGAGGTACATTTTGTATCCGGTCACCTTTTGTCTGAATGACCTGAATCTCAAACTCATGTTCCGGATAACTCTGTTCCAGCCTGCGCTTCACCAGTTCCGTCTGCGCCAGGGCAAGCCGGGAACCTCTCGTTCCAATCCTATATTTCAAGATCTTTCCTCCATTTCAACCGAATTATCACACCCTGGGTCATATGTGAAATAATTCATTCACCATCTTTTTATACGCATCCTGCTTCTCCTTTGAATCCAGCTGTTTGAGCTCCTGGATCGGATCCCGCAGCAGCCGCTGCAGCGACGCATTCAACACCTTCTTCAAAAGCTTCTGCTCCCGTCGGCCCAGTTCCATTTTCCGGTCAAGATAATTGTAACTGTCCTCTACGATATGATTGCATCTCTGCTGCAGGGACTGGATCGTATCATCCACCCGGCTCTGCAGCATCCACTGCCTGGTCTCCTCCAGTGCCTCTTCCAGCACAGCCTGGCTATCCTCCACCAGCTGTCTCCTCTGCTGCCGGTTCTCCTCCGCGATCTTCTGCAGCGTATCCAGATTGATGAGTGAAACCATTGGATGTTCCATAAATGCCCTATCGATATCCCGCGGTGTGGCAAGATCGAGAAAGGTGATCGGTGCTGCCGGCTCAAAATCCTCTCTCCGGATGATAGTATGGGGAGAGGAGGTGGCGGAAATCACGATATCACACTGCGCCATACACTGATACCTGTCCTCATAGGGAATAACCTTCAGGCTTTTTTCTTCTTCCAGCAGCCGCCCCGCATGGGAAAATGTCCGGCTGCACACTGTGATTTTTCCAGCGCCGTATTCTTTGAGATATTTTAATGCCAGAATACTGGTTTTCCCACTGCCGATCAGCAGCACACTCTTCCCCGCAATGCCAGTATGCTCTTCCACCATCCGGATCCCGATATAACTGACGGATAATGGTTTTTCACTGATTTTAAATTGCGTTTTTATCTTCTTGGCACAGGTGATGGCATCCCGGACAATCTTATTTAATTCCTTTCCATCATACCCCATGGTTCTGGAAAAATCCAGTGCTTCCTTTACCTGTCCGAGTATCTGGTCCTCCCCCAGCACGAGAGACTCCAGCCCCGCCGCTACCCGGAACAGGTACTCCATCGCTGCTTCAGAACAAATAGAAACCATGTATTCTCCAGGTACTGCCTCTGAAAACATTTCCTCGTATATTCCGCAGACAATGTCAAATTGATTCTCTGTTTTAAATAAAAAATAGACTTCACTGCGATTGCAGGTAGACAGGATCATGCACTGATCAATCCCCTCTTTTCCCGCCAGCTGAAAAAACTCAGCCTTTTTAAGATCCGTAAAGGAAGTCTTGTCTCTTATATCAAGATCTGCTTTTTTATAATTGATTCCGCAAACACCAAACTGCATGTCATATCGTTTCCCTTTCATGAATTGAATTCCCGAAAATACTCCTTCATCTTCTGACAGGTATATGAAATGTCCTCTTCGGTGTGAGCGTCAGACAAAAACATCGCCTCGAACTGGGAAGGCGCCACATAGATGCCTGCGTCCAGAAGATAGCTGAAATACTCTGCGTACTTCCCGGTATGGGAAGCTGTAGCGCTCTCATGATCCGTCACCGCCTTGTCATTAAAAAAGATACTCAGCAGGGAACCAATCTGATTGACACAGACCATACCCCCGGCAGCCTCTTTTATCGTCTCTGCAATGCGCACCGCCTTCTGTTCCAGTCTTTCATAAATCCCAGGATCTTCTTTTAGTATCGTCAATGTCTCTATGCCCGCTGTGGTGGCAATGGGATTTCCGGAAAGAGTACCCGCCTGATACACCGGTCCTACCGGTGAAACCATCTCCATGATCTCTTTTCTTCCACCGTAAGCGCCAATAGGCATACCGCCCCCGACGATCTTACCCAGAGTAGTCAGATCCGGTGTGATCCCGTAGTACCCCTGGGCGCCTCCCAGGGCAAGACGAAACCCTGTAATCACCTCATCGAAGATCAGCAGTGACCCGAAACGTTCTGTAATCTCCCTTAAAAATTCCAGAAATCCTTTCTGTGGCAGCACAACTCCCATATTGGCCGCCACCGGTTCTACGATCACTGCGGCAATCTGCTCCGGATTTGCCGCAAACAATTCTTCTACTGACGTCCTGTCATTATATTGTGCCACCAGGGTATTTTTTGTATAATCCTCTGGCACTCCGGCGCTGTCTGGAACAGATGTGGTCAATGCCGCCGATCCAGCCTTGACAAGAAGCCCATCGGAGTGCCCGTGATAACATCCCTTAAACTTAATGATCTTGTCCCGTTTTGTATACCCCCTGGCGACACGGACCGCGCTCATTACCGCCTCCGTCCCGGAACTGACCAGCCGGCTCATCTCCATGCCCGGCATCAGCTGGACGATCAGCTCTGCCAGCTGTACCTCTTTTTCTGTAGGCGCTCCATAAGTCAGACCGTCTTCACATGCCTCCTGAACCTTCTGGATCACCCGCGGATGGGTATGCCCCAGTATCCCCGGTCCCCAGGAACAGATATAATCGATCATCTCGTTTCCGTCCACATCAATGATCCGGTCTCCCCGGGCAGAAAGGATAAATCTGGGGGTTCTCCCCACCGGTCCAAAAGCCCTCACAGGGCTGTTCACCCCTCCTGGAATATATTTTTTTGCCACTTCAAATAATTGTTCAGACCTGGTCTCCATATTTCCTCCATTCTACTCTCGCAGCCACCCAGCTGCCTCCAGCGCATGATAGGTGATGATCATCTTTGCTCCGGCACGCTTAAATCCTGTCAGCAGTTCCATCACGATCTTCTTTTCATCGATCCACCCCTGTGCCGCTGCTGCCTTTACCATAGAATATTCCCCGCTGACATTATAAGCCACCACTGGAATATTATAATTCCGCGTGATCTCAGAGATGATATCCATGTATGCCATGGCAGGCTTAGCAATGATCAGATCAGCACCCTCCAGAATATCTTCTTCTACCTCCCGCAGTGCCTCCCTGCCATTTGCCGGATCCATCTGATAGGTTTTGCGGTCCCCAAATCCCGGCGCCGAATGCGCCGCTTCACGAAAGGGACCATAAAATGAGGATGCAAACTTAGCGCTGTATGCCATAATGGGAATGTTTAAAAACCCGTTTTCATCCAGCGCCTGTCGGATCACCCCTACACGCTTGTCCATCATGTCACTGGGTGCAATGATATCTGCCCCCGCCCTGGCATAACTAACAGCAGTTTTAGCCAGCAGCGGCAGCGTCTCGTCATTTAAGATCTCTCCCTCCCGGATCAGACCACAGTGGCCGTGAGAAGTATACTCACAGAGGCATACATCCGCTACCACCAGAAGTCTGCTGTATTTTTCCTCTTTTTTCATCCAGCGGACCGCCTGCTGGATAATACCATTCTCGTCATAAGCGCCGCTCCCCGTCTCATCTTTGCATTCCGGAATCCCAAACAGCAGCACAGAGGGAACACCTGCTGCCACTACACGGTCCAGTTCCTCTCCCATCCGGTCAATGGAGTACTGACAGATGCCAGGCATCGAAGCCACAGGATGACAGATACCGGTGCCGGCTGTTACAAACACAGGATAAATCAGTTCTTCCACCCGGACATGATTTTCCCTCACCATACTTCGCAGCGTCTCGCTGGCCCTCAGCCTTCTCATTCGGTCCATTTTCTTTTACTCCTGTTCCATATATTTTTTCATCACATTCCAAATCTCTTCAGTTTCCGGATTCTCCCCCTTCTGAAGCCCCAGTTGAAGAAGTTCCTCATACAAATGCTTTCGTGCTTCCTCTGTCCTGACAGAAGAATGCACTACATCGCGAATGCTGCCAAGACATGCCGCCAGCTCTCCTAATTCCTTTGTCATAACCGGCTTTATCTGGGCTTTCAGATATTGTGTCATAACCGGACTCTGCCCCCCGCTGGAAAAGGCAGCCACCACCTCTCCCTGCTTTACATATGCCGGAAAAATAAAGCTGCAGTCCTGGGTCTGATCCACCACGTTAACTGGAATGCCATGCTCCTGGCAGAGACCGCTGATACGCCGGTTCAATACCTCGTCATCTGTGGCAGCCACCACCAGAGTCCGTCCCTGCACATCAGCTTCTAAAAATTCCCGCTCCAACAACTGAACAGGGAGAAGTTCCCCAATCTCCGAAATAATCTCCGGAGCCACCACAGAAACCTGCGCGCCAAAATCCATTAGCACCTTTACTTTGCGCCAGGCAACCCTGCCTCCTCCCACCACGAGACAATCCCGGTCTTTCAACTCCATAAACAGGGGAAAATACGACATCTAACCTCTCCTTTTCCACAGCGGACTGCTCCTTTATTTTTTCAGTATAGCCATATCCCGGACCATTGTCAATCCCCTCTCTCTATAACGTGAAATCGAAGCTCCACCTGAAATATGTCTCCATTGATCATGAGATCCAGCCTGCCGTCACAACTCTCCGTAAACTCTTTGGCGATGGCGAGGCCAAGTCCGCTTCCCTCTGTACTTCTGGCGCAGTCTCCCCGGAAAAATCTGCCCAGCACTTCTTCCCTGGTAAAATTCATCTCATAGGCAGACACATTCTTCACCTGAAGCACTGCCTCTCTTCCCTCTTCCTTTAGTGTGACAAAAATCCTTGTGTCAGGCATAGCATATTTCAAAGCGTTATCCAGTATGTTCTGGATCACCCGGTACAGTTTCTCACCATCGCTGCAGATCTGCAGCAGTTGTTCCGGGATATCAGATACCACCTTGACAGGAGCCGGCTCAATGATCCATTCCATATCTGCCAGTATCTGGATCAGAAGCCTGCCAAAATCCAGTTCAGATTTTTTTATTTCCAGGTTTCCACTGGTTGCCTTTGTCAGATCAAATACATCTGATATCATCTTTTTCAGCCGTTCTGATTTTTTCTCCAGAATCATTACATAATCTCTTGCCACTGGCTCCAGATCTTCTTTTTTCAGAAGATCAATGTAACTTATAATGGAAGTCAGCGGCGTCTTCAGATCATGGGAAACGTTAGTAATCAGATCGATCTTCATTTTCTCCGCCTGGATCTGCCGCTCCACACTCTCCTGGATCTGACATCCGAGCATGGATAACTGACAGGACTCCCTGGCAAACACAGAACTCTCATCCAACATATCATTATCCTGATAATTCTCATTAAGAAGCTGATTCAGCTGCCCCAGAAGTTTCGCATATTCTTCCGCAATCTTTCTGCTGCCTCTGCGATAACACATCAGAACCACAGCCAGCAATCCCACACAGATCAAATACAATATCTTCATTGACAGATAGAACACTCCAACTGTACCTGCCGCCAAAATAACAACAGTCAGCCAGATCATCATTCTTTCCCGGTTGTTCGTGCATATCCGGATCCCCTGATCATAATATGCCTCACCAATGATCTTTTGTTTTATCCTCCGAAGATGATCTATAAAAAACAACTGCTGGAAACCCATATGTCTCCGGATGTTTTTCACTATTTCGTACATGCCAAAAAGAGCCAGCATCATACTTATACTAAAGCCCGCCGCATTGGAAAGATCCGAGATTGTTCCATAGGTCTCTTTCGACAGATCAACAAAATTTTCAAATACTCCTGCTATGAAAATGACCCCCGTTACTCCTCCGGCAGCAGACAAGAGGACAGCTATGTCGGTATACAAAAGCATTGCCTGGCGCTGTTTCTTCCCAAGGAGCAGAATAACGGCTCCTAAAAAAGCTGCCAGGAATCCTCCCACAATAAAACTTACTCCAGTGAAAAGATCTTCATTTAGCTGACCGAGACGTTTCTGTCCGGATTCCAAAAGATCTGTATCAAACCCGATCCCAATCCTCACCGATTCGCTCCCCAAAGGCATCTCTACTCTATTTCTGACATAATCTCCAACATCATCTCCAAAGGTAAACTCCTCACCATCCCAAATGTAATAACAGGTGAAGTTCTCTGACAAATACGAAACATCCACATTCCTGGGTCCCTCTTTCCGATCAGGAATATTGGATCTGAGTTTTAAAATACCGCTCCCTTCTTTCGCATTCAAAATAAAATCAAATATAATATCTTCCATCCCCGGAAAAGTATCCCGCGTACCGTCATATGCCAGATCTATCCCCGTTCTGTCCCAAATTTGATTCCAGAGCTCATCAATCGTTCTTTCCACATCCCTTTTGTGTAATTTTGAATCTACATACTGATTCAAAAAGAAATCCCTGAGAGTTCCATCCATCTGACTGACTCTGCCAGCAATTCCCATCCCCAGAGCCATAACTACCAATCCAGCAAAAATAACAGCGATAAGTGCGGCTCTGATGATTCTCTGTCTACATACTTTTTCACATATTCTTTTCAATTTTGTAACCAATTCCCCATACCACCTTTAAATATCTTGGTTCCCGGGGGGTGATCTCAATCTTCTCGCGGATCCTCCGGATATGGACCATAACCGTATTCTCTACGGAAAATGCCTCTTCCTCCCATACCCGTTCATAAATCTCTTCTGCCGAAAATACCCTCCCCGGATGTTTCATTAACAGCTGCAGTATCTTATATTCTGTGGCAGTAAGTTTGACCGGCTCTCCGTCCACATAAAGCTGCTTTTCCTGCTCCAGAAGAGTAAGTCCACCCAGCACAATGGTATTATTTCCCATCTCTGCATGATAATCCCCTAGTTTCATATAACGGCGCAACTGGGACTTTACCCGCGCGATCAGCTCTGAAGGCGAAAAAGGTTTGGCGATATAATCATCTGCTCCCATGGTCAATCCGAGCACCTTATCGCTATCCTCTGATTTGGCAGACAAGAGGATGATAGGAATATTTTTTTCCTCACGGATTTTTATTGTAGCGGACATACCATCCATATTTGGCATCATGATGTCCAGGATCACCAGATGAATCTTCTCCTGCTGCAAAACCTCCAGCGCCTGCATTCCATCATATGCTTTCCTTACCTTATACCCTTCTGCCTCCAGAATTTTAGCAATGGCGGCCACAATCTCATGGTCATCATCCACCACTAATATTTGTTGATTTTCCATTTGCCCCTCCAAACTGTTCCTAACTGCCCTTGATAACCTTCACTATACAAAACATTTCTTTTAAAATACCAAATAGAATTCTTACATATTTCTTAAGACCCAAATATCGGCTGAAAACTTTTTCCGCCAGACGGTATCTCTGCATCGGGGATTATTATATCAGATTTTGGAGGAATTGTCATCTTGTCCGAGTCTCGGTGCAGGGCTTTCGCCATGCAGCATTCGCTCCACCCCATGCCCACCTCGTCTCCGCTTCGCTTCGTCTCGGTGTACGGCTTTCGCCACCATGGCCCCGACCTCTCGCCATGCAGCATTCGCTCCACTCCATGCCCACCTCGTCTCCGCTTCGCTTCGTCTCGGTGTACGGCTTTCGCCACCATGGCCCCGACCTCTCGCCATGCAGCATTCGCTCCACTTCGTTTCGCTCATGTTTGGCTTCGCCAAATATTAATCAAAAAAAGTGCCCTTGTCAGTGAGCAAGCTCACTCAAGGGCATTTTTCTGATTACTGCATGGCTCATTGGGATAACATGTTTTCGATGAATGCGGCGTAGCCACGGGTGGGGTCATCCACTAGAACATGTGTGACCGCTCCAATGATCTTTCCATCCTGGATCACCGGTGATCCAGACATCCCCTGTACGATGCCGCCTGTTAATCTCAATAAATTTGAATCCGTCACCCGGATTACCATTCCTTTATTGTCTTTGCTGTTTATATTGATTTCTTCGATCTCAATCTCATATTTTTTCTGGTTTCCTTCGACATCACTGATGATCCATGCTTTTGATTTTTTCACATCCTGCTTAAGGCCAACTGGCATAAAATCCAGTTTTTCCCAATCCCTGTAATCTTTAGACAATTGTCCGAAAATACCAAGATTTGTATTCTTCTTTATCCGGCCAATACAGTTATCCGCCACCATATTAATATAGCCTTCCAGTTCTCCCGGTTCTCCCTTTTTTCCCTGGGTAATATCCAGTATTTCCGTATTAAATAATTCGCCGCCTCCAAGATTCATTAACGTTCCCGTGTCAGCATCCGTAATCCCGTGTCCCAGTGCCCCAAATCCGCCATTCTTTGTAACATAGGTCATCGTGCCAATGCCCTGGGTATCCTCTCTCACCCAGATCCCCAGTTTGCAGCCACCATCCCTGACCTGTACCGGCTTCAATGCCACATCTGTCTCTCTTCCGTTTCTTCGGATCCGAATCCGAATTTTCTCATCCTTATTTCTTTGGACAGCAGCATTAAACTCCTTGATAGTTTTAACAGGTTTACCATTCATTTTAAGGATATAATCACCTTTTTGGATAATATTAGCCGCGGGTTCATATACAAGGCCATCCTTTCCTTCTACACTTGTAGTAGCCAATACCAGCAGTCCATTCGTCTCCACATAGATTCCGATGGGTTCTCCGGACGGCGCCAGATACATTGGATCCATCACCTTGACTTCCACTGTCTTTAGTTGAAAGAGACCAAACAAACGAATATCCACACTGTAATTTCCCTTGGCCTGGGATTTAAGCGTAGTGCCCCCGCCGCCTCCTGTAAGATTAAGCGCTTCCACAGAATCCTTTTTCTCCGCCTTCGCCGGAAGCCCGGAAAAAAGTTCTTCCTCTTTTCCTATATAAGTCCACATCGTATCTGGAATCTGGCTGGACACAGATTGTATAGACAGCCAGCCAATAAGCAGAATATCCAGAGCAAGAACGCTGAAAAGCAGTCTCCGGTATTTTTTTTTCATGGTAATCCCTCCATAATATCAAAAACTTCCTTCTGTTGTACAATGAAAGTATTACCATAAATGATTATTTTATCATAATTTTTGTGCATGCCCTTTTGCACATCCCGAGTTTTTCAAAAACTCGCTAATAAGTTCGTCAGAACTTATTTATAGTTCGTCAGAACTTATTTTATCATAATTTTTGTCAAACAGCAGCGTAGTCCTTTTGGCGTTTTGCAAGCTGCTTCATCTCTTTGGCATTGGTGCGCACAGCATCTGTAATCTCAACCCCGCCTAGAATCCGTGCCAATTCTTCTTCTGATTCCGTCTCCGTAAGGGGGCGGATGTTTGTCCTAGTCGCTTCCCCAGATACAAGCTTTTCGATGACAAAATGAGTATCTGCCATGGCAGCGATCTGAGCCAGATGCGTAATACATATAATCTGATGTTCCTTGCCCAGGATCGACATTTTCTCTGAAACCTTCTGGGCAGTGCGCCCGCTGATCCCCACATCAATCTCATCAAAAATCAAGGTTTCGATACGGTCCACATCAGCAAACACAGATTTAACAGCCAGCATCACACGGGACAGCTCACCGCCGGATGCCACTTTTCCCAATGGATACAACTCTGCCCCCGGATTCGTGGATATCAAAAACTCAACATCATCTCTACCCTCAGCAGTATATCCCTCCAATGGAGAGATATTTACAGAAAATTTTGGTTTTTCAAAATTCAGTTCCTCCAGGGCTGCGGTAATCTTCTTCTCCAATTTTTTCCCGGCAGCCTTACGAAGTTTTGTCAGCCTGCTGCCCAGCGCCGTCATTTTATCTTCCAGATCCTCTTTTTTCTGCTGGCATTCTTTCTGATAATCTTCATAGTCAGTAAGGCGTTCGATCTTCTCAGTAATCTCATGGAGATAAGACATAATATCTTCATAGCTTTTACCATATTTTGCATGGCAGTTCCGTATCTGATCCAATCTGGTTTCCATTTGATGCAGTTCTGCCTCATCAAAAACAAATTCATCCATATACTCTGAGATTTCCCGATTAAAATCAGAAAGCAGATTTTCAATATCCATCAGCTCTGATTCCATAGACTCCAGCTTCCCGTCCATAGAAGAAACACCACTTAACTGCCTCAGCGCCTGACTGATCCCCTCTGCACTGCCGCCAATACCATCTCCAGTGCAGGCATAGACCTTTCCCAGCGTCTCCACAATAGATGAGGCATTGGAAAGCTTCCTGACCTGCTCCTCCAGTTTGTCCTCCTCGCCAGGAATCAGCTTTGTTTCTTCGATTTCCTTTTTTTCAAACTCCAGGAATGACAATTCCCGGGTCCGCTCCCCGTCAGAGACATTCTCGTTCTCTAATTCATGAAGCAGTTCCCGGTACTCTTTATAATATCCTGCCATCTGCAATTTCAGATCTTCCACCTCACTGCCAGCAAAACGATCCACTACAGACAAATGATATTCCTTATGAAGTAAAGACTGGTGCTCATGCTGACCATGAATATCCATGCAGAGCGCCGCTACTTTACGGATCATACCGACAGACACACTCTCCCCGTTGATCCGGTTAATACTCCTGCTGCCAGTAATCTTCCTGGACACCACCAGCTGTCCCTCTTCGGTCTCGATATCCAGAGCCCGCAGTGCCTGGAGAGTATCTTCATCGTCAATCTGAAAGATAAGCTCCACCACTGCGTAGTCTCCATGGTTTCCAATGATCTCAGAAGACACTCTGGCTCCCAGGGCAATCCCGATGGAACCTACCACGATGGATTTTCCTGCCCCAGTCTCACCAGTCAGAATGTTCAGATGTCTTCCAAAATCAACATCTATCTCGTCAATAATCGCAAAATTTTTAACATGCAGATTTGCTAACAATACTTCTCCCCCTATTAGATTCCCAGCACTGTTACTTTACAAGACAGTCTGAGTCCGCGTACTTTTGCATATATTCTCGTAACACCTCTGCGTCTTCCGGTCACTTTACCAGAATCATCTACGGAAGCAATCAGTGGATTCTTAGAATACCAAGTTACTCCCTTATTAATCTCATCTACCCGAAGTGTCTCCGTATCGTATTGACGGAAAGCAAGCTTCTTACGATTCATGGTGACAACAAGCACATCGGCATATCCAACCTGACCATTGGAGGTCTCCCCATATACAGTTGCCTGACCAACACGATTGGCATAAATCTTGCCCCGCTTATTGATCCTTGCCACCTTTCGGTTATCCGAGTAATACTTAATCTTATCCGTGGAATTCAGAGGAGCCTTCCGAATGCCAGACTGGATCTGTCGTCCCTTAGCCACAATGATATCGTTATTCTCTACATCTACTCCCGTAGCAGGGATCGGCTCCGACACCGTCACAAGACATACTGCAGATTTACCGGAACCATCCTTCGCCTTTGCCCGGATCTTCACAAGTCCGGGGGCAATGCCGTGAATCCGTCCGGAAGAATCTACTGTCGCAATACTATTGTCACTGGAACTCCATGCTACTCCCTTAATGGAGGCATTTTTCGGCTTTATCTTAGCTTTCAGTTTCAGCGTATTCCCCACCAGCAGCTTCGCCGTATACTTATTCAGCGTGATCTTGGACACCTTGCGTATTACCTGCACTTTACAGGTAGCAGAAGCCCCGGAACCATCTTTCGCTGTGGCAGTAATATATGCAGTACCAAATTTCTTTCCCTTTACCTGGCCTTTTGAGTTGACCGTAGCCACCTTTTTCTTTGAACTGGTCCACTTCACTGACTTATCTGTAGCTGTCTCCGAAGTAACCGTAGCTTTTACTGTAAAGGACTTTCCTTTCTGTAAAAACTTTGAGGTAGGTGAAACCGTAACAGAAGTCGATTTCTCTGTCACAGTGATGAGACAGCTCACCACATATCCTCCGTCCCTAGCAACACCTTTGACAAGAGCCATTCCACCCTTGAGTCCAGTTACCTTGACAGACGATTCCCCAACCGTTTCAATCTTGGCAACGGAAGGATCAGATATACTCCATTCCATTGATTTATCGTATGCTACAGCCGGCAGGAAATCGGGTGTCAGCGTAATGCTCTCCCCAACCTCGATCTCGGCATTTTCTGGTTTTAATGTAACAGCAGTAAGACCTTCTTTTACAGAGATCTGGATAACTGCCACCTGTCCGGAAGAAGACGCAGCCTGAATAAAGGTAACACCTGTTTTTTTAGCTGTGATAACTCCATTTTCATCCACATCTGCCACTTCCGCATTATAAGTGCTCCAGGTGATGATATCTGTAGAATCCTCTGGTGTCTTTTTCAGCGTCGGAGTATAGGTCTCTCCTGCGATCATCTCATAATTGTTTGGCGAAAACTCCAGATGACTGCATGGCTGCAGTACCGTCACAGTAATCTCTCTTCTGGTGGCATCATCTGCCCTGACATTGATCGTAGTTTTCCCGGCCTTTTTACCAGTAATGTCGATAATACGGTTATTCGCCTTATATTCGTATTCTAATATCTCTTCGTTACTTACTTCAAATTTCAATTCCGGATCGCAGCCCAGGGGAGCCAGTGCAATATCAACATATTTAGTATCTCCCACATTCAGGACGATCTCCTCTGGTGTCAGAGTGATCTCTTCGCACTTTGCCACCACTGTCACCATACACTGTGAATAGATCTTGTTCGGATTATATTTGGGCGATACCATAACCATCGTCGTACCTGGATTCTTCGCTGTGATATAACCGTACTCATCTACTGTCAGGAT
The DNA here is from genome assembly GCA_910585745.1 of uncultured Eubacterium sp. Taxonomy (GTDB): domain Bacteria; phylum Bacillota; class Clostridia; order Lachnospirales; family Lachnospiraceae; genus Eubacterium_F. The sequence continues at coordinate 9,742 of CAJUFM010000001.1, read as the reverse complement.
ATTGGTATCCAGAGAGGTCCACTCAAGTTCCTTATCTGTCACGTTTTTCGGAGAATAGGTGTATTTCAGCTGGTAAGTGGCATCCTTTTTCAATTTCAAAGTACTATCTGAAAGCTTAAGATCCTCATAGGGCGACACCACAGTAAATTTACATCTCACACCCGGGCTCTCTATATTCGGATTCTTAAAGATCAGCTCGGTTGTGGAGCCGTCTCCTGGCACTTCCTTTGCCGTCACCGTAGCCGTCTGCCCATCGGACTCGATCTCCACATTCAGATATCTCTCATCCCAGTCCCACCAGGTCTGAGGCACCTCAGAAACCGCAGGATTCCCCTCTATTTTTACAACGATACTCTCTCCAACGTTCAGTTTTGCCTCTGCTGGATCAATATCAAAATCTCCTGGTGTCTCTACAACACTGACACGGCAGTTCGCTGAATAGCTGCTGGATCCACTTGTATACTTTGCAGTAATAATTACATCATCCTGGGTGATCCGCTTAGACGTAATATTTCCATTATTATCCACTTCCACATAACTGTCATCGCTGGAACTCCACTCTACATCCAGAACCTTCTTATCGTTAAAAAATGCTCCAAGATTCAGTGTACTCTTATTATACATGGTCACATAGTTCTGGCTTAACCGAAAAACATCCGCTATCGTGATCTTAATATTAAATTTCCCATTGTCCAAAATAGTACTTCCTCCCGGAAGCAGGGAACGAATATAATTCTCATGGGCGGCTTTTACCTTTACCTCCGCATTCACAGTAGTTGTGGTATTTTCTTTTTTGGAAACAGCCGTTATGATGCCCGTTGTCCTGTCATAAGTCGCATAGGGATCAAAATCCAGCGGCGTCACTTCAAAATACTCAATAAATTCTTCTGCTGAAAAGTTAAATGCATCTGCAATATCAAACGTACCACCGATGGGGATCGTATCCGAATAATCATTCGGCGATGCATAAAGATACAGCGTCAGTACCGTAGGTGCATAGATATCCTTGTCAACAAACCGGCTTTCACTCTCATAAGCACCCTTGGGATAAAAATACACATAATATTTACCGGCTTTTCCTTCCGCCTTCAGCTGGTTAGAACGGCTGGAAACAGCACTGATCTTAATCAGATCCGAGTTGATTCCAAGAGAGTTGGCGATGGTCCGCTCTCCACCACTGCCATCGTCCTGCTTGATGACCCAGTCCATTTTCTGCTGGATTGCCTCAATGTTGCTGGTAAATTTGGCGTCGGTATAGATGATACCGCCACTGTTCATCTTCATTTCTTTTATCTTGTCATATCCAGAATCAGTCTGACTGATCCCCGGATAGACGTATACGTCAATGGTTGCAGAATATGTAATATTAGGGCTGTCCTTCGGCGTATAGGTAGCCGTGATCTTCGTTCTGCCGGCTCCCATCGGTGTTACAGTACCCTTATCATCTCCGGAATTGGATATCTTTGCCACTTCTTCGTTAGCCGAAGTCCACTGAACGTTGTCTGATTTTGCCTCACCATAGTTCAGAGTCAGCGGCACTGGCTTATCCGTTGTCCGCAGAAAAATTGCCTTATCCTCAGAATCCGGGTATGGTTTCTTAAATACATTATCATTCTTAGAAGTATCCACAGCAAATACTACCTGAATCTTACAGGAAACACTACCGATCACGGCACCCTCACCGCCACCAGCCTTGATAACTGTAGCAAGCACTGTTACCTCACCTGGCGATTTTGCCCTTACGATTCCATAGATCGGACTGGTTTCGCTCCTCTTAATCTCTGCAATGTCATTTCCTGTCTCAATACTCCATGTGATCTCATAAAGATTGGGATCCGCATAAATGGGATTTCTTTCATCACCAAGTACCAGCGTGATCTCCCTGTTCTTCATCTGGTAAGCATTCTGGGCACTCATTTCATAGCCATCACAGGTCAGATACAACCCTTCCGCCGCCTCGGAACGGTACCCCAGATAACTGCATATACCCACCACCATGAGCACAACAAACAGCATCAAATACCCAAATTTCATCCTTTTCTTTGAAAATCTTACTTTTTTCATGTGAAATGCCCCTTTTTCTAAAATAAACTTGAATGCCTTCAGGCATACCTTCCAGCAAAAATCTTTGCTTTCTCTAACTATATATATCGACTTGTTATGAAAGTTAGATTACCAGAATTTTGTGTCAAAAAAACACCAGAATCTTCCTGTCTGTTCTTCTTTCTGACAGAATACATACAGCTAGATATGATAATTATAATGAAGAAAAAAACGATTGTCAAGGATACGATGGGGAAATCCTGTCACCTTGTTGCCAATCACTTTATTGCGTGATATAATAACAAAAAGGACATAGGATTCTATTTAAGGAGGTATCTTTCATGGAAAATCGAAAAAAAATACTGGCTGCAGTCCTGTGCGTTGGCCTTTTGACCCCTTACAGCGTTTCTTCCGCCCATGGACACCACCAGGACAAACACCATAACAATTCAAATTCAGGCAAATATCACTATAACTGCGGGGGACACCGATATCCTGCCCATCTGCATGAGAACGGCACATGCCCCTATGCTTCTTCCAGCAAATGTTCCATCTGCTACCGGACCTCTACTATTAAAAAAGTTCAAAAAAAATTAAACAGACTTGGATATAGCTGCGGTAAAACCGGATACTGCGACAAGAAAACAAAATCAGCCATCCGAAAATACCAGAAGAAAAAATGTATCGCAGTGAATGGAAAAATTAACGAGACCTTATTAAAGAAAATGAATATCGCCCATAAGTAGGCCGTGCCCAGGGGCGCCAATCGGAAATTTTTTCGATCGGCGCCTGTTTCATTTACCCAGGGGATCGCGAAGCGTGACTCCCGTGATTTTTTCAGTCTCCACAGATCCCTTCATACCTGCAGGATACCCAGCCTTTTAAATTCTTTTTTTATCCTTTGGTTCATCCTCTCTTTCCGTTTCCTGTACAAAAAGAAATCAGTATAAAATGGAAAATAGAGATTGTGGCTGCTGTCGTAAACATTGCATATAACTTCCCCCGTATTCCGCGTAACAACAATCTCACAAACAACACAGGGATATTTTTTATATTTCACCAGCGGAAACGTATAAATATAATTTGAAGTATTTTGGCCTGTAACAGCACTATGCCAGCGAAAACCACATTTTTTCAAATGCCCTTTACCCGTATCCATCATTCTATATGTATTCAACCATAGATTTTCTGCCATTCCTTTCCCCCTTTTTCATAAATTTCTGCAGATCCTCAGCCATACATCTGAAATTGCTTTTTTGATCCCTCTTATAAGAAGTATGTGTCTTAAAATATTCCACAAACCACTCGTCCACGTCGATATCCTGCTCGCAGGCATAACCTACCAGTGCGGTCAGAGAAAACCTGTTTTCTCTTTCCAGCAGCTTCGTATCATTATTCACCTCCAATATCAGATCCTCCAGCATATCCTGATAGAGCGCAAGATCTTCCTGTACAGCCTCTTTATTAACATTCTCCTTTATGAAGTCCAACAGACCCGCTTTCTCCCCTTCTTTCTTTCCCGTGAATAAAAACCGCCGCATAAAATCCTCCATCAGCTGCAGCTTTTCAATGATGCAGCTCTTTTTCTTCGTACTTACCTGATTCATATCATCAAAGGTCTTCCCATGCCATTTTTTACTGTGGAGATTCGTTTTAAATTCCTCCATAAAGTCCATAAACCGTTCTGATGGCATTCCCATCTCACAGAACTTATGATATGTCACAAACCACAGAAATGAATTTTTGGAGGTAAACATCTCTGCCACATTCTCTCTCATAACCGCTGAAATAGAATCCAGTTCCTGTTGAAATGTGGCGATCATCTCTTTCTTCAGATTCTCATTTAGAAAAAAACAGATATCCTTCAGCGGACTTTTCCAGCAATCCATAAAATATGCCGCCATAAAACTTTCTAAAACTACCCTGTTCAAGGTATCATTGTTCCTCTCCGCTGGCTTAAAATTCCCTAAATCCTTAAAAAAAGTATGAGTAGAAGTAATATTCTTTACCTGCATCGCGATATTCTTATCCAGGTAGGTGATGCCATTCTGACTCGCCCCCATTTTCTTCGCGTGATTATAGCGTCTCAGATGATAACCAATCTGATCATCAGAACAATTCAGATGTTTCACTTCCATCAGCTGAAATTCATCAAAAAGCTCCTGTAATTCCTCTGGCAGATCTTTGTATCCCTTTCCACGGATATCACATACGATGGTATCATGGATCAAGTTTCCACTCTCATCCCGCATCGGTTTTCCCTTCCTGTCCAAACGATTCACCTGATACTCTATAAGAGGGTTTTCCAGTTTATTTCCCAGCTTAAAGGCCCCTGACCTGTAATTGTAGATTGTTGTCACCCGCTGAATGCCATCGATGAGATAATTATCCACCCCTCGTTCTGTCACCTGCTCACATATTACAATATAAGGTATATCCTCATTTTTCAGAATCGTTCCGATCAGGCCATCACGGTATTCCGGGGGCCACTGCCCTGATTCCCGCTGCTGGGGATGATCGGTCCGCACCGTCTCTTTTTTTACTGCATTTACATAATATTTTGTAGAATGAAACTCCCTCTTGTTCTTTTCCAAACCTATCTGCCCCATTTTCCATACCTCCTTCCTGTCGATCCCATGATCCTATATATGCAAAAACCTGATCTTCACTGCATTTACATAATATTTTGTAGAATGAAACTCCCTCTTGTTCTTTTCCAAACCTATCTGCCCCATTTTCCATACCTCCTTCCTGTCGATCCCATGATCCTATATATGCAAAAGCCTGATATGTTCATACTGTACTGCCTGCCTCATATAGGACTGATACTGCTTATCTGTAAGATTTAGCTGTTTTTTTATATCCTTCGTCCCGATATCCTGCATCTTCATCTCCAGAATCCTTCTCTGGACCTTACAAAGGCTCCTCAGATAATCCTGGATCCTTTCATCCATAAAATCCATGTTTTCTTCCAGAACTTCCTTTTCAATATTAATATCAGAAGGGATCATATCCGCCAGCGTGTAATGCTCTCCATCACCAACAGGCACATCCATGGGCACAGACAAACGGTCTGTCCTTCTTTTATACCTGTTTCTTCTCGTGAACTCTGTCTTTATCTTATTCGTAAGGCAGGAATATAAAAAGCCGTCAAAAGACTGTTCTCCATCATATCTTCTTATAGCATCTACAAACACTTCGTTGGCAAGGGAATAAAAATCATCCACATCCTTATCTGATAATCCTCCAAATCGGAGAAGTATTTTATCCACGACTCCATGAAGTTTTCTCGCATTATTCTCATAATACATCACCAGTATCTCTTCCATATCGACACCTCCTGTGTAATTCGTTCTTTGCAAAAATCATTATAGAACAAACGTTCCTGTTTGTCAATATATTTCTCGAACATCTGTTTCTATTTTCCAAATGTACTAAATGGTCTCTGGAAAACTTTTTGGAGAAATAACTAATATGCTGGGAATGAGAAATCGAAAGGAGACGATGAAATATGATCGCAAATCACTCTGTCTTTGGAGGAAACATTGAAATAGAAGATTTTAATACTTCCTCTCCAAACAAAAGGAGAATAAGCAACCAGATGGAGGCAGTCCATTTTCAAGAAGCATTGGAAAAAAGAAAACATAAGACTGAAAAGGAGAAAAAGTACAAAAGTATGAATCTGAAAGAATTGAGGAAAATGCGGTTGATATCAAATACAGATGGCCGCCCATCGGAACATCTCACCGATGAGACATGGCAGAAAGAATTTGAACTCCGTAAATTATTTATCACACCTTATAGTAGCAAAACAAAGAAACTTGGAGGCAGGTTTTCAAGAGAATCAACGGACAGATCAGAGGACAACCCACACACCTACGATGGCTGTACAAACTGGCAGTCCTACTGTTCCTTTATCAACGATATCCTGTATAACATCCGCGGGGGACAGGTGGATTACTGCTACTACATCTATCAGATCATGGATCTGGCAAAGTTTCATCTTCATGATCTAAAAACCAGATATTGCGACGGATACTGGGAAGTCTGGTTAGATCCAGGTAAACGTCAGGAGGAAGGAGGCTCTGCCCATGAGTAAATACGGCATCCGCATTAAAAATATAGAAGCCAGCACTCTGCTGGAATACAACAAAGGCTTACGCAGCCACTACGAGGTTACCAATGCGATGTTCACCAACAGCTTGTTTTGTGATTATCTAAAAGAGAACGGACTGAAGCTTTTCAAAGACGAATCCACACGGGATATCATCTGCCTTGAATTTAATTTTGGCACAAGGTCTTATGAACAGGAGATGGAACATCTGAAAAAAACAGCGAAAAAGGCAAGGCTGGAATACAAGGCGGCAAAATCCCAGAACAACCAAAAAGAAATAGCTAAAAAAATGAAGAAGCGCAGGAAGATCATGGAATACATCTCCTTTGCCAGAGAACACAAAGACAGGTATAAAAAACTCTCCAAAGAAGAGATCAGAAGACTGTTTTATAACGATGGCGTGGATGTGGAATATATCTCACGAAAACGGGACGGATCCATAAAAAAGCGTGAAGTAGTCCACTATCAAATGCTCTACCGCAGTACGGGAAAGGCGAAAAAGGGATCCTGTATGTTCATAAGGGACAGATTACATAAAAAAGCACAGAATTTTCTATACATGGGGATCAAATGCCCTGAAACCAACGCACAGATCCTTGAACTCAGCGCCTATGCCCCTCTGGTATCCAGCACCATCGTAGAGCGCATCAGGATCGATCCCAGAAATATCCTGATCCTGGAGGACATCGAGAAATCTTTCATTACAAATGTGATCAGCATCGAAACAGATCAGGACAGGCACTGCCATGCCAGACACATCGATCATTATGAATTGAAAAATACCTTATTTGATGGACAGGCGCTGATCGACAGCAGTATTTTTCCTAAATGGGGAGAGGGCTACATTCTGTTACGACATCATTTTTGTAAAATGGCCGCCTTCTGCAGCAACATCCAGACATTTTTTCAGGACTACTTTGGTGAGAGCTACCATAAAGCTACAATAAAAGATATGTTTGGCAGGGAGCATTTTGTAAAGGATATCCAGGTCATCACCACCAACCACTCCATGAAATGGTTAAAATTCAACAAATCCTATGATTACTGGTGCAAAAAGGTAGATGAAAACAATGATATGTTTGGCATCGTAAAAACGGCACATAAAAGCAAGCTAGGAGATGTGCAGAAAATGAGCTATCAGATGGTCAATTCCCTGGATGAGAGCATCATGGAAAATGTAGTCAGGGAGAGCGTCGCTTACGTGGAAGGATTAAAGCAGAAGGATGAATTTTTCCTGGAATACCTCCAGAAAAACAGCAATTTTTCCAATGACCACGAAGTATTAGCCGCCCTCTGCAGACAAAATAGGGAATTTATAAGAAGCGAGTACTTCAGGGAGCGCAGGAAAGCGATCATAAGAACTTATGTCAGAAACATGAAATCAGGAAAACTCATCCAAAATGCAGAAAACCTTGTGATCGTGGGCTCCCCTTATGCCATGCTGCTGTATGGCGCCACGGGAAAGAAGGACAGTGTCGATAATGACGATACCTTTCAGACAGAAAAGGGTACGATCCAGTGCTACACGGAGCGGTTTGGAGAAGACTGCCACCTGGCATTTTTCCGAAGTCCCTTCAACTCAAAAAACAATCTCACCTATTTACACAATATCCGCCATGAAAAACTAAAAAAATACTTCCGTTTTGGGAAACTCATCCTCGCCGTCAATATGATCGGCACCGATTTCCAGGACAGAAACAACGGCTCAGACCAGGATTCCGACAGTGGTTACTGCACCGATCAGGCGGATATCGTAGAACATGCAAGAAAATGTTACGCTAATTATCCTACCATTGTCAACAACATTCCAAAGGAGAAAAATGTATATGGGAACTCAATGGATGATTTTGCAACACTTGACAGCCGCCTGGCAGACAGCCAGAGAGATATCGGGGAATCCAGCAATCTCGCCCAGATCGCCCAGACCTACGCCTGCAATTTCAGCGATGCCAAATACACCGATTATGTATGTATCCTGTCAGTGCTGGCACAAGTCGCCATCGACAACGCCAAACGATGTTTTGACATAGAGCTCACAGATGAGATCCAGAGGATCAAGGAGGATATGGATATACAAAAACATAAATATCCAAGCTTCTGGAAACTGATCCGTCAGAATATAAGTCCTGAAAAGATCAATCCAAAACTGCACTGCCCCATGAACTGCCTGTACGATCTCCGGTTAAACCGGTTCCGCAGCATTGCCTCCACCCTCCCAATGTCCTATTTTTATAAAAAATTTGAACTGGAAAAGGACCGGCGCAAGTCAAAAAAAGTGGAGGAACTGATCGCCAGCTACTCTCTCCAGCTATATCAGTATAACGCAAGCAGTGAAAATATCTCTGACCGCTGTGATGACTACTTATTATTAAGAAAAGATTTTGAAGATATGGTCTCCGACATCCGAAAAATATATTTATCGGATTCCTACATCGGCCTCATGTCCTGGCTGGTCGACCGGGCCTTTCTCATAACCTGTAACGTAAACCGGAACAGGCAGTTAAAAAAGCAGTTGGATATGAATAAATCCCTTCTGCTAAAAGTTTTATATGAGGTAAACGGTGCAAACTTATTAAAGATTTTTTCTAATCATTGCTGATCTTGAAGTTTTTTTGTACATTCAGCGAATGCTTATAGCGAATGCACTCGAAAATATGTTCTATTTTCAATATTGTTACGTGAACTATGAAGGGAAACGAAGAGCTCTCGGTCCCCCCTCTTGTACAACCAAATAGGAAAGGCTGGTGATTGCGATGCAGAAGAACGATGAATTAAAAATATACCGGGGACAGGATTACATCATATCAGATCATATTGTGATACATCAGGCGACACTGGGAGACATCTGCGAATACGGAGAACAGGATTACTATTCCATGGTCTATCAGCTGACTGCGACACCGCAATCCATGAAATACCAGTTGTGGAAAATGGGAGTTGACTACACAGCCATATCTTCTTTTGAACTGTTTTACAGCATCCTATACAAATTATACCCACAGGAAAAGACTTCCATCCTGTTTGGCAGTCTGGATCTCACCCGGTTTCAGATCATGCAGCATAAAGAAAATGGATCCGTGTTCTTATATCAGGAAATGGAAAACCAGCCCGTTATCATAGATGAATTCACCTATGATATGATGATGGATTACTTATGCCAGGTCCATATGGTACAGAGAGATGAAAAACAGCCTGCCAACGAATCCACAAAAATGATCCTGATTGAAGATGCAAGAGATGATTATGAAAGAAACAAAAACAAAGAATACCATTCACAATTAAAGAATATGATTTCCGCCATGGTGAATTGTGAAGGTTTCAAATATAACCACTCCGAGGTCTGGAATATGAAGATCAATGCATTTATGGATTCCGTGAGACGGGTCTCAAAAATTAAAAATGCAAATTTACTACTGCAGAGTGGATATTCCGGATTCGGGATCAACCTAAAAGAAATATCCAACAAACAAATAGACTGGCTGGGAGAACTGGAATAAAGTTTTCCCGGTCCGTCTGAAAATATACAACTTTAAGGAGGAACTATATTATGTCTTTTAATCCAAATGAACTTATTCTTGAAAAAAT